>MGNX01000102.1:9827-10584 GCA_001796935.1 Chloroflexi bacterium RBG_16_60_22
AGCCCAGCCGCATCGTCAGCGCCCGCATCGCCGGGGAGAAGGCCGGGGACAAGGCCAGGGGCAGCGTCCTGGCCTCGGACGCCATGTTCCCCTTCGCGGACGTCGTCGAGCACGCCGCCAAAATCGGCGTCACCGCCATCATCCAGCCCGGCGGCTCCATCCGCGACCAGGAGTCCATCGACGCGGCGGATAAAGCGAATATCGCCATGGTCTTCACCGGCGTCCGCCACTTCCGGCACTAGACGGGGTGTTTAAGAGGGGCGAAGCCCCTCTTTCAAAAAAACTTCCCCCTCTCCTTTGACACCTCGTAAGGAGAGGGGGACACAGGGGGTGAGGTAGAATGGCTAACGCGGTCCTGGTGATTGACATGCTCCGGGGCTTTCTGGAGGCGGACTGCCCCCTGTACTGTGGCGCCCGCGCCCGCCGCATTATCCCCGGCATCCAGCGCCTCCTGGAGCGGGAGCTGGCCGGGGGCTCCAGGGTCTTCTTTATCTGCGACCACCACGACCCCGACGACCTCGAGTTCAAGATGTTCCCGCCCCACTGCGTCGCCGGCACGGCCGAGTCCGAGGTCATCCCCGAGCTGGCCGATTACCCCGGCGAGGTCATCAAGAAAAAACGTTACAGCGCCTTTTACGGCACCGACCTCGCGGCCAGGCTGGAAAAGCTGAAGCCGGAAAAGATAATCGTCTGCGGGGTCTGCACCGATATCTGTGTCTGCCACACCGTGGCCAACGCCCGCAACCGCGACTACCCC
>MGNX01000102.1:10704-11043 GCA_001796935.1 Chloroflexi bacterium RBG_16_60_22
TGCCCTCCCTTAAGTTCCGGCCCTCCCCGGATGTCCTCTCCGGGGATACCTCCGACATATATTTCCCCCGCACCGTGGAAATCCTGCGTAAAGAGAACATCAACCCCGTGGCCACCATGGAGGTCTTCGGCAGCCGCGCCGGCGTCCTCTGCGGCATCGAGGAGGTCAAGGCGCTGCTGGCCGCCGCCCTGCCCGGGGACAACCGCGAGGTCTGGGCGCTGGACGAGGGCGAGCGCATCTCGGCCAAAGAGGTGGTGCTGCGCATCACCGCCCCCTACCAGAGCTACGGCGTCTACGAGACGGCCATCGTCGGTATCCTGGCCCACGGCAGCGGCTGGG
>MGNX01000102.1:11060-15402 GCA_001796935.1 Chloroflexi bacterium RBG_16_60_22
TGCGCCGACGTGGCCCGCGGCATCCCGCTCATCAGCTTCGGGGCCCGCCACGTGCACCCCGCCGTGTCCGGCGTGATGGACTACGCGGCGGTGGTGGGGGGCTGCCGCGGCTGTTCCTCCATCGCCGGGGCGCGCCTGGCCGGCGTGGCAGCCTCCGGCACCATGCCCCACGCCCTGATTATCGTCGTCGGCGATACGGTCAAAGCCACCATGCTTTTCGATAAGCACATGCCCCCGGAGGTGCCGCGCGTCTCGCTGGTGGATACCTTCAAGGACGAGGCCGAGGAGAGCCTGCGGGTGGCGGAAGCG
Organism: Chloroflexi bacterium RBG_16_60_22; assembly: GCA_001796935.1. Classification (GTDB taxonomy): domain Bacteria; phylum Chloroflexota; class Dehalococcoidia; order Dehalococcoidales; family RBG-16-60-22; genus RBG-16-60-22. The sequence goes on from MGNX01000102.1 coordinate 11,370, forward strand.
CTGCGGGAGAAGCTCCAGGCCGTCCGACTCGATACCCCCGGCGAGCGCGGCCGGGTCACCGCCGACCTCGTTAAGGAGGTGCGTGCCCGGCTCGACCTGGCGGGCTTTCAACACGTCGGCATCTTCGTCAGCGGCGGCCTCGACCCCGAGCGCATTACCTACTTCCTGGAGCGCGGCGCGCCGGTCGACGGCTTCGGCGTGGGCAGCTATATCAGCGGCGCCCGCCCCATCGATTTCACCGCCGACCTCCATGAGGTAGCGGGTAAACCCATCGCCAAGCGGGGCCGCATCCCCGGCATTACCCACAACCCCCGCTTGAGACGGGTGTTCTAAACCTTGAGGGTAAACTTCAGCACCAGCACCTTTTTGGTCTGCGGCGTGACCTTGACCGGCTCGCCGATGCGGTAGCCCACCGCCCAGATTATCCGGTCCCCGGCGCTGACGACGGGGACGCGCTGGCGCCAGGCGCGGGGGACCCGGGCGTCAATCATGAACGCGTTGAGCTTCTTGGCCTGCCCCAGGCCCAGCGGCTGAAAGCGGTCGCCCGGCCGGCGACGGCGCACGGTCAGCTTTTCGCCAGTCTTAGCGTAGTCGAAGGTGGCGGTAAAGTCCCCACCCTGCCCCCCTCCGGCGGCGGCTGTTGACATAATGTCAGCCTCGATTTCCCACCCGGGCACTACCGTCCGCCCCGGTATTTTTAGTTCGACTTCCTTCTCCAGTTTGGGGAAGGGGCAAAGCGCGGCCGGGTCCGCCCCCAGCACGTAGCGGTCGTACTCGATGGTGAAGGTGAGCCCGTCCGGCAGCCCGATGACCTTCCCCGCCGGCTTGTCCAGGGCCTCCAGCACCTTTTCGATGTGCCCCGCCTCGATGTCCTTGAGGCTGCCCAGCAGCCCCTCGATGCCGGCCCGCAGCAGGTGGCGCTTCAGGGCGGGCGGCAGGGCGTTAAAACCATTTTTATCGATGGCCACCGCGCCCCCCGCCGCTTTTACCAGTTCCTCCCCCCTCATTACGGCCTCCCCCTCGATGAACTCCAGGTCGTCGGCGGCCAGGCGCGCCATCCGCCGCAGCGCTTCGGCCACCTGCGGGTTGTACTTCTTGAGCTGGGGCAAAAGCTGCCGGCGTATCCGGTTGCGCAGCGGCTCCCCCGAAAGGTTAGTGGTATCGGTGTGCGGCCCGAGCTTGTACCGCCGGCAGTAGGCCGCCGTTTCCCGGCGGCTGATTTCCAGGAGGGGTCGGACTACGGTGAGGTCGGTGCCGGGATAGGGCCACCGGCCGGCGGGGAGCAGTCCCCGCAGACCCCGCGGCCCGCTGCCCCTTATCAGGTGCATCAGAATCGTCTCGATATGGTCGTCGGCGGTATGGCCCACTGCCGCTTTCGCCGCCCCCGTTTCCTGCGCCACTTCGGCCAGGAAGGCGTAGCGCACCTCGCGGGCCGCCTCCTCCAGCGAGACGCGGTGCTGCGCCCGGTAGGCCCGGACGTCCCGCGACGCCACGGTTATTGGAATGCCCAGGCGGCGGGCCAGGTCCACCACGTACTCGGCGTCGGCGGCCCCATCGGCGCCCCTCAGCCGGTGGTCGAGGTGGGCGACGTGCAGCTCGATGCCCAGTTCCCCCCGGAGCTGCGTCAGGACGTGAAGCAGGCAGACCGAGTCCGGCCCGCCGGAGACCGCCACCAGGAGCTTTTCCCCGCGGGCGACCAGGCGGTGTTGCCGGATGAAACGGAGCACGGTTTGAACCGTTGTCTCTGGTCTGGCCACTGGCTCTCCTTACTTCGGCTGGAGGATGAGCTTGGTGCGGTGTATCGATTTCGGGAGTTGCTCGAAGCCGAGGGCGGCGGTCACCTGCTCCGGCCTCCCCGAGCCCTGGCTGTCGCAGCGCAGCCTCATCCCGATGGTGACCGCGCCGTTGCGCCCGTCATCGAGCCACAGGTCGTCGATGAGCGCCCGGAGGTCGTAGTGGCGCGGGCCGGTGTCCCGCTGGTGCTGCCAGGGCAGGCTGTCCCTGGCCAGCAGGGCGTCGATGGCCGCCCGGATTTCCTCCCGGCCCTTATCCGTCTCCAGCTCCGCCGCGTACTCGGCGAAGCGCACCAGCGACTGCAGTGACGGCAGGGTCAGCGGCGTGTTGAGGACCTGGCGGATTTCGATGCCGCGCGGCAGCTGCCGGCCGACGGCGGTGGTGAAGGCGTGGGGCGACGACCACTTTTCCAGCACGATGTCCATCAGCTCGGCCTCGCTGGTGACCCCCAGGGCCAGCGGCGCCGCCAGCGATAGACGCGGGTGGGGGTTGAACCCCTCCGAGTAAGCCACGGCCACTCCCGCCCGGTTGAGCGCCCGCTGCCACAGGCGCATCAGGTCCAGGTGGGAGATGAACTTTACCTCTTCTCCGCGGCAAAATCTTATACGCAGGCGTTGCATCTTCTTCCCCGGGTGAAAATACCGGCGCGGCGGACTAACCGCCGCCGTTCTTCGCTTTCTTTTCGGGCTCTTCCGGCGTCCGGCGCGCCGCGTCCTGGCGCTCCTTGGTCAGCATGATTTTCTCAACCTTCATGCCCCGCATTTCAGTTATCACCATCTTCATGCCCCGGTAGCGCAGCTGCTCGTGGCGCCGGGGGATGTGCCCCAGCAGGGACAGGATGAAGCCGGCCACCGTCTCGTAGTCTTCCCCTTCGGGCAGGTCGAGCTCCATCTCCTCGTTGGCCTCGTCGATGCGCATGCTGCCGTCAATCTGGAAGGTGTACTCGTTGATTATCTCGTAGTCCTTCTCCACCCCGGCCAGTTCGTCCCCGACCTCCCCCACGATTTCCTCGACGAGCCGGCTGAGGCTGACAATGCCGGCCGTGCCGCCGTACTCGTCGATGACCACCGCCATGCGGTAGTTGTCGTCGCGCATCTCGGCAAAGAGCTCGTCGATGCGCTTGGACTCCGGCGTGAAGTAGGCCGGCCGCGTCAGCTCGTCGATGGTGCTCTCTTCAGTGGCGGTGCCCCGGGCCAGCGCCATGAGGACGTCCTTGACCGAGAGGATGCCCACCACGTTGTCCATGTTCTCTTTATAGACGGGGAAGCGGGAGAGCGGCTTCTCCGTGTACAGCCTGAGGAAGTCGGCCACCGTCGAGCCCTGGGTGATGGCGACCACCTCCGGGCGGGGTATCATCACCTCGTAGACGGGGCGGTCGCCGAACTCGAAGACCCGGTGTAATAGCCTGGCCTCGTGCTCCTCCACCGTGCCTTCCTTGTGCCCCACCGATATCATGGTACGGATTTCCTCCGGGCTAGCCAGGGTCTTGCCCACCGGCGTGCCCCCCGCCAGCCGGGCGAACCAGGCGGCTATCCAGCTTAATCCCGAGACGAAGGGCGTGAGCACCCAGGACACCAGCTGGAGCGGCCGCACGAACAGCAGCGCCATCCTCTCCGGGTGATTGGCGGCGAAGGTCTTGGGGGTGGCCTCGGCGAATATCAGGATGACGATGGTGATGCCTACCGTGGCGATGATGATGCCCCGCTCCCCCCAAATGGAGACCGCCAGGGCCGTTACCAGGGCGGCGGCGGCCGTGTTGGAGATGTTGATTCCCAGCAGCACCACCGAGAGCAGCTTCTCCGGCCGCTCTACCATGCCGGCCACCAGCCTGGCCCCTCTGACACCGGTACTGACGAGGTGCTCCAGACGCACCCGCTGCAGGGCGAGGAAAGAGGTCTCCGAGCTGCAAAAGAACGCCGTCAGCCCGATGAAGACGATTATCAGTATCAGGTAGGTCAGTTCCTGGCCGCCCATGGTAATATCACTCTTCCCCGGCGGGACGTTCCGTCCTGGCCCGCTTCTCCCGCGTCAGCAGGATTTTCTCTATCTTCTGTCCCTTCATCTCGGTTATCACGATTTTGAGGCCCTTGTAGCGCAGCTGCTCGTTGCGCCGGGGGATGTGCCCCAGCAGGTCGAGGATAAAGCCGGCCACCGTCTCGTAGTCTTCACTCTCGGGCAGGTCGAGCTCCATCTCCGCGTTGGCCTCGTCGATGCGCATGCTGCCGTCAATCTGGAAGGT
>MGNX01000103.1:0-1310 GCA_001796935.1 Chloroflexi bacterium RBG_16_60_22
TATGCGGGTCGTAGATGGTGGTGCCGGTAGGGTAGACGGTCGCGGTCACGGTTGGCCTCTTTTCATTGGTTTGGGGATAGTATATAACAGGAGGGGGGTGCGGGGAAACCGCTTCGTCATTCCGGCGCAAGCCGGAATCCAGCGGGGCCGTGCGAAACCACCGGACTTCCTGGCTACCTCACCCCCTTGGGAAAAAGGTATGAAAATCTCCCTTAGTCCCTCCTTACGAAGGAGGGAAACTCATCCTCTCCCTTTCGTAAAGGGAGAGTTAGAGAGGGATTTTCCTGGGCGGCCAGGGTGGGAATAGATATCAAACGGGGGGTGGGGAGATTAAAACAAGCAAACACAAGTAAACTAAATGTGAACCTTAGAATATTTAGTCACTCTTAAAATAATATAAATGATATTTAGAATAGCGAACGCGGCTACTACTATAAACATAGTTGCAGGAAAAAGTTCAAGTTTCATATATGCGTTATAATTACTTCCTTCTTGATATCCTTGGAAGAAATCGCCTAACGTAAAACTGAATGTTAACGCTACAATCCACCATTTAAAGACACATTTTTTATAGTTCAGATATTTATATAAAAAGAGCGAAATTACCAATAATATTAAACCTGAGAAAAACCCTCCAGAATAATTCACGAGGGAGAATTCTATCGGAGTGAGTTTTTCTATTGGTATGTATATACCGATAGGGTAAATAAACCTAAATTTCCAATCTATTTCTTTGGCGGGGATTCCAGCTATCAGAGCCGTTAGCGAATGTGCACTTTCATGAAAGACACATGGAAACCACAATATTGTAAAAAATAATAACGGCAATATAAGTGGGCTTAGACCGATTTTTAATTGGTTACGAAAATTCTTCATTTGCTCATAATATAAAAACTTGCCGTCTACACCCCTGTAAAATTAAAACAACTGTCCTTTCCGGAAAGCCCCTTCCCCCAATTTTATACACTTAACATAACACTTGAAACAATTCCACGCCTGGCCACGCCTGAATTGTCCCTGAAAACGGGTACTTTGGTTTTGTCGCGGTCTTATTCATCTACTCCCAGCAGCTCAAACCCGCTGTCCTTGTCCGGGAGGCGGCGGGCGGCGGCGCCCGTAATCTCGTAGATGATGGCCTCGCCCACCAGCCAGGTAGTCACCCCCGGCCTCAAACAGCCGGTCAGCGTCCGCCCGGCCCGCCCCAGCGAGGCGTGGATGTGCAGCACCGGCCTGCCCTCTTTGTCCGGGGCGATGATGCCCGCCCCGACCACCTCGTGGGCGCCGTCCACGGGCAGGAGCATGGGTTCCGG
>MGNX01000103.1:1419-39792 GCA_001796935.1 Chloroflexi bacterium RBG_16_60_22
AGGCAGTCGGGCAGCATGTCCCCGTCCTCCAGCCTGACAATGAATACCCGCCCAATGCGTCCTTCACTGGCTTTCATACGCATACTCCTTACCGGCTGCCGAAGTACTGGAGGGCCAGCTTGATTTTCTCCTCCAGGTCGAGGGGGCGGTCGGCGGGCAGGGAGGCCACGGCCTTGACGGTCTCGGCGGGGGAGTAGCCCAGGGAGGTCAGCGCCGCCAGCACGTCCGTGTTCTCCCGGGCCACCTCGCTGGCCGGGGCGGCCACCCAGCCGGCGCCGATTTTCTCCTTGAGCTCCAGGATGATGCGGCTGGCCACCTTCTTGCCGATGCCGGGAATCATGTCCAGCATATCGATGCTGCCGGTGGCGATGGCCGTGGTAATCTGCTCCGGGTTCAACGCCGAGAGCATGGCCAGCGCCAGCTTGGGGCCGAGCCCGGTGACGCCGAGCAGCGTCTCGAAGAGCCAGAGCTCCTCGGCGGTGGGGAAGCCGTAGAGGGAAAGGTTGTCCTCGCGGACGTGGAGGTGGGTAAAGACCCTGACGTCATGGCCGGGGGTCGCCAGCGAGCTGAGGGCGGTGGTGGGCATATAGACGTAATAGCCGACCCCCCCGACGTTGATAATAGCGCCGTCGCTCCCCAGCGACTCCACCTTGCCCTGGAGGGAAGCTATCATGTCCCCTCTCTCCGTCCGGCCAGGAGGTCGTTGAGGTGCATCTCCTGGACGTGGCAGATGGCCACCGCCAGGGCATCGGCGGCGTCAAGGGGCCGGGGGGCCTCGGCCAGGCCGAGCTGGAGGCGGACCATCTCCTGGACCTGCTCCTTGCTGCTGGCGCCGTAGCTGGTCACCCGCTGCTTGACCGCGGCGGGGGTGTACTCGAAGGCGGGGACGCCTTCGGCGGCGGCGGCGAGGAGGGCAACCGCCTGGGCGCGCCCGATGGCCAGGGCCGATTTCACGTTCCTGGCGACGAAGGGCTGCTCCACGGCCACGGCATCCGGCCGGTGGCGGCGGATGATTTCCAGAAGCCCGTGATAGATGTGGTTCAGGCGCTCCCCGATGGGGGCGCGCTCCGGGCTGACGATGGCACCGCACTCGACCTGGACTATCCCGCTATCATCACTCTCCACCACGCCGTAGCCCATCACCAGTGTGCCGGGGTCGATGCCTAAAATCTTCATGACATATTCATCGCGGGGACGGCGGGGTCGAAAGCCTACTGGGACTCGTATTCTTCCACCACGGAAAGGGGGATATCGGCGTTGCTGAACACGTTCTGAATATCGTCGATTTCCTCCAGCCGGTCCAGCAGCTTGAGGGTCTGCATGGCCGCTTTTTCATCGAGCGGGACGAGCGACTTCGGCACCATCACCAGCTCGCTGGACTCGACGGGCACGTCCTGGCCTTCCAGGGTTTCCCGGACCCTTTCCAGGTCTTCCGGTCTGGTATAAACCTCGACGAAGCCATCCTCCACCTTGACGTCCTCGGCGCCGGCATCGATGGAGGAAAGCATCAGTTCGTCGGCGTTAACTTTCTTCGCCTTGATGGTGATAATCCCCTTGGAATCGAAGAGCCAGGCGACGCAGCCGCTCTCTCCCAGGCTGCCGCCGTGCCGACCGAACGTGCTCCGCACCTCCTGGACGGTCCGGTTGCGGTTGTCCGAGAGGGCATTGACCAGGATGGCGATGCCGCTGGGTCCGTAACCCTCCAGCGTCATCTCGGCCAGGGCGCCTCCCTCCAGCTCGCCGGTGCCTTTCTTGATAGCCCTTTCGATGTTATCCATGGGCATATTGCTGTCTCGCGCTTTCTGGACGGCCAGGCGCAGGCGGAAGTTGCCTTCGGCGTTGCCGCCCCCCTCCCGCGCCGCGATTATCAGCTCACGCGTCAGCTTGGTGAAAAGCTGGCCTCTCCTGGCATCAGCGACCCCCTTCTGGTGTTTAATAGAGTGCCACTTGGAATGCCCGGACATCGTCGTAAACCTCCTCGGACCACTGGTCCACTTATCGTGATAATTCTAGCACTTCACTATCCTGCGGTCAAAGAGTCAGCTTGTTTTTATGGAGCGTATTTACTATAATGCTGCTGGGTGCCCGATGTATCCTTCTGAAAATAAAGTTACGCCTAGTAAGGAGATTTTTTAACTTTGGGAAGTCTGTCAACGACCATACTCTTTGGGGTGGCCATGATTTTACTGCTGGGCCTGAGCATCGGCCTCCAGGTATTCCGTACCCGGCGGTCACTGCTGGGGAAGGTAGTAGGTCTGCTTAGCGCCGTCAAGTACAACGAGAAGCTCATCGAGAACTTCAGCTACCACCGCGGTATCGGCCGGATGAGGGATGGGTCCTGGGAGAAGAACCGTGAAAAGCTGAGGTTCCTGCCCCGGGGGCTGGATGGGGAACTCACCAGGGTCTTCGGGATGGTGGCCGAAATCAACGAAAAGATAAATGCCGCCAAGAGACACGGGACCGATGCCTATATGGCGTCCATCGAGGTCGATAAACTTAAGGTGCCGCTGGCGACGTGCCGGGAGCAGCTCCAGACCTGGATATATGAGAACATGAACAATCCGGAGTATCTCCCGAAGCGGCGCCGCCTCTTTAAGTTTTAAGTAATTTTCCCGTCCCCGGCGGACCACGCCCTTTTCATCTAGTACAGTTTGCCGGCCAGGGTCTTCCTCAGCTTCTTCAGATTTACCTGGAATGCTTCTGAGTTGATATTTTCCGTGGTCATGATGACGCCGTCTTCCCGGTTATCCAGGTAGTAGCCGGGACGCACGCCGACCTTGGCAAAGCCGTACTTGGTGTAGAGGTTCTGGGCTACGGTGTTGGAGGCGCGCACCTCCAGCGTCATCGACCTGGCATTGAGCTCCCGGGCCAGGTCAATGGTGGCGATGAGCAGCATCTCCCCGAGCCCCCGCCCCTGATAGGTCTGCCGTACCGCGATATTGGTGATGTGGGCTTCGTCGGTGATGACCCAGATGCCGGAAAACCCGACGATGTACTGCTGGAAAGCGCGCGGTGGAGGGTCATCGGGCCGGGGACGGCGCCGGCCCAGCCAGCGCAGCCATGACCTCAGGGTACTCAGGGCCCGGGGGGGACGGGCGTGGGAGACCTCCACCTTTTTAGTATCGTCCCTGGCGACGATGTAGTGGGCGAGCTGGTTCTGGAGCTCCTGGAGGTAGTTGGCCGGAGGCCATTGGGTGGGAAAGGCCTCGCGGTCGATTTCCGTGACCTGGCCCAGGTCACCTTTGACCATGGGGCGTATGGAGTATATCAAGGCTCCTTCTCCGCGGCGTGTTACCGGCCGGTGGCCGGTTACGTCCTGCAATTTTAGCATATTTTTGGCTTCAGTGGCATGCCGTCGCCGCTAACGTAATAACTATCTTTTCAGCCTCCCTTTCGTTATACTATATGCACGGGTAACGCCACAAGCCCGGTCGGGCTAACGAACAAACCAACCGGTCCGGTCGGGCAGGAGTTGTCAGGTGCGAGATGAGGAGAGCCTTATCCGTCGCGCGCAACAGCGCGACCAGATGGCTTTAACTCAATTATACGAGGAGAACTTCGATAGGATTTATCGGTATATAGTTCTCAAAATAGGGGACAGGACCGAGGCCGAGGATATGACGCAGCAGGTCTTTCTCCAGGCCCTCAAGGCCATCTCTTCCTACAGGTTCAAGGGCATGCCCTTTTCCTCATGGCTGTACCGCATCGCTCACAACCAGGTGGTCGATTACCTGAGAAAGAAGTCGCGGCGCCCTACCATCCCCATTGAGGATACGATGGCGGCCGGCAGCAGCGACCCGCCCCGCGAGATTGAGCGGAAGATGGAAATCGAGCAGCTGACCGCGGCGGCGCGGCAGCTTACGGCGGCGCAGCGGGAGGTAATTTCCCTCCGCTTCGGCGGGGAGCTTTCCGTGGCGGAGGTCGCCAGGGTGATGGGCAAGAGCGAGGGGGCGGTGAAAGCGCTGCAGCACAGCGCCATCGTGGCCCTGCGCAAGGTGATGGCGGCAGGAACGGCATAATGGCAAAGGTAAACGAGTTCGATAATATTCTGGACGAATGCCTGGAGCGACTGCTCAGGGGCGAGGCGCTCGGGCCGTGCCTGGCGGACTACCCCGACCATGCGGACGCGCTCGAGCCCCTGCTCCGCACGGCGCTGGACGCCCGTGACGCGGCGGCCATCCGGCCCCGCCCCGGGTTCCGCGACCGGGCACGCTACCAGTTCCAGGCGGCCATCCGGGATACGGAAGTCAGGGGAAGCCGCGGTTTCTTCGGCTGGCAGCCCCGCTGGGTGACCGCCGTGGCCGTGGTCATCGCCCTGCTGGTGGTGGGCAGCGGTACCGTGGCGGCGGCCGGTAACAGCCTGCCGGACGGGCCGCTCTACCCGGTGAAGCTGGCGACCGAGGCGGTACAGGTGGCATTGACTCCCTCGGCCGCGGGTAAAGCCGAGCTTTACGTCAAGCTGGCGGATAAGAGAGTTGACGAGATAATCAAGATGGCGGACAAGGGCAAGGTGAAGCAGGTGGAGCAGGCCACGGACCGCCTCAACGACCAGCTGGTGGCCATGGCCGGTCTGGCCGCCCCCGGCGGCGGGCCGGCGGCACAACTGGCGGTACCCGCGCCGGCACCGGTCCCGGCCCCGACGCCCGCCCCCGTGCCGGAGCCAGTCGCCGAACCGGAGGCGGAAGGGCCGCAGATATTGATGAAAGCGCCCCCGCCGGCGGAACAGCTGCCGGAGGCAGTACCGGCGCCGGTCATCGAGGTACCGGCAGCCCCCGGGGCGGAAGCCCCGGTAGCTGTCACTCCCGGGGCACCGGGACGTTCCGATGAAGCGCATGAAAAAGCGGTCGGGAAGGAACGTAAGAAAGCCGCCAAGGCTGACGAGCAGGAAATATTGAGGGAGCTGCTTTCCCGCCATGCCCTGGATAACGAGGAAGCCCTGCGGGAAGTGCTGGCCCGGGTACCGGAATCACTCAAGCCAGCTTTACGGCGGGCCCTCGAGGTGGCCGGCGCCGGCTACGAGCAGGCCCTCAGAAACCTCGACTGACCCTCGGGCGATTTCTCGCGGTAAAAATACCCTTATTGTCGCTAACCCCGCGGCGATTTTTTCGTTGTATATAGTAGGAATATCAGAAAGGGGACAAGCAATGAAGAAAATATGGTTAACAGTAATCGGGGCGGCAATTCTGGTACTGGCGGTGGTCGGCTTTACCGGCTGCAGCCCGGAGGGGGCGACATTCACCGGGGGCAGCCTGGAGATAAAAGGGAGCCTGAACAGCCAGCAGGAGGGAATCTGGGTCAGCGGCGAGGGTAAGGTGACCGCCGTGCCCGACGTGGCTAACCTGAGGCTGGGCATACAGTCGCAGGAGGGGACCGTCGCCGAGGCGCAGGGTAAAGCCGCCGCGGCCATGGACAGCGTCATGAAATCATTAAAGGGCAATGGAGTCGCCGAGAAAGATATCCAGACCCAGACCTTCAATATACAAAAGGTCACCCGGTGGGACAACGATAATCAACGGGAAATCGTCATCGGCTACCAGGTGACCAATATCGTGACCGCCAAGATAAGGGAGGTCGGCACCACGGGCCGGGTTATCGATGCCGTGACGATTGCCGGCGGCGACCTGACCCGGGTTGACAGCATAAGCTTCTCGATTGACAACCCCGCCGCCTACTACGGAGAGGCCCGGCAGAAGGCCGTGGCCGATGCCGCCGCCAAGGCGAAGCAGCTGGCCGACGTGACGGGGGTCAAGCTGGGCAAGCCGACCTATATCTCGGAGAACGTTTACGTACCGGGGCCCGTTTTCCGCGGCGCTATGATGGAGGCGGCCGCCCCCGCGCCGGTGGAGACGCCTATCAGTCCCGGTGAGCAGGAAATAACCATGAATGTCCAGATTGCCTATGCCATCGCGGACTAAGTCCGATAGGAAAAAATAAACCAGGAAGACCGGGGGAGCCTCGAAGAGAGGCTCCCTCTTTTTTATGCTTCCCGGGGGTCAGCGTAGCGCTCCAACTCGCTGTAGAGGCACCCGCAGTACTGCTGGCGGTAGAGGTCCAGGGGCTTGGTGATGTGCCGACTATCCGAGTAGCGTTTCCGAAGGTCGGCGTAGAGGAACGCCACCCCACGTTGAGCGGCGATGCCGTCGCCGATTTCTTTGATTAAATCATGTTTCTGGTGGGGGCTGATGAGGAGGGTGGTGGTGAAGGCGTCAAAGCCCTGCTCCCGGGCGGTCTCCGCCGTTTTCCCCAGACGGAGGTCGAAGCAGTGCCGGCAGCGTCCGTCCTCGTGGCCGGCCACCCGGCGGAAGTACGCCGCCATGTCATAGCCATCGGCGACCGTCAGGGGCAGGTCGAGCTCACGCGCCAGTGATGCCATGCTTTCGAGGCGGCGCTGGTGCTCGGTGAAGGGGTGGATATTGGGGTTGTACCACAGGCCGCTGACAGCGTAGCCCTGGCGCCGCCAGTGCTCGATGGTGAAGGCGGCGCAGTGGGCGCAGCAGACGTGGAGGAGTACTTTTTTCATGCTTCGGTTGTGTGGTGATTACAGCAGCGTTCCCTGCGGGGGCTTTTTATTGTAGGGGAGGCCGAGGTGCTCGTAGGCGAGCCGGGTGGCGAGGCGGCCGCGGGGCGTGCGCTCCAGGAAGCCGAGCTGCAGGAGGAAGGGCTCGTAAACGTCCGTGACGGTGTCCGCTTCCTCGCTGATGGAGGCGGCGATGGTGTCCAGTCCCACCGGTCCGCCGTTGAACTTCTCGATGATGGTGCGCAGCACCTTGTGGTCGATTTCATCCAGCCCGATGGGGTCGACTTCCAGCTTGGCCAGCGCGGCCGTGGCTATCTCCAGGGTAATAATACCGTCGGCCATGACCTGGGCGTAGTCCCTGACCCGCTTGAGGAGGCGGTTGGCGACGCGGGGCGTGCCGCGGGCACGCCGGGCAATCTCGCTCAGGCCACCGTCGTCCGCCTTTACCTGGAGAATCTCGGCGGAGCGCCTGATGATTTTCTCCAGCGAGGCGGGTTCGTAGAAATCGAGCCGGTAAACGGCCCCGAACCGGTCCCTCAGGGGCGGGCTGAGCAGGGCGAAGCGGGTGGTGGCGCCCACCAGGGTAAACTTGGGGAGGTTGAGTCGCAGGCTTCTGGCGCCGGGGCCCTTGCCGATGATGATATCCAGGGCGAAGTCTTCCAGGGCGGGGTAGAGTATCTCCTCGACCGTGCGGCTGAGGCGGTGGATTTCGTCGATGAAGAGGACATCGTGGCTTTTCAGGTTGGTGAGGATAGCGGCGAGGTCGCCGGTGCGCTCGATGGCCGGGCCGGAGGTCATCTTGATGTTGACGCCAACCTCGGCGGCGAGGATATAGGCCAGGCAGGTCTTGCCCAGGCCGGGCGGTCCGTAGAAAAGAATATGGTCGAGAGGTTCACCCCGGCCTTTGGCCGCGGCGATGGCTATCTTGAGGTTTTCCTTGGTCTTGTCCTGTCCGGTGAAATCGGCCAGGTGGCGGGGTCGCAGGCTGGTATCGAGCGGAGCGTCCTCGGCGTTTGGCTTACCCGATATAATGCGAGATATCTCGGTTCACCCCCTCAGCCCTTCCGTTGGAAGGACAAGCGGTACAGCGGGCTAGTCGGGCTCTTCCGCGGGTTCCCCGGCGGATTCCTCTCCGTCCTTCGCCCCTCCGGCATCACCGTCCGGGCCGGGGGAGGTAGCTTCCTGGCTCTCCGGCAGGCCGGCGGCTGTCTCCGTCACCTCTTCTTTCGCTTCGTTGGCCTCACCGCTTTCCACGATGGCTTCATCAGGGAGTCCCAGGCTGGCCAGCAGGCGGAGGGCCTCGTCCTCGACCTCCTCGCGGGCGGTCAGCTCCGGCATTTCCTCCTCCGCCAGGTAGCGGGCCGGAATCAGCTTGCCGATGATGACGTTCTCCTTGAGGCCTACCAGCCTGTCCACCCGGCCGTTGACGGCGGCTTCGGTGAGGATGCGGGTGGTCTCCTGGAACGAAGCGGCGGCCAGCCAGCTATCGGTGCTGAGCGAGGCCCGGGTGATACCGAGCAGGACAGTATGGGCCGTGGCCGGCTCGCCGCCCTCGGCCAGCACCTTGGCATTGGTGTCTTCATAGGTGAACTTGTCCACGAGCTCGTCCGGCACCAGGTCGGTGTCGCCGGCGGAATCGATGCGGACCTTGGTCAGCATCTGGTGGACGATGACCTCGATGTGCTTGTCATTGATGTTGACGCCCTGGGAGCGGTAGACCTTCTGCACCTCGTCAACGAGGTACTGCTGGACGGCTTCCTTGCCCAGTATGCGCAGGATGTCATGCGGGTTGATGGAGCCGTCGGTCAGCTGCTGCCCGGCTTTAATCTCGTCGCCGGTCTGGACCCAGATGCTGGCGGTGGACGGGATGGGGTATTCGCGCTCTTCTTTTTCGGCGTAGCTGATGACCAGCTGCTTCTTCTTCACGCTGGCCTCGCCGGCGAAGCGCGCCGTGATGGGCTGGGTCTCCGCGGTGGGGGCGGTCTCCTTAGTGGCGGATTCAGGGGCGGGCGGGGCCGCCAGTACCTCGCCGATATCCACCCACTGGCCGTTCTTGACCGTCACCTGCCAGCCGGCGGGGAGCGGGTACTCGTCGTTGTAGACCTCGGTGCTGATAATCTTGATTTTTCGGCCTTCCTCATTCTGGACAACGTCGGCGGTGCCGTCTATCTCGGAGATAATCGCCTGGCCCCGGGGAGTCCTGGCTTCGAATAGCTCTTCTACGCGTGGCAGGCCGCTGGTGATATCAAGTCCCACCACACCGCCGGTGTGGAAGGTGCGGAGCGTCAGCTGGGTGCCGGGCTCGCCGATGCTCTCCGCGGCGATGATGCCGACGGCGACATCCGGCTCGATGAGTTTACCGCGGGCCAGGTCCCGACCGTAGCAGTTGCGGCAGGTGCCCCGGCGCGACTGGCAGGTCAGGGGCGTCCTGATATGGACCGAGGTCAGTCCCGCCGCCAGGATTTTGCTGATTTTCTCCTGGTCAATTTCCTCGTTACGGGAGATGATAATATCGCCGGTCTCCGGTTGCAGGACATCGCTGGCAGCGAGCCTCCCGATAATGCGCTCGGAGAGAGAGGGCAGCAGGCCTTTTTCCTTGGGTTCGGATATCCAGACGCCGTCCGTGGTGCCGCAATCGTCCTGCGAGGTGATGACGTCCTGGGCGACGTCAATCAGGCGGCGGGTCAGGTAACCGCTGTCCGATGTCCGCAAAGCCGTATCCGCCAGGCCCTTGCGGGCGCCGTGGGTGGAGATGAAATATTCCAGGACGCTGTGGCCTTCGCGGAGGCTGGACTTGATGGGGAACTCGATAATCTTGCCGGCGGGGTCCGTCATCAGGCCGCGCATACCGGCCATCTGCCGTATCTGGGAGATATTACCCTTGGCCCCGGAGGTGGCCATCATGTAGATGCCGCCGTAGCGGTCGAGGTTATTGGAGATGGTATTGGTAATTTTATCGGTGGTCTCCATCCAGGTACCGACGATGCCGTTATACCGCTCGTCATCGGTGATGAGGCCGCGGTGGTACTGGTCTTCGATGGTGGCAATCCTCTTTTCCGCCTCTTCCAGCAGCTGTGTCTTGGCCGCCGGTACCTTGATGTCGTTGACGGCGATGGTGATGCCGGACCGGGAGGCGAAGTGGAAGCCCAGGCGTTTGATATTGTCCAGCACCGTGCCGGTGGCTTCATCGGGGAGCAGCTTACAGCAGTCGGTGGCTATCTGTTTCAGGGTGGACTTGTCAATGACCTTGTTGAAGAAGCCCATCTCCGCCGGCAGGACCTCGTTGAAGAGGATGCGGCCGACGCTGGTCCTGACCCTTTCACCCCTTTCGGTGTCCCTGACCTCGATTTCTTCCCGCAGGCCGGCAACGCCGAACTCGTAGGCGAGCTTGGCTTCCTCAAAGCTACCGAAGAGCTTGGGTTGTTCCGTGGCCGGCTGCCGGATGGTGGTCAGGTAGTAGCAGCCGAGGACCATGTCCAGCGTGGGGGTGACGGTGGGCTCGCCGCTGCTGGGGAGCAGAATGTTGTGGTGACTCATCATCATTTCCCTGGCCTCTTTGACGGCGGCCCGGGAAAGCGGTATGTGCACCGCCATCTGGTCGCCGTCGAAGTCGGCGTTGAATGCGGAGCAGACCAGCGGGTGAATCTGGATGGCGCTGCCATCGATGAGTACCGGCTCGAAGGCCTGGATGCTGAGGCGGTGCAGGGTGGGGGCGCGGTTGAGCAGCACCGGGCGCTCCTTGATGACCTCTTCCAGGATGTCATATACTTCAGACTTGGCCCTTTCCACGAGCCGCCGGGCGCTCTTGATGTTGGGAGCCAGCCCCTGGGCCACCAGGCGGCGCATTACGAAGGGCTTAAACAGCTCCAGGGCCATGCGGCGGGGCAGGCCGCACTGGTGCAACTTGAGCTCCGGGCCGCAGACGATTACCGACCGCCCGGAGTAGTCGACACGCTTGCCGAGGAGGTTCTGGCGGAAGCGTCCCTGTTTGCCGCGGAGCATATCCGAGAGCGACTTCAGCTTGTGGTTGCCGCTGATGGAGATGGCACGCCCGCGGCGGCCGTTATCGATAAGGGAGTCCACGGCTTCCTGGAGCATGCGCTTTTCATTACGGATGATAATCTCCGGCGCGCCGATGTCGATAAGGTGGCGCAGGCGGTTGTTGCGGTTGATGACGCGCCGGTAAAGGTCATTAAGGTCGCTGGTGGCGAACCGGCCGCCGTCCAGCTGTACCATGGGACGGAGGTCCGGCGGGAGCACCGGCAGCACGGTGAGAATCATCCACTCCGGCTTGTTGCCGCTGCTGCGGAACGCCTCGACGACGCGAAGCTGTTTGCTGGCCTTCTTGCGCCGCTGCCCGGAGGACGACTGGGTCTCCTGGAGCAGGTTATTGCGTATATCGTCCAGGTTGATGCTCTTCATAATCTGGAGGATGGCCTCGGCGCCCATGCCGGCCTCGAAGGCATCCCCGTAGCGCTGCTTGAGTTCGTGGAACTGGTTCTCGGTGAGCAGCTGCTTGACGTGAATCTCCTTGAGCCGGTCCGTGTCCTGGGCCAGCGCTTCTTCAGCCTGGGCCTTTTCATCGGCGAACCGACTGCGGACGCCGTTGATTTCCTCGACGGTGGCTTTTTCCTGTTCCATCTGGACTATCTGGGCCTCCAGGGCCTGGTGCCGCTCCTCCATGTTCCTGATGAAGTCTTCATCGCGCTGCTTGAGAGCGGCTTCGCGGGCCGTGTTATTGACGGTGGTGACGATGTACTGGGAGAAGTAGAGGACGTGCTCCAGGCTGCGGGGGGAAAGGTCGAGCAGCAGGCCGATGCGACTGGGTATGCCCTTGGCGAACCAGATATGGCTCACCGGGCAGGCCAGCTCGATGTGCCCCATGCGCTCGCGGCGGACCTTGGCGCGGGCCACCTCGACGCCGCACTTATCGCAGATGACGCCCTTGTAGCGTATCCTCTTGTACTTGCCGCAGTAGCATTCGAAGTCCTTGGTGGGACCGAAAATTCTCTCGCAGAAAAGGCCGTCGCGTTCCGGCTTGAGCGTGCGGTAGTTGATGGTCTCCGGCTTGGTTACTTCACCGTAGGACCAGCTCCTTATCTGTTCCGGCGAGGCCAGCGAGATACGGACGGCATCAAAATCATTGATTTCAAACATCTCTTTCGTCTACCTCTTTCCACTGCGGTTCTTCAAATTCCTTTACTTCCGTCTCCAGCTTGTACTCTTCCTCCAAGGTCTCTTCCGCCGAGGCAATCCGGGTCTCTTCCTCGTTGATTACCTCGAGGGCGAGGCCCAAACTCTGCAGCTCTTTGACGAGCACCTTGAAGGACTCCGGCACGCCGGGCTGAAGGATATCGTCACCTTTGATGATGGACTCGTAGGCCTTGGCGCGGCCGGTGACGTCGTCCGATTTTATGGTAAGCATCTCCTGGAGGTTGTGGGCGGCGCCGTAGGCTTCCAGCGCCCAGACCTCCATCTCGCCGAAGCGTTGCCCGCCGAACTGCGCCTTACCGCCCAGCGGCTGCTGGGTAATCAGGGAGTACGGCCCGGTGGAGCGGGCGTGGACCTTGTCTTCAACGAGGTGTATCAGCTTCATCATGTAGATGTTGCCCACGGTCACGGGCTGGTCGAAGGGTTCCCCGGTGCGCCCGTCGTGGAGGATGACCTTGCCGTAGGTGGGCGGGGAGAACCTTCCCTCCGCATTGACCCTTTCCACCACCTTTTCCAGGTCTTCCGGGGAAAGGTCACGGGCGGAGATATTGAGGTCTTCCAGCCAGAGGCGCAGGCCGATATCACGGGCCCGGCCGGGCTGAGACTCGTCGAAAACGGCCTCGCCGTCATAGCCGTGGCTGTTGACCCAGGCTTTGGCGGTATCCAGGTTGGGGTGGCTGTTTTTCTTATCGGGATTGGGGTCGACGGAGCCGGATTTCAGGGCAATCCAGGCGCGGCACAGGGCATCCTCGATGGACGTGTCCGTGGCGCCGTCAAAGACCGGCGTCAGCGCCCGGAAACCCAGCACCTGGCCGGCCCAGCCGAGGTGGGTCTCCAGCACCTGGCCGATATTCATGCGCGAGGGTACGCCGATGGGGTCAAGGATGATGTCTACCGGCGTGCCGTCCGGCAGGAAAGGCATGTCTTCCTTGGGGGCGATGATGCTGATGACGCCCTTGTTGCCGTGCCTCCCGGCCAGCTTATCCCCGACCGAGACGCGGCGTTTCTGGGCAATCCAGACCTGCACCCACTGGTTGACCCCGGCGGGGAGGTCGTCGCCGCCGTTCTTGCTGTCCTTGCGGGTATAGACCTTGACGTTGATGACCTTGCCCCACTCGCCGTGGGGTACCCTCAGGGAGGTGTCCTTTACTTCCCGGGCCTTTTCCCCGAAGATGGCCCGCAGCAGCTTCTCCTCGGCGGAGAGCTCGGTTTCGCCCTTGGGGGTGATTTTACCTACCAGGGTATCGTCCGGCCTGACCTCGGCGCCGATGCGGATGATGCCCTCTTCGTCGAGTTCGCGCAGGCTTTCCTCACCGACGTTGGGGATATCGCGGGTAATTTCCTCCGGGCCGAGCTTGGTATCGCGGGACTCCACCTCGTGCTTGTTGATGTGGATGGAGGTGAACATATCTTCCTCGACCATGCGGCTGCTGAGGATAATGGCGTCCTCGAAGTTATAGCCTTCCCAGCTCATGAAAGCCACCGTGACGTTCTGTCCCAGCGCCAGCTCGCCGTTCTCCGTGGCGGAGCTGTCCGCCAATACCTGGCCGGCCTCGATGCGGTCGCCTTTGCTGACCAGGGGACGCTGGTTGATGCAGGTGCCCTGGTTGGTGCGGACGAACTTCATCAGCTCGTAGTCATCGTTGACGCCGTCGTCCCGGGTGATGGCGATGCGGTAGCGTGTATTCCCCTTTTCATCGATGATGCCGGACAATTCGGTGACCACGCCGGCGTTCTTGGCGAAGACTACCTGCCGGCTGTGCTTGGCGGCTTCCATTTCCATGCCGGTGGCCACCAGCGGCGCCTCGGGGCGGAGCAGGGGTACCGCCTGGCGCTGCATGTTGGCGCCCATGAGGGCGCGGTTGGCATCGTTGTGCTCCAGGAAGGGCGTCAGGGCGGTGGCGACACTGACTACCTGCTTGGGGGAGACGTCCATAAGCTCGATTTTATCCTGCGTTTCCAGGAGGTAACCGTCACCCAGCCGGGCCTCAATCCGCTTCTCCTTGAACTGGTTGTTCTCGTCAAGGGGGGCGTTGGCCTGGGCGATGACGTACTTGTCCTCCTCGTCGGCCGGGAGGTAGATGATTTTATCCGAGACGAAGGGTACCACCTTCACCTTGCGGCCCTTGAGCTTGGCCAGTTTTCCGGCAATCTGGGGGGTAACGACCGTTTCGGCTTTGACGATGACGGTGTCTTTTTCACCGTGAACGTCCTGGGTTACCATCCTGCCGAGGAGCTTTTCATCCTTGCTGCTCAACTCGTGGATGACCTTGCGGTAGGGCGTTTCGATGAAGCCGTACTCGTTGATGATGCTGTAGGTGGCCAGTGACCCGATGAGGCCGATATTGGGTCCTTCCGGCGTCTCGATGGGGCAGATACGCCCGTAGTGGGAGAAGTGGACGTCACGCACCTCGAAGCCAGCCCTTTCCCGGGAGAGGCCGCCGGGGCCCATCGCCGAGAGGCGGCGCTTGTGGGTCAGCTCCGCCAGCGGGTTGGTCTGGTCCATGAACTGCGAGAGCTGCGAGCCGCCGAAGAACTCCCTCACCGCGGCGACGATGGGGCGGATATTGACCAGGGCGCTGGGGGTGACCGCCTCGGTGCCGATGATACTCATGCGTTCCCGGACGACCTGCTCGAGGCGCAGGAAGCCGATGCGGAACTGGGTCTGGACCAGCTCGCCGACGGTGCGGACGCGCCGGTTGCCGAGGTGGTCGATATCGTCGCCGGTGTCCTGGCCGTTATCAATCATGATGATATGGCGGATAATCTCGATGATGTCTTCCCGGGTCAGCGTCCGCTCCTTGAGGCTGACCTCGAGGCCGAGGCGCTTGTTCAGCTTGTAGCGGCCGACACTGCCCAGGTCGTAACGCGCCGAATCGAAGAACAGGTTCTTTATCAGCTTGCGGGCGTTGTCCAGCGAGGGCATCTCGCCGGGATGCAGCTTTTTGTAGATATCCAGCAGGGCCTCTTTCTCATCGGTGATGGCCGGCTCTCGCTCCATGGTCGTCCTGATGAAATGATAGTCGGAGGCGTCATCCTCTTTCTTGAACAGCTTGAGCAGCTCCTCGTCGCTGCCGTAGCCGATGGCGCGGAGCAGCGTGGTGATGGGAATCTTGCGCTTGCCGTCTATCTTGGCGGATATCACGTTCCGGTTGCTCGTCTCGAACTCCAGCCAGGCCCCTCGTGTGGGGATGAGCTTGGCATGGCACAGATAGCGGCCGGTGACCGGGTCTTCCTCGGCGGTGAAGTAGACGCCCGGCGACCGCAGCAGCTGGCTGACGACGACCCTTTCCGCGCCGCTGGTGATGAAGGTGCCCTTGGCGGTCATCAGCGGAATATCGCCGAAGAAGAGGTCCTGCTCCTTGATTTCCCCCGTTTCCTTGACCAGCAGGCGGACCTTGACGTAGAGGGGGGAGGAGTAGGTCTGGTCCCTCTCGTGGCACTCCTGCTCGGAATGGCCGGGACGGGGCTCCCGGAACTCGTAGGCGATAAAGCTGAGCTCCAGCCGGTTGCCGGTGAGGTCCTTGATGGGGGATACCTCTCCCAGCAGGGCTTTAAGGCCGTCTTCCTGGAACCTCTGGAAGGAATCAAGCTGCACTTTAATCAGGTTGGGCACATCCAGGACATGGGGCAGCTTGGCGTAAGACTTTCTGGTAACGGTCATCCTGGAATCAGGCGCGGGCGTGGGCGATGTAAACACTATCTCTACTCCTTAGACGAATACAGCAATACTCGTGCGTTTAGCGCTAGCTTTCAGAACGATGGCGTGCGTGCGCGACATATGCAGCCATACAGCGGATATATATAATTGGGAGGGTAGAAACAAAAAACACTTGGGGCATTATTACAAATATAAATCATACTACATTCATTACAGGGCTGTCAAGTACGGCGCCACGAAATATTTACTAAAAATCCGGCGAGATGTTAACGCTATTAAAACCGGGCGTTGAGATTATCATCGGGGCGGTAGCCTGCTATAATATGTTGGAGCGTTATGGACAGGAAGATGACCCTGGCCAGGCTGGTACTGGCCGTTGTCAGCACGATACTGGAGGAGGGCGCCATCTACGTCATCTGGCGCTGGCTGCTGCCCGAGTTCGATATCAGGCTGCCGGTCGCGGCGCTCATCACCGCCATGGCGGTGTGGGCGGCCTTCGGGACCTGGCTTTTTATCTTCACCACCCGCACCCTGAGGCGGCAGATACCGGTCGGCCTGCCGTCCATGGTGGGCACCCGCGGCAGGGTCGCCAGCCGGCTGGCCCCGGAGGGCATGGTGCGGATAAAGGGCGAGCTGTGGGGAGCGACCTCCAACGCCGACAATATCGATAAAGGGGAGGATATCGTGGTGGTGGGGGAGGACGGACTCAAGCTGCTGGTACGCCGGGACGGCGACGTTAAACGTTGAAGAGGAAGGTGATGACATCACCGTCCCGGACGATGTAATCCTTGCCTTCAAGTCGTAGCAAGCCCTGTTTACGCGCCTCGGCGATGCCGCCACATTTGACGAGGTCGTCAAAGCCGATACCCTCGGCGCGGATGAACCCCCTCTCCATGTCCGTGTGAATCTTCCCGGCGGCTTTGAGGGCGGTGGTTCCTCTTTTCACGGACCAGGCCCTGACCTCGCCGGAGGCGATGGTGAAGAAGGAAATGAGGTCGGAAAGCTCGTAAGACATCTTGACGGTGCGCTCCAGCCCGGACACCGCCAGGCCGTAATCGGCGCGGAACTCCGCGGCGGCGGTCTCGTCCAGCCGGGCCAGCTCCATTTCCAGCTTGCCGCAAAGGGTGATGGCGCGGCAACCGGCGCCGGAGAACTCCTTATTCAGTTCCGTTTCCAGCGCCGTCGCCCCGGCCAGCCTCTCCTCACCGATGTTCACCACGATGAGGAGAGGCTTGGCGGTGAGGAACTGGTAGTTGGTGACGATTCTGGCCGGCCCCGGCTCCAGGGAAAGCTGCCGGATGGGCTGGTCACTCTCGAGGTCGGTCTTGAGCCGGAGCAGGATATCTTTCTCCTGAAGGAGGGCCTGGCGCTCCGGGGGTCTGGCGCCCTTCAGGGAGTTCTCCAGCCGCTCCAGCCTTCTTTCCATGATGGCGAGGTCGGAGAAGACAAGCTCCAGGTTGAGGGTGCCGATATCCCTCCGGGCGTCCAGGCTGCCTTCGGGGTGCGGAATGGTATCATCAACGAAGGCACGCACGACGCAGATGAGGGTGTCCACGGTGCTGAGCTGGTTGAGCAGCTCGCCGCCGATGCCTTTATCCCGGGCCAGGCTCTTCACCGAAGCCCCGACGTCGATATACCTGGCCTCGGCGGGGACGACCTTCCTGGGGTGGAGCATCGCGTCGAGGACCTTCAAGCGGGGTTCGGGGACATGGGCGGTGCCGACGTGCGGCGAGAGGCCGTCCGCGGCATGGGCGGTGGTGTCCGCTTTGCCCCCGGTCAGGGCGTTGAAGACGGTCGTCTTGCCGCTCTGGGGCAGGCCGATAATCCCGATGTTAATACTCATCAGCGCGGAGTCCCGGGGCTGTCAGCGGGTGGTCAGCGGCCCTTTTTGACGATATCCCGGGCTTTCTTGAGGGCCAGGTCCCGCTCCTCGACGTTCAGGCGGTCGTTGGCGGCCAGGTTGAGCAGTACCAGCAGGGACTCGTGTGAGGCCATCTCGCCGAGCTGGTTGACGGCCTGGTTTCTCATCTTGGTGGAAAGCTGCATATCCGTGGCGATGCTCGCCAGCTTCTTCAGTTCATCAACCCGGTTGACTTCTTCAGGGTTTTCCGACATCGTAGCTCACCTCTCGACTTCAGCGGTTGGGCTGCCCGGTGTTTGGTGTTCTCAGAGCGATTATTCCCTAACGGCGGGGTTTTGTCAACCTTAACCACCGGCCGCGGGTATGGTAAAATAGGTAAACCCTTGACCACGGGAGGACCGGGCTTGCTGCACGTGCTCATCGGCGAGGACGACTATTCCATCCGCCAGGCGCTCGAGGAGATAAAGAAAGGTATCGGTGATGCCACCGCCCTGATGACCAACACGACGGTCATCGACGGGCGGCAGGCGACGCCGGAGCAGCTGCGGGCGGCCGCCGGGACGGTGCCCTTTCTGGCGGAGAAAAGACTGGTCATCGTCGAGGGGCTGCTGGAGCGCTTCGAGCCCTCCAACCGGACCGGCCGGAAGAAAGCGACACGCCAGTCGGAGAACCCGGAAGCCTGCCGGGCCATCGCGGAAAGCGCCGCCCGGATGCCGGACTTCGCGGAGGTGGTGGTGCTCGGCGGCAGGGTCGGCGGTACCAACCCGATGCTGCGCGCGTTGTCAGCCTTAACGAAAGTGAAAGTGTTCCCTTTGCTCAAGGACGATTCTTTGCGCCGCTGGATTGGGCAGCGGGTGAGCGGGGCGGGCGGCGCCATCGCGCCAGGGGCGGTGGACCTGCTGGTCACGTTCGTGGGCCGTGACCTGTGGACCATGGCCAGCGAGGTGGACAAGCTTCTAAATTTCGCCGGGGAGCGCCGCATCGAGGCGGAGGATGTCCGGGAGGCGGTCAGCGGGGCCCGGGAAGCCAACGTTTTTGCCATGATTGACGCCATTATGGAGTCGAGGGTGGGGCGGGCCGAGGAGCTTTTTCAGCAGCTCCTCAGGGAGGGAGCGGCACCGTCCCAGCTCCTGGCCATGCTGGCAAGGCAGGTCAGGCTGATATTCCAGGTCAAGGAGCTGCGGGGCCAGCGCGTGCCCCGCAACGAAATTCAGTCGAGGCTGGGACTGAAGTCTGACTTCGTGGTAGGGAAGGCCTGGGGGCAGGGTGACCGGTATACGACGTCGCGACTGCGCGAGGTGTACCACCGCCTCCTGGAGACCGACCTGTCCATCAAGACCGGCAAGTACGAGGGCGAGCTGGCCCTGAACATCCTTATCGCCGAGCTCGGCCAGCGCGCTTCCGCTTGACAAATCCGGGAAACAGGCTAAAGTGGAGGTGACATGACGGGACAGCGGGAAGCGCCGGTCCTGGCCGTGGACATCGGCGGCACCAAGATAATGACCGCGATTGTCCCGGCCGACGGCCGGGTGCTGGCTAAAGACGTCTCTCCGACTTTGGCTGGTGAAGGGGTACCGTCGGTGGTCGACCGACTCTGCCGGGCCGCTGAAAAGCTCGTCAAGTCCAACAACCTGAAGTTTACGCAGCTGGCCGGCATCGGTATCGCCTGCGCCGGCGCCATCAATACGGGGCGGGGGATGGTTACCGTCTCCCCGAACCTGCCGGGCTGGGTGGATATCCCGCTGGCGCAGATGGTAAGGGAGAGGCTGAAAGTCGACACCTTCCTGGTCAACGATGCCAGCGCCGCCGCCCTGGGGGAACACCGGTACGGGGCTGGCAAGGGGGTCAAACACCTGGTGCTGCTCACGCTGGGCACCGGCATCGGCGGCGGCATCATCGCCGACGGCAGGCTCTACCTGGGGGCCAGCGGCGCCGCCGGCGAAATCGGGCACATGACCATCGATGTCAACGGCCCGGAGTGCCCCGGCGGCCACACCGGCTGCCTGGAGGTGCTGGCCTCCGGCACGGCGATAGTCCGGGAAGCCGTGCGGCGTTTAAAAAATGGAGAAGAGTCTTCCCTCACGGAAATGGTCGGGGGGAAGGCGGGGGGCATCACGGCGGAAACGGTGGAAAAAGCCGCCAGGAATGGCGACGGCCTGGCGCGGGAAGTGCTGGCGCGGGCCGCCTACTACCTGGGCGTGGGCCTGGCCAACGTGGTCAATATCTTCAACCCGGAGATGGTTATCCTCGGCGGGGGCATGGCCGGGATGGATGACCTTCTCATCGACCCGGCCCGGCGCCTGGTGGCCGAGCGGGCGTTTCCCGTATCGGCGGGGGCGGTGAAAATTGCCACGGCGCGGCTGGGCAACGAGGCCGGGGTCTACGGCGCGGCGGCCTTCGTGCGGGAGGCCGGGAAAGGGAGGAAACCATGAAGCTCCGTAAAGCGGTGATAATCGCGGCGGGGCGGGGCACCCGTTTCCTGCCGGTAACACGGTCGCAGCCCAAGGAGATGCTGCCGCTGGTGGACCGGCCGGTGCTCCAGTACGCGGTGGACGAGGCGCTCGATTCCGGCATCGACCAGGTCGTCATGGTGACCGCCCGGGGGAAGCCGGGCATCGAGGACTACTTCGACCGCTCCTTCGAGCTGGAGGTATTCCTCAAGCAGAAGGGGGATACCGAACGACTCCGGCAGGCGCAGGAGCTCTCCCGGAAGGTAAACGTCTGCTACGTCCGGCAGAAGGAGCAGCTGGGACTGGGACACGCCATCGCCACGGCCCGGGACGTGGTCGGGGAGGAGCCCTTCGCGGTGATACTCCCCGACGACATTATCGACAGCGAAGTGCCGACCATGCGGCGGATGGCGGAAATCTATGAAAAATATAAGGTCGGCGTGGTGGCGGTGGAGAGGGTCGGCGACGAGGATACCCGGAAGTACGGCATCATCGAGCCCAAAGAGGTGGCGGATGGAGTTTACGAGGTGCTCGGCCTGGTGGAAAAGCCGGAGTCGGCGCAGGCACCGTCCCGACTGGGCATCGTGGGGCGGTATATCTTCACGCCGGAGATATTCGACGCCATCGATGATACCCCGCCGGGCCAGGGCGGGGAGATACAGATAACCGACGCCATGCAGCGGCTGCTCGGCAAGCAAAAGCTCTACGCCTACGAGCTGGAGGGGGTGCGGCATGACACCGGCACGCCGCTGGGCTGGCTCAAGGCCAACATCGCTTATGCCCTGAAGCGTGAGGACATCGGGCCGGAGCTGCGGGACTACCTCAAAAAGCTGAAATAGCGCTGGATATGTCATTGCGAGCCGCAGGCGAAGTAATCTCTCCTCCAATCTGCCCGTCATTCTCCGGCTTGACCGGAGAATCCAGCCGGCCATACACTTCTGCTGGATTCCCGCCTTCGCGGGAATGACATCTTGGTTCAGGTGATTTACAGGTTTATTTATCGAGATTGCTTCGTCGCTGCGCTCCTCGCAATGACAGGTTGATTGCCACTTCGTTGACAGCTACGGCCTGTTGCCCCTAAAATTACAGGTAAGCAACCGGCAGGTTTTTACCCGGAGCCATTACATGAACAGCGACGAGATACGAACGGTGTTTCTGAAATTCTTCGAGGAGAAGGGACATAAAGTCATTCCCAGCTCCTCCCTGGTGCCCAAAGGCGACCCCACGCTGCTGCTGACCACGGCCGGCATGGTGCAGATAAAGCCCTACTTCCTGGGGGAGCAAAAACCCCCCGGCCGGCGCCTGGCGTCCTGCCAGAAGTGCTTCCGCACCACCGATATCGAGTCGGTGGGCGATGCCACCCACCTGACCTTCTTCGAGATGCTGGGCAACTTCAGCGTCGGCGACTACTTCAAGAAGGAGGCCATCGCCTGGGCCTGGGAGTTCTTCCTCGACCGGATGAAGCTGGCGCCGGAAAAGCTCTGGATAACCATCTACCTCGACGACGACGAGTCGTTCCAATACTGGCGGGATATCGGCGTCCCCGCGGAGAAAATCCTGAGGTTCGGGGAGGAGGACAACTTCTGGGGGCCGGCGGGCAGCTCCGGTCCCTGCGGGCCGTGCAGCGAAATCCACTTCGACTTCGGGGAGGACCGGGGGTGCGGCCAACCGGGCTGCAAGCCCAACTGCAAGTGCGGTCGTTTCGCCGAGATATGGAACCTGGTCTTTACCCAGTACAACCAGGACGAAGCGGGCCAGCGCACGCCGCTGCCGCGCCCGAACATCGATACCGGCATGGGGCTGGAAAGGCTCGCGGCGGTGATGGCGGGCAAGACGTCCGTCTACGAGACGGACCTGTTCCAGCCGCTGCTGGACGTCGTGGCGAAGCTGACGGGCAGGCAATACGGTTCGGATGCCGACGACGATAACGCCATGAGGGTGGTGGTGGAGCACGGGCGCGGCCTGGCCTTCCTCATCGCCGACGGCGTTATCCCCGGCAACGAGGGGCGGGGCTACGTGCTGCGGCGGTTGTTACGCCGGGCGGCGCTTTTCGGCCGGAGGCTGGGGCTGGACAAGCCTTTCCTGGCCGGGATTGCGGATACGGCCGTCCGCCGGATGGGCCACGTCTATCCCGAGCTGAAGCAGCGGCGGAGCTTTATCAAGAAAGTAATCGAGCTGGAGGAGACGCGGTTTGAGGAAACGCTGAACACCGGGCTGGAGATTATCGAGGGGGTGATGGCCGTTGAGAGCGCCCGGAAGAAAAAAGAGATATCCGGGGCGGAGGCTTTCCGCCTCTACGATACCTACGGCTTCCCCGTGGAGCTGACGAAGGAGATTGTGCAGAAGTCCGGCTTCACGGTGGACATGGACGGCTTCGAGAGGGAGATGGAGAAGCAGCGGGAGAGGGCCCGGGCCACCCACAAGTTCGACGTTGCCGTCGGCGATACTGCTGGACTCAAGCTTGATGTTGCCCTACTTCCTGGGGGAGCAAAAACCCCCCGGCCGGCGCCTGGCGTCCTGCCAGAAGTGCTTCCGCACCACCGATATCGAGTCGGTGGGCGATGCCACCCACCTGACCTTCTTCGAGATGCTGGGCAACTTCAGCGTCGGCGACTACTTCAAGAAGGAGGCCATCGCCTGGGCCTGGGAGTTCTTCCTCGACCGGATGAAGCTGGCGCCGGAAAAGCTCTGGATAACCATCTACCTCGACGACGACGAGTCGTTCCAATACTGGCGGGATATCGGCGTCCCCGCGGAGAAAATCCTGAGGTTCGGGGAGGAGGACAACTTCTGGGGGCCGGCGGGCAGCTCCGGTCCCTGCGGGCCGTGCAGCGAAATCCACTTCGACTTCGGGGAGGACCGGGGGTGCGGCCAACCGGGCTGCAAGCCCAACTGCAAGTGCGGTCGTTTCGCCGAGATATGGAACCTGGTCTTTACCCAGTACAACCAGGACGAAGCGGGCCAGCGCACGCCGCTGCCGCGCCCGAACATCGATACCGGCATGGGGCTGGAAAGGCTCGCGGCGGTGATGGCGGGCAAGACGTCCGTCTACGAGACGGACCTGTTCCAGCCGCTGCTGGACGTCGTGGCGAAGCTGACGGGCAGGCAATACGGTTCGGATGCCGACGACGATAACGCCATGAGGGTGGTGGTGGAGCACGGGCGCGGCCTGGCCTTCCTCATCGCCGACGGCGTTATCCCCGGCAACGAGGGGCGGGGCTACGTGCTGCGGCGGTTGTTACGCCGGGCGGCGCTTTTCGGCCGGAGGCTGGGGCTGGACAAGCCTTTCCTGGCCGGGATTGCGGATACGGCCGTCCGCCGGATGGGCCACGTCTATCCCGAGCTGAAGCAGCGGCGGAGCTTTATCAAGAAAGTAATCGAGCTGGAGGAGACGCGGTTTGAGGAAACGCTGAACACCGGGCTGGAGATTATCGAGGGGGTGATGGCCGTTGAGAGCGCCCGGAAGAAAAAAGAGATATCCGGGGCGGAGGCTTTCCGCCTCTACGATACCTACGGCTTCCCCGTGGAGCTGACGAAGGAGATTGTGCAGAAGTCCGGCTTCACGGTGGACATGGACGGCTTCGAGAGGGAGATGGAGAAGCAGCGGGAGAGGGCCCGGGCCACCCACAAGTTCGACGTTGCCGTCGGCGATACTGCTGGACTCAAGCTTGATGTTGAAGGTACCGATTTCGTTGGGTATCACCGTCTGGAGCAGAAAGCCGTAATCGCTAAGCTGTTGATAGCGGGCGAGGAAGCCAGCACCATATCGGAAGGGCAGGCAGCCGGAATCATTCTAAATACAACACCCTTCTACGGGGAGATGGGTGGGCAGGTCGGCGATACGGGTGAAATCGTTAGGCAGAACGGTCGCTTTACCGTCACCAATACCGTTCGAGGTCTCAATGACGTTGATGTTATCATCCATGAGGGGAAGGTCGCCGGAGGGACTTTATCCGTCGGCGATGCGATAAAGGCGGTGGTGGACATGGAGCGGCGGCGGGACATCGCCCGCAACCACACGGCCACCCACCTTCTCCAGGCCGCTCTCCGGGAGGTGCTGGGGGAGCATATCCAGCAGCGGGGCTCGCTGGTGGCGCCGGAGCGCCTCCGCTTCGACTTCTCCCACCTGGCGGCCATGACGCCGGAGGAAATAAAGAACGTACAGCGCATCGTCAACGACAAGATACGCCGCAACGTGAAGGTGTATGATGAAGAACTTCCTTACCAGGCCGCCGTGAAGTCGGGGGCCATCGCTCTCTTCGACGAGAAGTACGGGGACGTCGTCCGGGTGATGCGCATCGGCGAGCCGGTTATCAGCGCCGAACTCTGCGGCGGCACCCACGTGGCCTTCACCGGAGAAATCGGCTATTTCTATATTCTCGGTGAAAGCAGCATCGGCGCGGGGCTGCGCCGCATCGAGGCGGTGACCGGCCGGGGGGCCGAATCGCTCATTGAGCGGCGCCTGGCCAGCCTGGATAAAATCGCGCAGTCGCTGGAGGCCTCGCCGGACGACGTCGGGGAGAAAGTGGCCGGGCTGGCCGCCGAGCTGGACAAAGAACGGAAACAGGTGCGCCGTCTGGAGAGGGAAATCAGCCACCGCCGCGCCGACGACCTTCTCGCCAGGGAGGAAACGGTCAAGGGGATAAAGGTTATCGCGTCCGCGGTGCCGTCATCGAGCATCGAGGCGCTGCGGGAGATGAGCGACCGCCTGCGGGACGGGATGAAGAGCGGCATCGTGGTGCTCGGCTCGGTGTATAACGACCGGCCCATCTTCGTGGCTGCGGTTACCCCGGACCTGGTAGCCAGGGGGTATCACGCCGGCGACATCGTCAAGAAGGTCTCGCAGGTGACCGGGGGCGGTGGCGGCGGCAAGGCCGGCTTCGCCCAGGCGGGCGGACGGGACAAGGGCAAGCTGGACGAAGCCCTGGGTCTGGTGAAGAGCTTGATATGACGCGGAGGAAATTATAGCGCGCACCATGGGACTCGATATCGGTGACAGCCGGATAGGGGTTGCCCTCTGCGACCCTCTCGGGATACTGGCCAGCCCGCTGACTATCATCTCACGCACGGAGGGCGGGGCGGATATCCGGGAAGTCATCGGAATCGCTCTGAAAAACAAGGTCGAGCGCATCATCGTCGGCCTGCCGCTGTCTATGGACGGCAGCATGGGCAAGCAGGCGGAGAAGGTGAAGGTGTTCGCCGCGGAGCTGGGCCGCCACACGGATATCCCCGTGGAGTTCAAGGACGAAAGGCTGTCCACGGTGGTGGCCAAGCGCATGATACAGGGCGTCAGGAAGACCAACCGGGACACGCGCTACGATGCGGCGGCGGCGGCCCTCATCCTGCAGCGCTACCTGGACGATACCGCCATGGAAAAGGGCCTCCACCGGCCCCCGTTGTGAGAGCAGCCCGACCGTTCAACCGGTCGTTTCTTTTTCAGGGCTAGCTTTGTTGACAAGCAATTAACCCCCCGAGTATTATAAAATTGTAACTATGTCTTTTTATAGCGGCTTTTTTCAGACACTTGAGATAAAATGGCAGTAAAACGCGACTACTATGAGGTACTCGGGGTGCCCCGGGACGCCTCCAACGAGGATGTCCGTCGGGCTTTCCGCAAGCTGGCCTTCCAGTACCACCCGGACCGCAACCGGGAGGACGGCGCGGCGGACAAGTTCAAGGAGGTCAACGAGGCTTACGAGGTCCTCTCCGACGCCGATAAGCGCGCCGCTTACGACCGCTTCGGGCACAGCGCCGGGGACAATATGTTCGGGCGGGGTTTCGAGGGGTTTGACTTCGGCGGCTTCGGCGATATTTTCGAGGCCTTCTTCGGCGGCACCGGCACGACCGCCCGGCAGACATCGCGTCGCGGCAGCGACCTCCGCTACTCGCTGCACATCTCCTTTGAAGATGCGGCCCTGGGCTGCGAGAAAGAGATTGACATAACACGCACCGAGGTCTGCGGCACCTGCCACGGCACCCGTTCCCAGCCGGGGAGCCAGGCCCACCGGTGCACCAGCTGCGACGGCACCGGTCAGATACGCCGCGTACAGCGCAGCATCTTCGGGCAGTTTATCAACACGGCGGTCTGCCCCCAGTGCCACGGCGAGGGCAAAATCGTCACCGACCCCTGCCAGGAATGTAAGGGCGCGGGTTACCAGAAGCACAAGCGGCGCATCTCGGTCAAGATTCCCGCCGGAATCGATAACGGCAACGGTATCCGCCTTACCGGCGAGGGCGAAGCCGGCTACCGCGGCGGCGCGGCGGGCAACCTGTACGTCGTGGTTTCCGTGAGTCGGCACAAGTTCCTCACCCGCCAGGGTGATGATGTCCTCTACGAGCTGCCGGTCAACTTCGCCCAGGCGGCCCTCGGCGCCGAGGTCGAGGTGCCCACCCTTTACGGCGATACCAAGCTCAAGATTCCCCCCAGCAGCCAGACCGGCAAGGTCTTCAAGCTGAAAGACAAGGGCATTGCCCACCTGCACGGCAGCGGGCGGGGCGACCAGCTGGTGAGGCTGCGCGTGGTGACCCCGGAATCGTTGAACAAGGAGCAGCGCAAGCTGTTCGAGGAACTGGCGAAGAGCCTGGGGCCGATAAAAGGGGTGGGTTAAGCGTCCTGAGGTCGGGCAGCTGCCGTACGCTTGCGGCGCCGGAACAGGGAAAAGAGCCGCCAGCGGCGTCCCGCCAGCTCGTGCTTGGCATTACCGCCCATCAGCTCGACGGCTGCCTGGCGGGGGTCGGCGTCTTCGTAGAGCACCTGGTAAATCTTCTCCGTAATCGGCATTTCCAGTCCGAGCTGCTCGGCGAGGTGGTGGGCCACCAGGGTGGTGTTGATGCCCTCGGCCACCTCGTCCATTGATTCCAGTATCTCGGCCAGCTTGCGTCCCTTGGCCAGCTCCTCGCCGACATAGTGGTTGCGACTCAACGGGCTGGCGCAGGTGGCGATGACGTCGCCCAGGCCGGCCAGTCCGGAGAAGGTGAGGGGGTTGGCCCCCAGTGACATGCCCAGGGCGGTTATCTCGGTCAGGCCGCGTGTCATGAAGGCCGCCTTGCCGTTATCGCCGTAGCCCAGGCCGTCGGCGATGCCCGCCCCGAGCGCGATGATGTTCTTCAAGGAGCCCCCCAGCTCCACCCCGATGATGTCCGAGTTGGTGAAGACGCAGAAGTTGGGGGCGGTCAGTATCTTCTGGGCCTTCTTGGCGGTGGCGGTGTCCTCGGCGGCGACCACCGCGGCGGCGGGCAGGTGGTGCATAATCTCCCGGGCGAGGTTGGGGCCGGAGAGAACGCAGATGTTCGACCGTAACTTTTCGTTTATCTCCTCGGCGATGACCTGCGACATGCGCTTGTTACTGCCCAGCTCGAGGCCCTTGGCGGCGCTCACCACCAGTGTGGACTTGCCGAGGTAGCTTTCCAGCAGCGAGATGTTCTGGCGCATGGTGGGGGAGGGCACCGCCATGACGGCGGCATCCGCCTCGGCCGCGGCCTCGGCCAGATGGCTGGTAATAGCTATCTGCGGCGGCAGGGTGACCTCGGAAAAGCGGGCGGGGTCAAGGCCTTTCTTCCGCAGTTTTTTAGCCTCGCGTTCCGTCCGCGCCCAGAGCCTGACCTCCGTGCCCTTGGCGGCCAGGAGCAGCCCGATGGTTATTCCCCAGCTGGTGGTGCCGATAATAGCGACTTTATCCATGGCTTATATTGCTTTCCTCGAACGGTTGGGCGGCCGCTACTTGTGGTCGCCGGCCACGGGATTACCCGATGCGGCCTTCTCACCCAGGCGGCGCTCCGTGCCGGATACCAGACGGATGATATTATCCCGGTGCATGAAAAAGATGAATATGGAGCATATCATAGCATAAACGGTATAGGCCAGGTATTCGACCGGGTAGGACTTGGTGACGAAGAGGACGATACACATGACCAGGGCGGCGACGGCGCCGGTAATGGAGCCGAGCGACATGTACCGGGAGACGAAGCCAACGATGAGCATGATACCGCCGCCCACGACGGCCGCCGGCCAGTATAAAGCCATCAGCCCCCCGATGAAGGTGGCCACCCCGCGCCCGCCCCGGAACCTGAGAAAGACCGACCAGCTATGCCCGCCGATGGCCGCCAGGGCCGCCAGCACCCGGGCTACCTCTGACGTCCAGGGGAGCGCGCCGGAGGCTAACGCAAAATCGGTATTGAAGAGCAACATGGCCACGATTACGGACAGCGCCCCCTTGGTCATATCGAGGAGGAGGGAAAGGGCGGCGGCCTTTTTCCCGGCCGCCCGCATCACGTTGGTCATGCCGGTTTTGCCGCTGCCCACCAGCCTGATATCCGTCTTGGCGAACGTCCGGGCGATCAACAGGCCGAAGGGTATGGAGCCCAACAGGTAGCCAACCAGGACCACGGCCACGTAGAGGAGGGCTATCATTCTTCACCCCTCGTCTTAAAGACCATACGGAGCGGCGTGCCGTCAAAGCCGAAGGACTTGCGGAGCGTGTTCTCCAGGTAGCGACGGTAAGAGAAATGGACCAGCTTGGCATCGTTGGTGAAAAAGACGAAGGTGGGCGGGTTGACCTCCGCCTGGGTGGCGTAATAGACCTTGAGCTGCTTGTTGCGGCTGCGGGGCCGGGGATGAGACGCCACCGCCTGCTGGACGACGCTGTTGACCGTGGCGGTGGTCAACCTCTTGAGCCTCTCCCGGTAAACCTGGCTGACCTGAGGCATGATTTTATCCACTCCCTGTCCTGTTTTCGCCGAGGTGTACAGTACCGGTGCGTATGAAATGAACCTGAACTCGTTCCTGATGGCTTTGGTCCACCCGGCCGCATCCTTGTCTTCAATCAGGTCCCACTTGTTCACGATAATCAGGATGCCCCGGGCGGCCTGCTGGATGTATCCGGCGACGTGAGCATCCTGGGAGGTCGCCATCTCGGTAGCATCGAGGACAAGCAGAGCGATATCGGCACGGTCAATCGCCCGCAGGGTCCGGATAACGCTGAAGCGTTCCACCCCGGCTTTGACCCGCCCCTTCCGCCGGATACCGGCCGTATCAATAAGTAGCACACTTTGCCCACCAAAGTCAAACAGGGTATCCACGGCGTCGCGGGTGGTGCCGGGGGTATCATCGACGATGGCCCGCCGGTCTCCCACCAGGGCGTTGAGCAGCATCGACTTGCCCACGTTGGGCCGGCCGATGATGGCCACTTTGATGGCATCAGGCTCGGGGGCGGCGGGCGGCCGGGGCGGCAGCAGGGCCACCACCCGGTCGAGCAGGTCGGCGACGCCGCGGCCGTGGTGGGCGCTGACGGCCATCGGCTCGCCCAGTCCCAGCTCGTAGAACTCCACCGCGGCGATTTCCAGCCTGGTGTTGTCCGCCTTGTTCGCCGCTAGCACCACCGGCTTGCCGGCGCGGCGGAGCATATCGGCGATATCGAGGTCGGCCGGGGTCACCCCGTCGGTGACGTCCACCACGTCGATGATGACGTCCGCTTCGCGGATGGCCGTCTCAATCTGCGCCCTGACCTCCCGGTCGATGGCGGAGCGCGGCTTCATCTCCAGGCCGCCGGTGTCCA
Source organism: Chloroflexi bacterium RBG_16_60_22 (assembly GCA_001796935.1). Classification (GTDB taxonomy): domain Bacteria; phylum Chloroflexota; class Dehalococcoidia; order Dehalococcoidales; family RBG-16-60-22; genus RBG-16-60-22. Next base: position 30,674 of record MGNX01000103.1, read on the forward strand.
CCAGGGTGAACTCCACTCCCTGCCAGGCGACGGTGGCCAGATTGCGGTCGCGGGTGGTCCCCGGCCGGTCCTCCACGATGGCCTTGGGCTGGCCTACCACGCGGTTGAGGAGCGTGGACTTACCGGCGTTCTGCCGGCCGACAATAGCAACAACAGGTCTGGTCATGGCTGCCTTCAAAGCTTTCTAACTTCAGTCGATGTGGCGGCAGCGTCCTGCCTATAAACCGGACGCACCATCCACAATCAGGTTTATCCCGCTGGTCATCGAGGCTTCATCGGAGGCCAGGTACAAAGCGGCGAGGGCTATTTCTTCCGGTTTAACCAGGCGTTGCCCCAGGGGGATACGGCTTACCATGGTTTTCAACCATTCCGCCATAGCGGGGTCTTGCTTGACGTATTTAACCATGGCCGTGTCCGTTAGCGATGGGCTGACGCAGTTGACCCGGATATTGTCCGGGGCCAGCTCGACAGCCAGCACCCTGGTCAGCGCAATAACCGCGCCCTTGGAACTTATGTAACAGGACATTCCCGGGGTGGGGTTGTTGACGGAGTTGGAGGCGGTATTGATAATGACGCCGCCCCCTGTCTTTCTCATCTCGGGCGCCGCATATTTCACGGAGAAAAAGATGCTCTTGACATCCACGGCATAGAGGTAGTCCCAGGCGGCTTCCTCCATCGCCTCGCATAAACTCAAGCCTTCCACGGTGCCGGCGTTGTTGAAAAATATGTCAACTTTGCCGAATTTTTCCATGGTTGCCTTCACCAGGTTTTTCACCTCGGGGGCTTTAGAGACATCGGTATGAATAAAAATGGCTTCACCACCGTCCGCCCTGATGGCATCCACCGTCTCTTTACCGCCAGCGTCATTCATATCGGCGACGGCTACCCTGGCTCCCTCCCTGGCAAAGACATATGCCGAAGCTCTGCCTATTCCGGAGCCGGCCCCGGTAATTACCGCTACTTTATTGGCTAATCTCATCCTATCTCCTCATCGAACGGCATTTCAATAAAAAAATCCGGGTTTAAGCCCCGGGACGGTTATGAACCGGGCTACCTTCTGATGGCGGGAAGCTCGCGGGCCAGCCTGATGCTGGGGGCTTCAATCTGCGTCCGGGCGATGTTTCTCAGCTCGGTGATGGTATCCCGGAAGTTCTCCACGAAGACGTTGTATTCCACGGCGAACTTGTTGTACTGCTCGATGACGTCCGGCGGGACCTGGTACCGGCCGACGATTTCGCAGAACTGCTCGGTGAACTCAAAGTAGTGGGTGTTGATGGACCACAGCTCGTTGAGGTGGGAGTGCAGGAAAAGGGTAAAGCGCCGGCCCCGCAGGTCGCTCTCCACCCGGGTGGCGAAGCTGTCCGTCCAGGTATCGAAGATGCGCTGCGACATGCTGCAGGCGCGCGCCCAGTCCCAGACCTTGGGGTCTTCCACGCTGAAAAGGCCGTCGATGGCGGCGAAGATGGACACCGAGGAGTTCCCCATGAAACGGCGGTTGAAATGAGTGGTCAGCTGCGCCAGCCGCAGCGACTGCCTTTCCAGTTCGTTCTTGCGGGCACCGATGATGGTCACCGCCAGCCCGATGAAGAGGAGGATGACCAGCGCCGGGACGATAACCGTGAAAGGTACGATATCGTAGAATATCAGGCTGACCACCGCGACGGCGGTGATGAGTGTCGGGTACCAGCCACGGCTTACCAGCGTTTTGAACATGGTGCCTCCAAACTTACGGGTAGTTGGCCAGCGGTATCTCCAGCCCGCCGAGGATGTCCACCAGCAGCGCTTTCTGGGCGTGGAGTCGGTTCTCGGCCTGGTTGAAAACGACCGACTGCGGGCGGTAGAGGATGTTTTCCGCTACCTCCTCACCATGGTGGGCGGGGAGGGGGTGCATGAAGACGGCATCCGGCCGGGCCAGGGAAAGCAGTTCGTCATTAACCTGGTAGTTGGAAAAGACGCGGCGCCGCTGCTCCGCCTCCGCCTCCTGACCCATGCTCGCCCAGACATCGGTATAGACGACGTCGGCACCCGCTACGGCCCGGCGCGGGTCTGGAGTGCAGAGTATTTCCGAGCCGCTCTCCGCCGCAAAGCCGCGGGCGACCTGTAGTATATTATCCTTGACCTCATAGCCGGCGGGAGAGGCGATGCGGAAGTTCATCCCGCAGAGGGCTGCCCCCAGCATCAGGCTGTGGGCCACGTTATTGCCGTCGCCGACAAAGGCCAGCGTGATACCCTCCAGCGTTTCCCTTGTCTCGTAAACGGTCAGGAGGTCGGCCAGGGCCTGGCAGGGGTGCTCGAGGTCGGACAGGGCGTTTATCACCGGTACGGAGGCATGGGTGGCCAGCGTCTCCACCGTGGCGTGGGAGAAGGTGCGGGCAGCGATGGCATCGGCGTAGCGGCTGAGCACCATGGCGGCGTCCGGGACCGATTCCCGTCTTCCCAGGCCGACCTCTTCCGGGGAGAGGTAAAGGCAGTATCCCCCGAGCTGCCGCATGGCCACCTCGAAGCTGACCCTGGTCCGCAGCGACGGCTTTTCAAACATCAATACCAGGATTTTCTCGCTGAGGAGGGTATTCCAGCCCTCGGCCTTCAACGCCGCGGCATTGGAAACGAGCAATTTCAGGCGCTCGGGGGTGAGGTCGGCGATGGAAAGAAAGTCCTTGCTCTTCAAGTCAACCTCCCGTATGCAGACAGTACAGTATATCATGAAAACCGGGATTTTCAATAGAGGGTCGGAGGGGGGCTATCGCGTGATAATAATACTTGACACCGAATGGAACTCTTATCTAATATGCTGGTAGTCAGGAGGTAATTATGGCCGAAAAAGAGAGCTTTAAGGTATCGGGCGGGCAGGTCCTGGACAAGGTGAAGCAGCTGATACGAGCCGGTAATGTCCGGCGGGTGCGTCTGGTGCATAACGGCCGGACGATAATCGAGATACCCCTGTCCATCGGCGCCCCGGTGGCAGTGGCGGGCATCCTGGCGGCACCCTTGCTGGCGGCTATCGGGGCTTTTGCGGCGCTGGTGACCGAGTGCACCATCGAGGTCGAGAAGGTCGAGAAATAGCCGGTGGCCTTGCCATAATGCTGGAAATCATTATAGCCAGGCACGGCGAGACCGACTGGAATGCCTCCGAGACGTTCCGGGGCCGGGCGGACGTGGCTTTGAACGAGACCGGAGAGAGGCAGGCGGCACGGCTGGGAGAGTACCTGGCCGGTGAGAAGATAGACTTCATCTACTCCAGCCCGTTGCAGCGAGCGGTGAAGACCGCGCAGGCGATTGCCGCGCCCCAGAATCTCGAGGTAAACGTTGTCTCCAACCTGGTGGATATCGACTACGGCGAATGGCAGGGGATGTCCCGCCGGGAGGTGGAGGAGAAGTACCCGGAGCCCTACCGGGACTGGCTTGACCTCCCCGAGCAGGTGAGAATACCGGGCGGGGAGAGCCTGGAAGACGTGAGGAGCCGTGTCTGGCCTTTCGTAGAGGACGCGGTGATGCTCTGCGGGGAGGGGAGGCTGGTGCTGGTGGCGCACCGGGTGGTGAATAAGGTGCTCATCTGTGCCCTCCTCGGCCTGGACAACTCCCATTTCTGGAACGTCCGGCAGGATACCGGCGCCCTGACGCGCTTCAGCCTGGAGGGAGGCCGGCTGGTGCTGACATCGCACAATGACACCTCCTATTTAACAACGCTGAAGGCCGCCCGGCCGGGCGATTTTTGATTTTTAACGTTGCTCCCTTTACAGAGAAGCGAAAGCGGGTTACAATGCGTATAGCAATTTTAAAAAGGGGGGTGGCCTCCGGTGAGCATTGAATGGTTCAGCGACCTGGTGATAAGTATTTTCGGGATTGGAGCCGGGCTCGCCATTATCGTTATCGCGGTGCTGGCGTTCCTGATGTATCGCCGCATCAAGCCAATACTCGATTCGGTCAGGACGGCCGCCAGGTCGGTGGAGAATGTCGCTACGACCGTGGAAACAGAAGTGGCCCGGCCCCTGGCCCAGGTGGCGGCCCTGTTCCACGGTGTGCGGCAGGCCATCAACATGGTGAGTAGATTTACCGGAAGGAAGGAGGGAGACAAAGATGAGTGACAGAGATACGGGCAGCTTTACCATCGGTTTTATCATCGGCGCTATCGCCGGGGTGGCTCTCGGCTTCCTCTATGCTCCCAAGGCGGGTAAAGAGACGCGAGCGCTGATAAAAGAGAAGGCGGCGGAAGTCAAGGAAAAAGCCGAGGAAGTGACCGAGAAGGCCAAAGAGACGGCCCTGGAGGCCGGCAAGAGGGTCCGGGAAAGGCTTACCCCCAAACAGGCCTGATACCCGGCTTATCCGGCGGTCCCGCCTCCCCGGCTGATAACTGGCCGGTTAGGTTTGTAATCATTGAAGAATATTCTGGTTAGAAACTGGCGCCTGGTAGGGTTGGGCCTGGGTATTGTCATCATTATCTGGGTGCTCTATCTGTGGAGGACCTTCTTCCTGCCTTTCGCCATCGGGCTGGTGCTGGCTTACCTCCTGATGCCGGTGGTCTCCTGGCTGGAAAGGAAGCTCCCGCCCCGGCGGAAATGGCCGGGGTTCCGGCGGGTTGTCTCCGTCCTGATATCCTTCATGCTCCTTATCGCCCTGCTGGGCGGCTTCACTTACATCATCGTCACGGCGGTCATCGACGCCTCCCTGGTCCTGGTGCAGGGTGCCCCGTATTTCATCGGCCAGAGCATCTTGAGAGTGCAGCTATGGTTCGAGGGACTGGTGGCCGACCTGCCCTTGGAGATACAGCAGGAGGTGAACCGGGAGCTCATCGAGGGCGGCGTGTCCCTGGGCCGGGCCATCCGTGATTTTCTGCTGCGTCAGATCGGGAATATTCCCAGTTCCTTCGGCATGATTCTCGGTTTCGCCGTGCTGCCCTTTTTCCTTTTCTATATCCTCAAGGACTCGGAGAGGCTCAAGGCCGGCCTGTCTGCGGCGCTTCCCTCCAGAGTGTCCTGGCACGGGCGCAACCTCGCCAATATCGTGGAGAGGGTACTGGGAAGGTACATCAGGGCGCAGCTGATGCTGGGGGTCATCGTGGCCTATTTCTCCTTCATCGGGCTTTTACTGCTCAAGGTACCCTTTTCGCTGGCCCTGGCCCTGCTGGCAGGGGTGACCGAGCTGATTCCGACGCTGGGGCCCTGGATTGGCGGGGCGGCGGCGGTCATCGTGGCCCTGGCGATGGCCCCGGATACGGCCATCTGGGTGGCCGTGCTCTTCCTGGGAATTCAGCTGGTGGAGAATAACCTGCTGGTGCCTAAAATTCAGAGCGCTTACCTGCATATCCACCCCGCCGTGATGATTGTGCTGCTGGTCTTCGGCGCGTATACCGCCGGTTTCTGGGGACTACTGCTCATCGGCCCGCTGGTGGCAACCCTGGTGGAAATCTTCAAATACGTGCGTGATTATACCTGGGAAAGGGACCGCCAGCTCACCGAGCCCGAGCACGCCGGCTGAAAGACAGCAGGTTTGCTACCATGGCGGCCCAGCCCCTATAATTGGGTTATGGAAAAGCCGCTGCTGGTGCTCTTCGACGGCAACGCCATCGTGCACCGTGCCTACCACGCCTTCGGGGCGACCCGCTACCGGCAGGCCACGCCCCTGACCGTGTCCAAGACGGGAGAGGTGGTCAGCGCCGTTTACGGCTTCGCCCTGATGCTGCTCAAAGTGCTGAGCGACCTTAAACCGACGCACTATGCCATCGCCTTCGATAGGAAGGGCCCTACCTTCCGGCACAAGCTCTATGATAAGTACAAGGCCCAGCGGCCTCCCACCCCCCCGGAGCTGGTCGGGCAGATAGACCGGGTAAAGCAGCTGGTACAGGCCTTCCGTATTCCCCTCTTCGAGGTGGATAACTACGAGGCCGACGACGTCCTCGGCACGCTGAGTCGGCAGGCCAGCCAGCAGGAGATTGACACCGTCATCGTCACCGGCGACGCCGATACCATGCAGCTCGTCTCGCCGCACGTGAAAGTACTCTATCCCCGCGCGGGCAAAGCCTTCAGCGATACCCAGCTTTTCGACGGGGCGGCCGTGAGCGAGAAGTACGGCGTGGGGCCGGAGCACATCGCCGACCTCAAGGCGCTGGTAGGCGATGCCTCGGACAACATCCCCGGGGTGCCCGGCATCGGCGATAAGACGGCCGTCAAGCTTATCCGGCAGTTCGGTGACCTCGACGGGGTCTATCAGCACCTGGAGGAGGTGACGCCGCCACGGGCGCAGGAGGCACTGCGGCAGCACGAGGCCACGGCGCACCGCAGCAAGGAGCTGGCGACCATCGTGACGGAGACGCCGGTGAAGCTCGACCTGGAAGAGTGCCGGGTCAGCCAGTACGAACGCCGGCAGGTGGCCGACTTTTTCCGTGAGCTGGGGTTCTTCAGCCTGCTCCCCAAGCTGCCGGGAACGGAAGGGGAGTCCACCCCGGAGGGGGTGACCGCCGGGCCGGCCGAGACCCATTACCGCATCACGGCCAGTACGGAGGACCTTGATGCACTGGTCAATACCCTCGCCGCGGCTAAGTCATTCGCTTTTGACACCGAGACGACGGGACTGGACCCGATGCTGGCGCAGCCGGTGGGCATATCCCTGGCCACCGGGCCGGGCAACGCGTACTATATACCGATAGGGCACGCACTCCTCGACGAGGTGACACAGCTACCCCGGGAGCAGGTCGTCAGCCGCCTCAAGCCCATCTTTGAAGACGCGGGGATTGCCAAGCTGGCCCATAACGGCAAGTACGATATGATGGTGCTGGCGGAGTGCGGGATAAACGTAAAGGGGCTGACCTTCGACTCCATGATTGCCGCTTACCTGCTGGGGGAGAAGTCGCTGGGGCTCAAGGCGCTGTCCTTCAGCAAGCTGGGCATCGAGATGACACCCATCAGCAGCCTCATCGGCACGGGTGCCAGGCAGGTGTCGATGGCTCAGGTTGACATAAAGAGAGCAGCCGACTACGCCTGCGCCGATGCCGACATGACCTGGCGGCTTTCGGACCTGCTGGGAAAAGAGCTGGAAAAGCAGGGGTTTATGAAGCTCTTTACCGGGGTGGAGATGCCGCTGGTGCCGGTACTGCTGCTCATGGAGAGGAACGGCGTGGCCGTGGACACGGGGATGCTCAAGGAGATGTCCCGTAATCTCGGGGAGCAGATTACAGTGCTGGAGGGGAAAATTTACGAAGAGTCCAAGCACGAGTTTAATATCAACTCTCCGGCGCAGCTCGGGAAGGTGCTCTTCGACGAGATGCAGCTGCCCACGTCGCGCCGCGGCAAGAGCAAGTACTCCACGGAGGCGGCGGTGCTGGAGGAGCTGCGCCTGAATCATGACATCGCCAAATATATCCTGGAGTACCGCCAGCTCGCCAAGATAAAATCGACCTACATCGATACGCTGCCGGCGCTGGTAAATCCGAAAACGGGGAGGATTCATACCAGCTTCAACCAGACGCGGGCCGTTACCGGGCGGCTTTCCTCCAGCGACCCCAATATGCAGAACATCCCGGTGCGCGGCGAGCTGGGGGGGCAGGTCAGGCAGGCCTTCATCGCGCCCGGGGGCACGAGCCTTTTCGGGGGGGACTACTCGCAGATAGACCTGCGGGTGCTGGCCCACCTGTCCGGGGACGAGCACCTGGTGCGGGCCTTCAAGTACGACGAGGATATCCACGCCGCCACCGCGGCCCTGCTGTTCGGGGTGGAAAAATCGAAAGTTACGCCGGACATGAGGCGGTTCGCCAAGACGGTCAACTTCGGCGTTATCTACGGCATGAGCGACTACGGCCTGGAGCAGGCCACCGAGCTCTCCCGCGAGGACGCGGGCAAGTTCATCCGGGCCTACTTCGAGAAGTACCCGGGTGTGAGGAAGTACCTTGACGAAACCAAGGAAAAGGCGCGCCGTGAGGGCTACGTGCAGACGCTGCTGGGCCGGCGGCGGTTCATCCCGGATATCAACGCCGCCAACCGCCAGGTGAGGGAGGGCGCCGAGCGCATGGCCATCAACATGCCGGTACAGGGTACCTCGGCGGACATCATCAAGGTGGCGATGATAAACCTGTACCGTGAGATGGAGAAGAAAAAGCTGAAGAGCAAGATGCTGCTCCAGGTGCACGACGAGCTCCTCTTCGAGGTGCCCGGAGAAGAGCTGGCCACCATGCGTAAGCTCGTGCCGGAGGTGATGTCCACGGCGGTGGAACTGAGCGTCCCGGTGAAGGTGGATACTAAAGAAGGCAAGAACTGGGGAGAGATGAAGTAACCATGCCGGAACTGCCTGAAGTAGAAACGATTAAGAACGAGCTGCTGCCCCACGTCCTGGGGCGGGAAATTACCGGGGTGGAGCTGTCCTGGGACCGGATAGTGCGGCAGCCCACGGTCGCGGAGTTCCGCCGCCGGGTGGTGGGGCAGAGAATAACGGGGCTGTCCCGGCGCGGCAAGTACCTGTTTTTTCACCTGAGCGGCGGCGCGGTGCTGGTCATGCACATGAAGATGACCGGCTCGCTGCTGGTGAACCCCGCCAACGGCCGTTTTACCCGGGCGATTTTCCACCTGGACAACGGGTCGGCGCTGCATTTCTGGGACCCGCGCAAGTTCGGGGTGATGTGGCTGGCGACGGACGAGAGCGCCGTGGTGGCCAAGCTGGGGCCGGAGCCGCTGGACGAGGACTTCACGCCGGAGGTGCTGGCGGGGATTCTGGGCCGCCGGACGGCGCCGGTCAAGCCGGTCATCATCGACCAGGCCATCATCGCCGGCATCGGCAACATGTACGCCGACGAGGCGCTCTTCGAGGCCAGGCTCCATCCCCTGCGCCCGGCGAACAGCCTGAGCCAGGCGGAGATTGAGCGACTCTACCACGCTATCCGGAAGGTGCTACTCAAGGCTCTGGCCAGCAAGGGGGCCAGCGTGCGGAACTACATCCGCCCGGACGGCCGGCCGGGCACCGCCCACGACGATTTCAACGTCGCCCACGGGGTCGGTAAAAACTGCCCCGGCTGCGGCGGGCCCATCCAGCGCATCGTGGTGCGGGGTCGGGGCACCTACCTGTGTCCTAAATGCCAGCCGGAACCCTAGTCGTCCCAGAGGCGGAAGGGCGGATAGGCGTCCGTCATCAGGGTC
>MGNX01000103.1:39808-47852 GCA_001796935.1 Chloroflexi bacterium RBG_16_60_22
GGTACGCCCAGCGGTTCAGCCCGACGAGCAGCTTGAAGAGGTCCTTGGGGTAGCAGCCGCAGAACAGCAGGCAGATGCCGGCGAAGATAGCCAGGATGAATATTAGCCCCGTGCCCCCGCCGCCGGCCTGTATTTTATCAAAGTTCCAGCCTATGCCGCCCCAGAAAATACCGACGACGATGTAGTGGGGGATGGCCAGCAGCCACCACTTGACCAGCACCAGACCGCGGGACAGCTTCTCCGGGTAGGGGATATCGAATGTGGCGGGGTAATCGGGGACGGGGCCCAGGGTAAAGGGCGGGTACCTGTCCGTGCCGAGGGCCTCGTAGCTGTAGAAGCCCACCCGCCACGACCACCGCAGCACGCCGAGCTTGAAATCGAAAAGGCCCCTGGGGTGTTTACCGGTGAACAGGATGGCGAAGAAGGATATGACGCAGACCACGGCGAAGGCTATCCAGAGGAAAATCAGGATGATGAAGTGCGGGATAGCCAGGAGCCACTTGAGGAGCCACCACCCGCGCGACGGCGTGGCGGTGAGCTCGCCCTTGAGGGTGACGGGGTAAGCCCTGTTTGCCATCTCCATGCTTTACCTCCTCAACGTACCGGATTATGTTGACCTAGATTACTACTAACGTAGGCAATTGTCAAGGGACCTTAGTCCGGGTTAAACACCACCGGCGCGGCCTGGCGGAACAGCGCGGGCAGCATCGACTGGATGAAGCCGAAGCTATTTACGAGCCCGGGCAGGATAGCGGAATTGGTGACGTTTTCCGCAATCCAGGAGATAACCGGGAAAGCGTTAAATAGCAGCGCAAGGACGACAAACCCGATGACGGCATTGAGAAGACCGAAGATGCCACCCAGCAGGCTAAAAAGTACGCCTTTCTTCCAGAGTGCCCGGATAATCTTTTGGGGTATGAGGAAGGCGAGCTGCAGTACAAGAATGAAAATGGCCAGTGTGATGAAAAAGCCGATGAAGTTTTCCCAGTTGGTGCCGGGCAGGAAGGAGAGGATGGAGGCAATTATACGGTAGCTGATTCCGGCGATGGGGATGGCGATGACCGTGGCGAGTAAAATGAAAAACTGCCTCACAGCTCCCTCTTTGAGTCCGCCGAAGAAGGCGAGGATGAGGATGATGATGACCAGGATATCTACCCAGTTCATGTTGTTCCTATTATGGGGGTCTCCGTTGAATTTGGCAAGCTATTTATTTGGTCTAAGGCGTTTTTAATATTTGCTGCTTCTGTCATTGCGAGCCGAAGGCGAAGCAATCTCTTTGATTCTTCTGAGATTGCTTCGTCGCTACGCTCCTCGCAATGACATTATCAACCAAACGAGTCCTAGAGGAACAGCTTGAGGCGGCCGAGCTCCCGCATCAACTCCTCGAACTGCGGCAGGTAGAGCGACTGCATCCCGTCGGAGAGGGCGTGGGCGGGGTCGTGGTGGACCTCAACCAGCAGGCCGTCCGCCCCGACGGCGATGGCCCCCCGCGACAGCGGAATAACGTAGTCGCGCCGTCCGGCGGCATGGGAGGGGTCGACGATGATGGGGAGGTGGCTGGCCTCCTTGATGGAGGGAATGGCGGCCAGGTCCAGGGTGTTGCGGGTGTTATCGGAGAAGGTACGTATGCCCCGCTCGCAGAGGATGACCCGGTGGTTCCCCTCGGACATGATGTACTCGGCGGCCATGAGCCACTCGTCGATGGTGGCGGCGAAGCCCCGCTTGAGCAGGACCGGCTTCTTCAGATGGCCGGCCAGGCGCAGCAGGGAGTAGTTCTGCATGTTCCGGGCGCCGATTTGAATGATATCGGCGTACTCGTTGACGACGGCGAGGTTATCGCTGTCGGTGGCCTCGGTAACGATGAGCAGGCCGGTCTCGCTCCTGACCTTCGCCAGCACTTTCAGGCCCTCTTTACCCATCCCCTGGAAACTGTAGGGCGATGTCCTCGGCTTGAAGGCGCCGGCCCGGAAAACCAGGGCGCCGTGCTCTTTGACGAACCTGGCGATGGTGAGTGCCTGCTCTTCGCTCTCCACGGCGCAGGGCCCGGCCATGATGACCGGCTCCCCGCCGCCGATTTTCACCCCGCCGATGGTGATGACGGTGGAATCCGGGTGGGTCTCCCGGCTGACCAGCTTGTAGGGCTTGGTGACCGGGATGGCCTCCTTGACGCCCTCCATGGCCAGCAGCCGGGCCGCTTCCACCGGCCCCTTGTTGCCGATGATGCAGACGGCCGTCCGCTGGGCGCCGGGCATGGGCACGCCGCGGTAGCCCATCTTCTCGATTTCCCGGATGACGGCGCGCACCTGTTCCTCGGTGGCGTCGTTCTTCATGACGACTAACATAAAGCTATTTCTTGCCTTTCGTTATCTCCTGTAGAGCCGCGGTATAAACGTCATGGGTGGGCGAGTCGAAGAGCACGAAGACGACCTCGCTGACGGAGGTGGCCCTGCCGAGAAAGTCGATTACTGTTTTAAGGGCAATCCGGGCGGCGGCCTCGACCGGGTAGCCGTAAGCGCCGGTGCTGATGGAGGGGAAAGAGACGCTGATGAGGTTGTTGGCGGCGGCCACTTTCAGGCTTTCCCGGTAGGCGGAGGCCAGGAGCTCCGGTTCTCCCTGGCGGCCGCCGTGCCATATCGGCCCGACGGTATGGATGACGTTACCGGCCTTCATATCGCCGGCGGTGGTGATGACGGCCTGGCCGGTAGGCAGGCGCCCCTGCCGCGCCACGATTCGCTTGCATTCTTCCAGGATGGCCGGGCCGCCGGCGCGGTGGATAGCACCATCCACCCCGCCGCCCCCCATCAGGCCGGAGTTGGCGGCGTTGACGATGGCGTCGGTGGTCTGCCGCGTAATGTCTCCCTGGATGATGGAGAGCCTGGCCTGGTTAATGGTATAAACGGGACTATCGGTCATAATATTCACCCCCTCCCTCATTTACCGCCGTGGAGGTAGTCGATGGCCCAGAGGATGGCGTCTTCCCCGGTGACCTCCAGCCTGACATCGGGTTCGATTCCCTGGCCTTCGATAAGGCGGCCGCCGGGCGTCAGCCAGCGGGCGGTGGTGAGGTAGAGCCCGGAGCCGTCATCGAGGCGGCGCAGGACGTTGACGCTGCCCTTGCCGAAGGTGACATTGCCGGAGACCGTGGCTCGCCCGTGGTCCTGGAGGGCGCCGGCCAGGACCTCGCTGCCGCTGGCACTGGCGGCATCGACGAGGACGACCATGGGGAGGTCGGTGACCTGACGGCCCTTGATAACATCCAGCGTGGTTACCCGGCCATCGTTGCTCCTGACGGCCAGTACGACGCCGTCGCGGAGGAAGTAGCTGGCCACCTCGATGACAGCATCGAGCAGGCCGCCCGGGTTATGGCGCAGGTCGAGGATGATGCCTTTAGCCTGCTGCGCTCCGGCGTCGTCCAGCGCGCCGGACAGCTCGTCGGCGGTGCGCTCGGAGAACTGGTTAATCTTGATATGGGCGATGTCCTCCCGCATCTGGAAGGTGACGCTGGGTATCTCGATGGTGGCCCGGACAACGTCAATCTCCACGGGGTCGGTAGCGCCCTGGTGGAGGATGACGAGCTTGACCGCGGTGCCGCGGGGCCCCCGGATTTTGATGACCGCCTCAGCGACGCTCATGCCATCGACCGGCTCGCCGTCTATTTCCAGGATGATATCCCCGGCCAGGATGCCGGCCTTTTCCGCCGGGGAACCGGCGATGGGGGCGATGACGGTAAGCTTCTTGTCGTCGATGGTCACGTAAGCCCCGATGCCGTCGAACTCTCCCTCCAGGCTGGTCAGTCCCAGCTGATAGTTACGTGGTTCCAGATAAGAGGTATAGGGGTCGTCGAGGGTATCCACGATGCCTTCGATGGCGGCGCGCGTCATGTTCTCCGTATCAAGTCTGGTGGGGTCAACGTACTCTTTAAAGATGATGTCCCACGCCTGCCCGACGATGTCCGGGCCGCCGGTACCCGCAGAGCGGGTATGGCCGTACATGAAACCGGCCCCGAAGGACAGCGCGATAACCACGACGACCAGCGCGGCGATGGTGATTCTCGTCATCTTTGACATAGGACTTTAAAAAGCGAGCCAAGTAAACCTGTAAGCCGAGTTCTGTATCCTCCCCGAAGGAAGGATGGTGACCATCTATCTAGCCCTTCCGTTACCGGAAGGGTCAAGCGACCAACCCGGGGAAGGGCCGGGCGTCCCCGTGTCCCTCTATTTGGTCTTGCTCCGGATGGGGTTTGCCCAGCCGGCCGGTCACCCGGCCGCTGGTGAGCTCTTGCCTCACCATTTCACCCTTGCCCTCCCGAAGGAGGGCGGTATGTTTCTGTGGCACTTTCCGTAGGGTCGCCCCTCCTGGGTGTTACCCAGCATCCTGCCCGGTGGAGCTCGGACTTTCCTCCCCTTCAAAGAAGGAGCGGTCACCCGGTTTACTTGACCCGCTTATAGTGTAGTGGAGAGCAGGGGGTTAGTCAATACGGGGCGACTACAGTCTGTCCAGGGCTTTATTGGCGAGGGCGTCCGCCTCAGTATTGCGGGAGCGGGGGACGTAAGCGATGGTAAATCCCTGCAAAGACCCGATGAGCTTCACAACTTGCTGGTAAAGCAGGCGCAGGCCGGCGTTCTTGACCCTGTACCGACCGTTGAGCTGCTTGACCACCAGCTCGGAGTCCGACCTGAATTCAACGTGCCTGGCCCCCAGGCCGATGGCTTTCTCCAGGGCGGCGATGACGGCCCGGTACTCCGCCTGGTTGTTGGTGGTGCTGCCGATGTGCCGGGAGATGCCGGCCAGCAGCTTGCCTTGCTCGTCTTTGATGGTGGCACCGATAGCTGCCGGGCCGGGGTTGCCCCGGGCGGCGCCGTCGGCGTGGATGATTACTTTGTTGACGCTCAATCTGTCCTTCAGGAGATAAAGAGGATGCGACCGCAGGTGCCGCACTGCACCGGCTGGCCGCTCCGGGCCTTCTGGAGGGCGCTGGCCGAAAGCGAGATGCGGCAGGCGCGGCAGATGCCCTGCTCCACCTTGGCCACCGCCTGTCCCTTCTGCTGGCGGATTCTCTCGTAGAGGGACACGGCGGCGGCATCGATTTGCCCGGCCAACTGCTCCCGCCGCCGGCGGAGGTCAGCCAGGGTATTTTTTAGCTGCTCGATATCGTCGCCCAGCTGCACCTGCTGGCGTTGCCAGGCCGCTTCCATCTCCCGGTAGGCGGCGGTGGCCCCGGCGACGCCCTTCTCCGCCGCCTCCACGAGGTCGATTATCTCCAGGGCCTTGTTCTCCAGTTCGTCGCTCCTGGCCTTCATGGTGGTTACCTCGTGCTGGAGGCTGGAAAGCTCCTTGGGGTTGGTTATCTTGCCGCCGTAAAGCTGCTCCTCGGCGGCGGTGATTTTGCTGAGGAGGTCGTCCACCTCCGCCTCGGCGTCACGGTGCCGGTGCCGGAGCTCATCGAGCTGCTGCTGTTCGGCGGTGAGATGGCTCTGAGCGGCGTCCAGCGAGGTACGGTCGCCGAGCCGGGCGGTCTTCTGGGCCAGCGACTGCTCGGCGGACTCAATTTCGGAGTCGAGCTCCTGCAACTGGTAGAGCTGACGGGTAATGGCCATGTCTATCTCTGCTGCCATTCTATAACGGCCGGTGAGGTAATAGCAATCTGACCGGAAATAACGACAAAAACCGGTAGCTATATTGGAACATATGTACTATTATTATAGTTCCGGTCTTTCACTTTGGAGGGGAAGATGAACCTTTTAAAATTTGCCGTGGAGAAACAGCGCTGGGACCTGGCGGCCTACGCCATCGTCCTGGCGACGGTCAGGGTATTGAGTAAAGGAGTACCGGATGGCGGAAAAAGGCGGAAAAAGAGGCGCACCGAAGGGTAACCAGTACGCCCGCAAGCACGGGTTCTATTCCCGCGTGCTGGACGAGTCCGAGCAGCTCGACTTCGCGCAGGCGACATGTGTCGAGGGGATTGACGACGAGATTGCCCTGCTCCGGGTCAAGATAAAGTCGCTGGTGGCCCACGACCCGGACAATATTGATTTGATTATGAAGGCCATCAATACCCTGGCGAGGATGGTCAGCACCAAGTACAACCTCAGCAAGAAGGACAAGAAGGGACTCAAGGAGGCCATCGGCACGGTCCTGCGGGACGTCGCTTTGCCGCTGGGTATCAGCATCGGAGCCACCATTGACAAGAGAATCGGCTGAGGCCGGGCTTTCCCGGCGCCGGCTGCGCCCTTACCAGCGGGAGGTGGCGGTGGCGGTGCTGCAGAGTGTCTTCGGGGGGAAAGGCCTGACCTTCTCCGTGGAAATCGCCCGGCAGGGCGGCAAGAACGAGCTCTCGGCGCAGCTGGAGCTCCTGCTGCTGACCCTCTACATGGGAGAGCCCAGGAACCTGATAAAGTGCTCGCCCACCTTCAAGCCGCAGACGGTTATCTCCATGATGCGGCTGAAAGACCGGCTTAACGACGCCGGCTTCAACGGCATCTGGACGGCCGAGCTCGGCTACATCGTCCGGCTGGGGAACGCCCGGGCCATCTTCCTCTCGGCAGACGAGTCGGCCAACGTCGTCGGTAACACCGCCCATATCCTCCTGGAGATTGACGAATCGCAGGACGTCAGTCAGGACAAGTACACCAAGGAGTTCAAGCCGATGGGGGCGACCACCAACGTCACCACCGTCCACTACGGCACCACCTGGGACAGCGCCACTCTGCTGGAAGAGGTAAAGCAGGCCAATCTGGAGATGGAGCGTAAGGACGGCGTCCGGCGGCACTTCCGCTACGACTGGGAGGAGGTGGCCCGGCATAACCCGGACTACCTGGCTTATGTCCAGGGGGAAAGGGAGAGGCTGGGGGAAAACCACCCCCTTTTCCTGACCCAGTACCGCCTGCTGCCGATTCACGGCGGGGGCGGTTTCCTGAATGAGCAGCAGCGGGCCCAGCTGCAGGGGGAGCACGCCCGGGAGCGGCGGGGGGAGAAGGGCCGTGTATACGTGGCCGGCATCGACCTGGCTGGTGAGGCCGAGGAGGGTGAGGGCGACTCCCTGCGGGGGCTCCGGCCACGCCGCGATTCTACCGTGGTGACGGTCGGGGAGCTGGACTTTCCCGGCGGTGACGACGTTCTCCGGCAGCCGCGCGTCAAAGTTATCGAGCACTACCGGTGGACGGGTAAGAAGCACACCGACCTGTATGTTCAACTGGTGGACATTTTGAAGAACGTCTGGCGCTGCCGCCGGGTGGTGGTCGACGCCACCGGGGTGGGGGAGCCGGTAAGCTCCTTCCTCCGGCAGGCGCTGGGCTCCCGCGTGGTGCCGTTTACCTTCACCCAGAAAGCGAAGTCCGAGCTGGGCTTCAGCCTGCTGGCGGCCGTCAACTCCGGCCGGCTGAAGATGTACCGGGCGGACGGCTCGGCGGAGTACCGCGAGTTCTGGCGGGAGATGGAGCTGGCGAGGAGCCAGTACCGCCCCAGCCAGACGATGAACTTTTACGTGGACCCCTCCCGCGGCCACGACGACTTTCTGATGAGCCTGGCGCTGCTGGTGGAGGCGGCGGGCAAGTGTACGCCGCGGGGGGCGCGGGGAAACTGAGGGGAAATTGAGGAGCCCCCTCTCCTCCGGGAGGCAGGGTCCGGAGGAGAGGGGGGAAGCAAAGGGGGTGGGGTAAAAGAAGGCGGTATTATGCTAGTAAGACCAGGCAGCCCTCCGGCCGAGCCAGTAGCCGATGAGGAAGATAAACACGGCACCGATTCCGAGGATAGTGTACAGCGGCCAGCCACTGAAGGAAAACGGTGCGGCGATGGAGAACTTGCCGGCGCCGGTCCACTCGCTGGCGTTGGAGGCGCCGTCCACGGCCCTGACTCTCCAGAAGTAGCTGGTTTCCTCGCCGGCCAGCTTCAGCTCCTCCGCCTCGGTCAGCACGTAAGTGGACTTCTCAAGGTCGGTCTTTTCCAGGACGATGTCTTTTTCGCCGAAGTCGTTGTCGGTGGCTATCTGCAGGGTATAAATTACCGGACGGCTGTCATCAGTAACGTCTTCCCAGTCGAACGTTAC
>MGNX01000104.1:0-3842 GCA_001796935.1 Chloroflexi bacterium RBG_16_60_22
GCCCGCTGCGCCGAGATGGTCGGTCTTGCCCGGCAGGCACTGGACATATCGCTGGAATATGCCAGGGAGAGGACAGCCTTCGGCCACCCCATCGGGGCTTTTCAAATCATCCAGCACCGCTGCGCCGATATGGTCGGTCTTGCCCGGCAGGCACTGGACATATCGCTGGAATATGCCAGGGAGAGGACAGCCTTCGGCCACCCCATCGGGGCTTTTCAAATCATCCAGCACCGCTGCGCCGATATGCTCATGGACGTCGACGGCGCCCGGTTCGTCGGCTACCAGGCGGCCTGGCGCATCAACGAGGGACTCCCCGCCGCCCGGGAGGTGGCCATTGCCAAGGCCTGGGTCAGCCAGGCCTGCCGCCGCGTCATGAACTCCGCCCACCAGGTCCACGGCGCCATCGGCTTTACCGAGGACCACATCCTGCATTTTTATACCAAGAAGGCCCGGGCCAATGAGTTCAGCTTCGGGGGGGTGGAACACCACCTGGAGCGGCTGGCAGAACAAAGCCTTTAGTCAATTAGTGAGGGGTTCCCCAGAGTACTGTTATCAAGGTGTATAATCATTTTAACTTCACACCATCTTCACCTCACCCCCTGTATCCCCCTCTCCGCTTTGCCCCAGAAGTGCTTAATCCATGTCACCCTGAGCGCAGCGAAGGGTCTAAGACGGTGGGGATTCTTTCGTCACTTCGTTCCTCAGAATGACATTTGGGGCAATGCACACCCTTCCCTTAACCAATACCCGGGGGAAGGGGGTCAAGGGGATAGGTTACCCTGTTATTTCAAAGGGGTGAGGTATAGCCATAAACTGAATCACCGAAAGAACCCCCCAGCTTTGTATTTCTTCGTGGATATGATAAGATTGTGGCGATGAAGACCCCCGGACACACCGTCATTTTCCAGCCGTCCGGCGCGCGGGGCGAAATTAAAGACGGCACCACCATCCTGGAGGCCTCCCGCCGGGTCGGCGCCGATATCGAAGGGCTGTGCGGGGGCAAGGGCACTTGCGGCAAGTGCCGGGTAAAAATCGAGGAGGGGTTCTTCCCCAAGTACCGCGTCAACTCGTCGGTAGAGGCCGCCGAGACCTTCGGCCGGACTAACGCTAAGTTCCTCAGCCGTACGCAGCGGAAAAACAACTACCGCATGGCCTGCCACACCCGCGTCCGCGGCGACATCGTCGTCTTCGTCCCCGAGGAAAGCCGTCAGGCGCAGCAGGTTATCCGCAAGGAGGCCACCCGGCGTCGAATCCGTCTCAATCCGGCGGTGAAGCGGTACACCGTGGCGCTGGCCGCCGCCACACTCCAGGATAGCCTCGGGGACCTGGAGCGTCTCCAGGCGGAGCTCGGCCGGCGGTTCAAGCTCAAGGACCTGACCATCGACTACGCCGCTTTGCTGGACCTCCAGGGCACGGTGCGGCAGGGCGAATGGAAGGTGACCGCCTCGGTCTGGAAGGGCAAAGAGATTATCGACGTGGCGCCCGGGGAGTTGCCCGGGGGCTACGGCCTGGCCGTGGATATCGGCACCACCACCGTGGCCGGCTATCTCTGCGACCTCACCACCGGGGAGGTCGTGGCGACACACGCCATCATGAACCCGCAGGTGGCTTACGGCGAGGACGTGATGTCCCGCATCACCTACGCCGTCAGGGAAAAGGACGGCCTCAAGCGTTTGCACGGGGCTATTATCAAAGGTATCAACGAGGTGGCCGGTCGGGCGGCGGCTAAAGCCGGCATCCGGCGCGCCGATATCATCGATATGACGGCGGTCGGTAATACCTGCATGCACCATATCTTCCTCAATATCGACCCCAATTACCTTGGACGTACGCCTTTTCCCCCCGCCCTGCACCACTCGCTGGATATC
The DNA here is from genome assembly GCA_001796935.1 of Chloroflexi bacterium RBG_16_60_22. Taxonomy (GTDB): domain Bacteria; phylum Chloroflexota; class Dehalococcoidia; order Dehalococcoidales; family RBG-16-60-22; genus RBG-16-60-22. Next base: position 1,869 of record MGNX01000104.1, read on the forward strand.
AAGGCGCGCGACCTCGGCCTCAGGATTGCGCCCGGCGCTTACCTCCACGTCCTGCCCATCGAGGCGGGATTCGTCGGGGCGGACAACGTCGGCGTGCTCATCGCCGAGGAGCCCTATAAGCAGGATGAGATGGCGCTCATCATCGACATCGGGACCAACGGCGAGCTGATTCTGGGAAACCGGCAGAAGCTCCTCTCCACCTCCTGCGCCACCGGGCCGGCCTTCGAGGGGGCGGAAATCAGGCACGGGATGCGCGCCGCTCCCGGGGCCATTGAGAAACTCTGGATAGAACCCGGGTCCAGAGAGGTGCGTTTCAAGGTAATCGGCAACGACCGCTGGAACACGGAGGTCAAGAATATCGGCGCCCGGGGTATCTGCGGCTCCGGCATCTTCGACGCGGCGGCCCAGATGTTCCTGGCGGGCATCATCGATAGGAGCGGCCGCTTTAACCCGAGATTGAAGTCGGACCGCCTGCGCCGGACGGACGACGGGCCGGAGTTCGTCATCGCCCGGGCGGGGGAAACCTCCGTCGGCCATGACATCGTCGTCTGCCAGAAAGATATCCGGGCCATCCAGCTGGCCAAGGGAGCCATGTACTCCGGGGCTAAAATCATGATGAACCGACTGGGGATTGAGAAAATCGACCGGGTTATCCTGGCCGGGGCCTTCGGGAGCTATATCGATAAGGAATCGGCGGCGGTCATCGGGCTCTTCCCGGACTGCGACCCGGCTAACGTCATCGCCGTGGGCAACGCCGCCGGGGACGGCGCGCGCATTGCCCTGCTCAACGTTGCCAAGAGAAAAGAGGCCGATGTCATGGCCCGGCGGGTGGAGTACGTTGAGCTGACCATCGCCCCGGAGTTCAGCCAGACTTTTACCAGGGCCATGATTTTCCCTCACCAGGAAGACAAATTCCCTCACCTGAAACACCTTTTACCGAAGGAAAGGTAAGGGGCGGCAAGTCTGCCCGAGGCAGGGCGGTCCAAATAAGGGAACGACTAAGCCCAGTTCTTTAAATCGTAATAGCCCCGGGCAACGCGATAGCGGGATATCTGCTGTCCGCCGAGCCAGAGCTGGGTTATCTTGGCATCTCTGAGGCATTTCTCATAGGGGAAATCTTCGGAGATGGCCATGGAGCCCAGCAGCTCGGCGCCTTTGTTGATTATCTCCACGGCAGTGTCTCCGGCGAAGACTCTGGTGGTGGTGGCCCGGGAGATAAACTCCGGTGACCACGGCGGACCATATACGTCCAGGTGGTCGAGCATGTAGCTCAGGTTATAGATGCTCGCCTTCATCATGTTTATACCGATAGCCATATCGGCAATAATCCCGGCGACAATGCTGTGCTGCCTGACGGGTTTAAAACCACCCTGGCGGGTCCCGGTGTAATCGAGGACTATCTCAAAGGCACGCTCGGCGATTCCCAGGGCCATGGTCGCCGAATGCCAGCCGGTCCCCGCGGCGATGAAATGGTAAAAATGGGCGTCCATACCCGGACCGGCCAGCCGGTACTCCCTGGGTACCCGAACGTTATCATAGTGTACCGGGCTATTTATCGATGTTTTAAACAGCATCTTCTTTTCCGGCTTGCCGAAGGTCAGTCCCGGGGTATCTTTAGGTACATAAATCAGGGCCACGCCTTCATCTCCGGCGTTGGGGTCGGTGGTGCAGACGGTTAAATAGCACTCCGCAATCCCTCCGTGAGTGGGCCAGGACTTGTTGCCGTTTATCACATACTCGTCACCATCAAGTTTAGCCGTCGTTTTAATTCCCGCACCCGCTAGCAGCGGGTTCTCGGAATCCGCTCCACCGGCCTCGTCAGTCATGGAAAGGCAGGCGTAGGCCAGCTTACCGCCGCAAAAACTCGGGACGAACCTGTCCATCACCGCCTTATTCTGGGCCACTATCGCCGGCTTGAGGATAAGCCCCCAGTTGATACCTGCGGAGAGGCTTATGCCGCCATCACCCCTGGCC
>MGNX01000104.1:3914-4040 GCA_001796935.1 Chloroflexi bacterium RBG_16_60_22
GCCTGAATCCCGATGTCGACGAGCTTCTGATGGACTGCCTCGACAAGCTTATAGTCGGCCTCGAGTTTTTTGGTATTAGGGATTATCTCTTTCCTGGTAAAGTCCCTTACCGTCTCCCGGATTTGC
>MGNX01000104.1:4092-4230 GCA_001796935.1 Chloroflexi bacterium RBG_16_60_22
ACCATTTTCTGAAAGAACGCTAATGACGATTTTTTACCGGTTAATAAATTTCTTCCCCGGACAGGATTTGAAGGTCGGTTACCATCGGCACGAATTTCTTTAAAAATTCCTGGTACTGCGGGGTTTTGGCCGCTTTCT
>MGNX01000104.1:4356-17579 GCA_001796935.1 Chloroflexi bacterium RBG_16_60_22
TCGCTGGTAACGTATTTCTTGAATTCCCCCTCGGTGACGTGTTTGGCCAGGTTGTAGAGAATAATTCGCTTCGCCATTCTTATACCCCCTTGTCTAAATTGGTCGGATTACGACCATTCACTCAGAGATTAGCTGATGCGTGCCAATTTGTCAATCCTACACAGACTTCACCGTCAATCAGGCGGTGGCCCATCGTTGCCAGGTATAAATTAACGTGTTACACTTTAAAGAGGAGTATGCGCAGCGCCGTAACCGGGGAAAGCCTGGACAGCCTGGACTCTTACCTTGCCGATTCCCGAAGTGAGCTAAAATGGCCGTCGGTATTCGTGCTGCCGGCCTGGCTTCGGGTCTGGTGGCAGGTCTTCGGTAAGGGTTCCGAGATGTTCCTGCGGACGGTGCGCCAGGGGGATAGAGTCATTGGCATCGCGCCGCTGCGGGTGACGGACGGCACGGCCCTCTTTATCGGCGATACCGACGTCTGCGACTACTCCGATTTCGTGGTCGTGCCGGGCAGGGAGGTAGACTTCTTCGGCGCCCTGCTGGATGACCTTAAGGAGAATGGTATCGGGAAACTCGACCTTGAGTACGTCCGGCCGGAGGCGGCGGTACTGACCCACCTGGTCCCCCTGGCCGAGAGCCGCGGCGGCGAGGTCGTCCGCACGCAAGAGGATATTACGGTGGAGATGGACCTGCCTCCGGACTTCGACGCGTACCTGGCGACCCTGAGCGCTAAACAGCGTCACGAGGTAAGGCGCAAGATGAGAAGACTGGCCGAGTCCGGCGAGATAAGGTACCGGTTTGTCGAGGACAACAGCGCCGTACCGGAAACCCTGGACGGGTTCTTCCGTATGTTCACGGAAAGCCGGGAGGACAAGTCGGCCTTCCTGACGGAACGCATGGAGTCTTTCTTCCGCCGGCTGGCCGCCGCCATGGCCGAAACCGGCCGGCTGCGGCTGGGGTTGCTGGAGCTGGATACCCGGCCGGTCGCCGAGGTGATGTGCTTTGACTACGGCGACCGCACGTACCTTTACAACAGCGGTTACGACCCGCAGTACAACTTCCTGAGCGTGGGCCTGCTGAGCAAGGTATACGCCATCAGGGACAGCATCGACCGGGGCAAAAAAAGGTTCGACTTTCTCAAAGGGGCGGAAACCTATAAATATCACCTGGGCGGTCGGGAGGTTCCCCTTTACCGGTGCCAGATAACCTTTAAATAGTATCAGCCATGACAACAGGAGAAAACGCATGAACGGGAGACATTTGAGGATAGCCATGCTCAGCGCCCACAGCTGTCCGGTCGGCGCGCTGGGGGCCAGGGACACCGGCGGCATGAGCGTCTATATCCGGGAACTGGCCCGCGAGCTGGGCCGGCGGGGACATACCGTCGATGTCTATACCCGCGTCCACGACCCCAACGACCCCTTGGTTATCGACCTGGGCGAGGGGGCGCGGCTGATTCACCTCCTGGCCGGCGAGCAGGAAAAGATACACAAGCTGGCTGTTTACTCCTATCTCCCGGACTTCGCCTGCCACCTGGAGAACTTCCGGAAGAACAACGACCTCCACTACGACCTCGTTTTCAGCCATTACTGGCTCTCCGGCTGGGTGGGGAGGTATCTCCAACTCTGGTGGCAGGTGCCTCACGTCATCATGTTCCACACCCTCGGCGCCGTGAAGAACGCCATCGGCATCGGCGAGGACGCCCCCGAGCTGCGCATCGTCACGGAAAGGGACTCGGTGCAGAACTGCCAGCGTGTCATCGTCGCTACGGAGAGGGAAAAAGCCGAGCTGATAAGGTACTACGGCGCCTCGCCGGACCGGGTCAGCGTCGTACCCTGCGGGGTGAACCTGGAGACGTTCCGGCCCGTGGACAGGGAGGCCGCCCGGCAGAAGCTGGGACTGTCCGACGATAAAATACTCCTGTTCGTGGGGAGAATCGACCCCCTCAAGGGCGCCGACCGGCTCTTGCGGGCCCTGCCGCGGCTGGGAAATACCAGCAGCCTGAAGCTGGTTATTATCGGCGGTGACGAGTACAGCCGGAACGAAGTGGAAAAGCTGAGGAAGCTGGCCGCCGGGCTGGGGATAGCGGACCGGGTCACCTTCCAGGGCATCGTCAAGCAGGACCGGCTGCCTTATTTCTACAGCGCCGCCGACGTCTGCGTGGTGCCCTCCTACTACGAGAGCTTCGGGCTGGTGGCCCTGGAGTCGCTGGCCTGCGGCACGCCGGTGGTGGCCTCGGACGTGGGCGACCTCCGGAATATCATCCGGCCGGGCGAGACAGGCTACGTGGTCTCCGAGAACACCCCCGCCGCGCTGGCCGACCGGATAGCCCGGCTGCTGTCACGTCCGCCGCGGGACACGGACGCCGCCCTCGCCATCAGGGAGTCGGTAAAAAGTTTCGGCTGGGCCAGTATCGCCGGAGCGGTCATCAGGGAGCTGCTTCCCGTGCTGGACGCCCGGATGCCGGCGGTAGCCTAGACGACCGCCTTCTCGTACCAGAGATAGCTGGTATGCCGCCGGAAGCCCACCGAGTTGTAAAGGGCGCAGGCCGTCTCGTTGGCGCTGTCAACCGTCAGCCAGACGATTTTGACGCCTTTACTTTTCAGGTGGGAGAGTCCCGCCAGCAGCAGTTTCCGTCCCAGCCCCTGGCCGCGGTAATCGGGGTCAGTGCCAATCATGTAGATGCGCCCCTCGCCTTCCTTGACAACCTCCGTCCAGCAGTATCCGTTCAGCATATCGCCTTCGTAGGCCATGACGACGTCCCGCGGGGAGCGGTGGCCCAGGCTGAGGCGGTACTTTATCATCTCGGGCGTATTGGGGTTATAGCCCCAGCTCCCCGCGAAGCTGCGGTTTTGAAACTGCGCCAGCTTCTCTTCCTCGCCCGGCCGGAAAAAGTTGAACTCCCGGGCCGCCCGGTCGGCCTCGTCCGGGTCTAGAGAGGACATGTCCAGACGGAGTTCGAGGAAGCAGCGGACGTAATGGAAACCCAGCCCGGTCAGCACGCTTTTAGCCGTCTCGTTGTCTTCACGGACGTTGACGTGAATGACCGCGGCCCCCAGCTCCCGGGCGCGGCGCGTGGCGTTATCCAGGAGGCGGGGGGCCATCACTTTCCGGCGGTGCTCCGGCCGCAGCCAGCAATCGACGATGACCCGGCCGATGGCCCGCTCCGGTACCATGTCCAGGAACCCGACGAGGTCGGCGTCTCTTGCCACGACCATCAGGTCGGTCTCCGGACTGTAGTTGGGCCGGCCCAGCTTCTCGGCGATAGCCTGCGGCGAGCCCGGTCGGCCGATTGGCTCCAGCGCCTCGGCCGCCCGGTACAGCCGCACCAAGTCATTAAAATCGGTCCGGCGGTAGTTCCGGATGTCGTAAGGAAATTCAGCCATGACAGCTTCAGAAACCCCGCTACAATTGTACCAACTCAACGGATGTTATACAATTAATAATATCCACCCTTATATCAAGGAGTTTCAGTATAGTATGAGTGACGATATCTACATGCTGGTGATTACGCCGCACCCGGACGATGCGGAATTCGGTGTCTCCGGTACCGTGGCGCGGCTGGCGCGGGATGGGAAGAAGGTGGTTTACGTGGTCTGCACCAACGGCGACAAGGGCACCAGCGATTACAATATGAAGCCGGAAGAGCTGGCCAAAATCCGCGAGCAGGAGCAGCTGGCTTCGGCCAGGCTGTTGGGCCTGAGCGACGTCGTTTTTCTGCGCCACCCGGACCAGGGGCTGGAGGACACGCCCGAGTTCCGCAAGGAAATAGTGAGGGAGATACGGCGCTACCGCCCCGAGGTGGTGGTGACCGGCGACCCCTATCGCAGGTACATGTGGCACCGCGACCACCGTATTACCGGGCAGGTGGCGCTGGACGCCGTTTTCCCCTACGCCCGAGACCACCTTTCCTATCCGGACTTACTGGAGCAGGGCTTCAAGCCCCATATCGTCAAGGAGATGTGGTTCTGGGCCTCGGACGACATCAACTACCGCTCCGACATCACGGACACCTTCGATATCAAGGTAGCCGCCCTCGGCTGCCACAAGAGTCAGGTGGGGGATGTGCCCCAGGAGATGCGGGACCGCCTCCGGGACTGGGCCAGGATACAGGCGGAGGGAGAGGACTTCGAGCTGGCGGAGGGCTTCCACCGCATCGAGATGAGGTACCCGGCACCCCGGCGTCAGGAGGTAAGCCAGAGGACGTCCCCGCAGAGGTCGGGGTCATGAGGCCGGGACGCGAAGACGGCGTACTCTTCCTTCTCTTTCTTGAGAACGGTGGTATCTCCGTGACCGGGATAGATGATGGTATCTTCGGGCAGGGTGAAGATTTTCCGGGCAATCGAGTCTATAATCTCTTTGAAAGCCCCCGGCGACCATGATTTGCCGGGTCCCCCGGGGAAAATAGTATCCCCGGAGAGCAGGTGCCGGCCCGTCAGGAAACAGAGGCTGCCCGGCGTATGGCCCGGCGTGTGGAGCACCCCCAGCTTGAGGTTCCCCAGCGTGATGGAGGCGCCGTCCCTGACTCGTATCTCCGGCGGCGAGGCCAGCTGTCCGGAATCGGCGGCGTGAGCCGCCAGCGGTACGTTGAGGCGGGACCGAAGTGCGGCCAGGGCCCCCACGTGGTCCTGGTGGTCGTGGGTCAGCAGGATGTAACGCGGATTGGTGCCTTTCAACCCGTCGATAATCCGGTCCGGGTCGGCCGGGGCGTCCACCACCAGGCTGTAGCGCGTTTTCTGACAGACCACGATATAGGCGTTGGTACCCCAGGGCCCCAGCTGGAGCTTCTCGATGCGGATATCATTTTCGTTGACGATAACGGCCATTTTCCACCTCCCCCATGTTAAATAATCAATACCCCGATGGCATTATACATGAAAATGGGCGTCTTTTGTCTGGAAAGTAGGGCGCGTATAGGTTAGTATAGTATAAAACACGATTTCATGATGAGAGAAAGACTGGCCCGACTGACCTCCAACATACTCAACCCTTTCCTGGTGAGCTTCGGCGTTATCGTCCTGCTTGCCTTCGAGTCGACCCCCACCACGGGCGCCGCCCTGAAATGGGCGGCCATCGCGGTGGGGCTGAGCGTCCTGCCGGTCTTTATCGTGGTGGTGTACCTCGTGAGGCGGAAGAAGCTGGATGGAATCTTCGTCAACCCGCGGGCCCAGCGCACGAAAATCTACCTGCTGGCAACTTTCCTGGCCGTAGTCGCCTGTGCTGTCCTGGTCTCCCTGGAAGCCCCCAGGCTGCTCGAGGTCACCTTTCTGGCCGGACTGGCGGCGATAGTCGTGTTCATGCTGATAAACCTGTTCTGGAAGATAAGCCTCCACACCGCCTTCATGTCCGCGGCGGTGACGGTGATGATAATCGTTTACGGAGCCACCGGGGCCTGGACGCTGGCGCTGCTGCCGCCGGTGGCCTGGGCGAGAATCGAGACGAAGCTGCACTCGCCGCCACAAGTCGGGGTGGGCGCTTTACTTTCGGCCGCCATCGTGGTAATCGTCTTCTGGTCTTTCGGGATATTGGGGCGCTGAGGCAATCCGGGGACCGCCGGGCCTCTTAGAGGTACATTTTCAGTTCTTTCTCTGCTCCCTGGCCTTTTTCTTTTTCTCAAGCTCCTCCAGCTCCGCCTTCAGCGCCGCCCATTTGTCCGGTACCTCTCTTGCCGCTGCCGCCTTTTTCCCAGACTCGGGGTGTTTCCGGAGCCTCCCGGCCAGGTGTTCGCCGAGGAAGAAGTCCTGCCGGGCGTGGTCGATGTTCTCCCAGATATCTTCCGGGCGGGATTCGCGGGACCGGTCGAGGCCGGGGAAGACCCAGTTGAAAGCCGCGAGGACGCCCCCGAGAGCGTTTTTCAGAGCGGAAGTTATCAACCTCAACGCACCCTCCTGTCGGGGTGAATCAGGCGGCCCCGTCCTCGCCGAACTCTTCGCCGCCTTCCGCCGGCTTTCTCTCCTCTTGCAGGACTGCCTCGAGCTGCTCCATGAGGCGCGCGGCGCGGGGGTAACCGATGTGCAGGCGGCGCTGCAGGAACGACGTGGAGATATTATCGTGTTCCCCGGCCAGCTGCCTGGCCTGTTCCAGGAGGGGGTCGCGGGGGTGCCCGCCGATGGTGCCGGTGGGGGTAGTCGCCACGAGTGTTTCCATCCGCAGTCGGTCCGGCTCTTCCTTCGTCTGGCTTCCCCAGAAATAGACGAGGCGGTCAATCTCGGTGTCGGAGAGGAAGCAGCCCTGGAGGCGCTTGGGCTTGGCGGCCTCGGTGGGCATAAAGAGCATATCGCCGCGCCCGAGGAGCTTCTCGGCGCCGGCGCCGTCGAGGATGGTGCGCGAGTCCACCTGCGAGGTAACGGCGAAGCTGATGCGCGTCGGGAAGTTGGCCTTGATGAGCCCGGTGACCACGTCCACGGAAGGACGCTGCGTCGCCACGACCAGGTGGATGCCGGTGGCACGGGCCAGCTGGGCCAGGCGGCAGAGATTGGACTCCACCTCGTCGAAGCCGGCCATCATCAGGTCGGCCAGCTCGTCGATGACCAGCACCAGGTACGGCAGCTTCTCGGTGCCCAGCTTGTTCTTGTTGAACCCCTCGATGTGCCGCGCCCCGGAGGCGGCCAGCTTCTGATAGCGCGAGTCCATCTCCTGCACCAGCCAGCGCAGCGCGCTGATGGCTTTCTGGGTATCCATGATGACCGGGGTGGCCAGGTGGGGCAGGCTGTTGTACTGCGTCAGTTCGACCCGCTTGGGGTCGATGAGGATAAAGCGCACGTCGTTGGGGGTGTTGTGCATCAGCAGGCAGCAGATAACGGTGTTGAGGCAGACCGTCTTGCCGCTGCCGGTAGCCCCGGCGATGAGCAGGTGGGGCATCTTGGTGAGGTCGGCGGCCACCGCCTCGCCGCCGGCGCCCTTGCCCAGGGCCAGCGCCATGCCGGTCTTGGCCAGCAGCTTCTGGTAGACGCTGGTCTCCACCACGCCGCGCAGGCTGACCATGTCCGAGGTGGTGTTGGGCACCTCGATGCCGACGATTGACTTGCCGGGCACGGGGGCTTCAATCCGGATGGTGGGCGCGGCCAGCGCCAGCGCCAGGTCGTTGGCCAGGGAGCTGATTCTCTCCACCTTGACCCGGGTCTTGCTTACCTCCTCCATCCTCACCTGGATATTGCCGTCCCGGTCCCGCTCCTTGATTTCCCGGTACTTGCGGTCCCAGCCCGGCTCCACGCCGAACTGGGTAACCGTGGGGCCGGCGTTAATCTGCACCACCTTGGCGTCCACGCCGTAACTGGCCAGGGCATCCTCGATGAGCTTGGCCCGCTGTATGTTGTCGGCCTGGCTGAACGCCACTTCCGGGGTCGTGTCAAGGATATCGATAGGTGGCAGGCGCCAGCCATCAATCGTCACCAGCTCCGGCGACTGCCCGTACTTCTTCCAGACATCGTCGGCTACCTGCTTCAGGTCCGGCCGGGGCGGGGCCGTTTCTGTCGGCTTCTCCGCGGTCCTGGCCCCGGGGCGCAATGCCGCCGCTTTTTCCGCCAGCTCTTCCAGCCTCTTGCGGGAGGTGCTGACCTCCGGGGGCACTACCGGCTCTGCCATGATGGAGGGGAGGGGAGGCTTTGCCTCCCCCGGCGTGCGGGGGTGCAGGACGCGGTGGGCCGGCACCGCCGGCTCCCGCCGGGCGGTACGGGCCGGGGCCGGCGGGCGTTTGAACTGCTCGTTTATCCAGCCGAAGAACCGGGCGATGGCCCGGAAACTGGGACGCGGCGCCACCAGCAAGATGCCGATGACCACCAGGACGAAGATGCGTAAACCGTAAATGAATCCGTGGTTGGGGTAGCTGATGATATCGCGCCCGAAGCTGCCGCCCGGGCCCTTTATCAGCACGCCGCTGGTCTGGTCGATGGTGGCCAGTATCCCCCAGGCAGCCAGGACAAAGGCGATGCCCCCCAGCCAGCGGTTCCCGTGGCGGAAAAACGAGAGGAACCGGCGCCGCCATATCATCACGATAACGGTAACGATGGCGGCCACGATGAAAACGAGCCCCCAGCCGAACGTTTCGAGGAGGTCCCCGAAGGCTGCCTGAATTTTATCCCGAAACGCGTACAGCAGCACCACGATAATGACAATCATGATGAGCTGCCGCATTGGCGTGGTTACCAGCATGCGGAAGAACCCGCCGGAAGACGGCCGCTTTTTGGGCGACTTTCTCGGCCGGGACTTTTCGTAGCTGGTAGCCTTTTTTTTCGGCCGGGACTTCTGATAGCTCCTGGTCTTTTTTGTAGCCATACCGCACCCGTTAAAGGGGTAGATATATTGTTATACCTTCACCATGAAGGGAAGAATCATGGGACGGCGCTTGGTCCGCTGGTAGTAGAACTTGTCCAGGGTATCCTTGACCTTGGTATTGATGAAGCTCCACTCGGCGATGCGCCCGCCGCCGTGGTCCAGCGTCCGCGCCAGCAGCTCGCGGCTTTCTTCCATCATATCCTTAAACTCCCGGGTATCCACGAAGCCGCGGGTAACGATGTCCGGGCGTCCCACCAGCTTGCCGGTCTGCCGGTTCACCGCGATAATCACCACGACGATGCCGTCACGGGAGAGCATCTTCCGGGTGCGCAGCACCACCCCGCCGACATCACCGACGCTCAGGCCATCGACGTAAACATGGCCGGACCCCACCTTCCCGTTTATCCTGGCCGAGTTGGCCGTCAGCTCGAGGACATCGCCGTCTTCCATGACGAAAATGTTGTTAGCGGGAATCCCTACCGATTCGGCCAGTCGGGCGTGCAGGCTGAGATGGCGGTATTCGCCGTGGACGGGCACGAAGAACTTCGGTTTGACCAGGCTCAGCATCAGCTTGAGCTCCTCCTGGCTGCCGTGGCCGTGGACGTGTACCTGTCCCAGCTTATCGTAGATTACCTGGGCGCCCTGCTTGAAGAGGCTATCCACCGTGCGGTTGACCAGGGACTCGTTGCCGGGAACCGGCGTCGCCGATAGTATAATGGTGTCGCCGCGCTGGATATGTACGTGGCGGTGGTCGCGGTTGGCCATGCGCACCAGCGCGGAGGTCGGCTCCCCCTGGCTGCCGGTGGTCGCCAGGACAATCTTCTCCGCGGGCATCCCCCTGACCTCGTCGATACGGCCGAGGATGCCCTCCGGGGCGTTGAGATAGCCCAGCTCCAGGGCGATGCGGACCGTTTCGGACATGCTGCGGCCGACGATAAAAACGCGCCGCTCGTGCTTGGCGGCGGCGTCGATGACCTGCTGGATGCGGGAAATCAACGAGGAGAAGGTGGTGACAATCACCCGCCCCGGCGCGTTGGCGATGACGTGCTCCATCGACTCGCCGACTATCTGCTCGGAGGGGGTATAGCCGGGCAGCTCGGCATAAGTGGAATCGGAGAGCAGCAGGAGCACCCCCTGGGCACCGAGCTGGGCCAGGCGGGAGAGGTCCGTCCCTTTGCCGCTGACCGGGGTGTAGTCCACCTTGAAGTCGCCGCTGTGGATGATTACTCCCTCCGGCGTCCGAATGATGACACCGGCGGCATCCGGGATGCTGTGGCAGACGGGAAACAGCTCCACCTTGAACTTGCCGAGGCTGACTTCACTCCCTGGATTGAGCACCTTGAGATTGACGCCGTCGCGCGTCCTTCTCTCCTTGAGCTTGACGCGGATGAGGCCCTGGGTAAGCGTGGTGGCATATACCGGCACGTTATCGAGCTGGGGCAGCAGGTAGGGCAGGGCGCCGATGTGGTCTTCGTGGCCGTGGGTGATGACGATGCCCCTTACCTTTTCCTTCCTCTCTACCACGTAGCTGAAGTCGGGAATCACCAGGTCGATGCCGAGCATCTCTTCCTCGGGGAACATCAGGCCGGCGTCGATGACGATAATGTCGTCGTCGTACTCGAGCACCATCATGTTCTTGCCGATTTCCCCCAGCCCGCCGAGGGGAATAACCTTCAGCTTTTGCCTTGACATAATATTAAACCTCGAACATGTTCAGCTGCTGAGGCTGCGGCCCGGTCTCTTTGACGGTACCGACCTCGGCCAGAAGCGCCGGAATCTTGAGCATGTCAGTCTCGATGGCCTGCTTGAGGCTCTGCTGGTGGAGCGCCGCCGCCGGGTGGTACATGGCGAAGTAGATAACGTTGTCCTGTTTCCGGGTGGTGCCGTGAATCTTGCTGATGCTCTTGCCCGGAAAGTACCGGGCCATGGAGTAACGCCCCAGGGTGACAATCATCCGGGGACGGATAATCTCAATCTGGCGGTCCAGCCAGGGACGGCAGTTCTGGATTTCCGTGGGCAGGGGGTCGCGGTTGGCGGTGGGGCGGCACTTGATGACGTTGGCGATAAATACCCGGGTGCGGTCGAGGTTGATGCTGGCGAGCAGGCGGTCCAGGAACTGACCGGCCGGCCCGACGAAGGGCCGCCCCTGCTGGTCTTCATGCCAGCCCGGCGCCTCGCCGATAAACATGATATCGGCGTCTTCCGCCCCCTCCCCGGGCACCACCTTACAGCGTGACTTGGCTATTTCACATTTAAAGCACTGCGCTATCTGCTGATTAAGCTCGCTCAGCGGTGACATCTGGCTATCTCATACCTGGATTGTCTCAATCTCTCACAGGTATGATAACACCGCGGGTAGGTCAAGTCAATTTGTGACGCCGGCCGCTCACTTCACCACCGGGTACCCCGCCGCCTGCCAGTCCATAATCCCGCCGGTCATGTTATAGAGGTTTTTAAAGCCGAGACCCGCCATCACGTCCCGCGCCGCGGCGCTGCGCGCTCCGGTGCGGCAGTAAACGAGGTAAGTCTTCTGTTTATCGAACCCGTTAATCCTGTCCCGGAAGTCCGCCGCGCTGGAGTCCACGTTCACGGCGTTTTCGAGATGGCCGGCGGAGTACTCTGCCGGCGTCCTCACGTCAAGAATGACGAAGTCCTTATTATTCCGGTTGTCCTGAATCAGGGCGTAGGCCCCGGCCGGGGAGATATCCCGGTTTACCGCTTCCTGTACCGGAGCCGGTGTGGCGGGGGCCGGCGTTCCGGCCGGGGCGGGGGTGCCCCGGGAGCAGCCGGTTATTACCATGGAGACCGCCAGTTGCACCAGTAACACCGCGGCAATGAAAGCGCTTATCTTTTTACCCATCGTTATTTATTAACCTCCCTCGGTGGACTTCTTCTATAATAATTATAATAAAAAGCATCCGGTATTCATAATAGGGGTGGTAGGAATGGTAGGGCGGGTCTCCCGCCGACTACAGCCCTACCAGCTTGACGGAATAGACGTCCGGGATAGCCAGTATCTGCTGCTGAATCGCCTCGGGAATGGGCTCATCGAGGGTCAGGACGAGCAGGGCCTGCCCCCGCCGCTTGAGCCTCCCCAGGTGCATGGAGCTGATATTGATATCCGCGTCGCCGGTTATCTTGCCAATCGCCCCGATAAAGCCGGGCCGGTCAAGGTGGTCGCTGAAGAGAAAGTACGACCCCGGCGTGGGCACGATGTCCAGCCAGTAGTCGTTGACCCGCACGATGTGCGATTCGTCATGCATCACGGTCCCGGCCACGGCGTAGGTGCCGGAGGAGGTGGTCATCTCCACGGTGAGCAGGCTGGCATAGTTTTCGCAGATGGCGTCCTTCTCCTCGACGACGGTCAGGCCGCGCCGGGCGGCTATCAGGTTGCAGTTGACCAGGTTGACCCTCTCCTCGCAGATACCCTCCAGCAGCCCGCCGATGACGGCCGCCTTGAGGACATTGGTATCAAAGTTGGCGATATCTCCCTCGTACTTGATGCGGATAGATTTCCCCTGTCCTTCAGCCAGCCGGAACACAATCTTGCAGAGCGTTCCCGCCAGCCTGACAAAGGGCGCCAGCGCCTGCAGCGTCTCCGAGGGGATATAGGGAACGTTGATGGCCGACCTTGCCGGCAGGCCGCGGAAGACATCGACAATCTGCTCGGCGACGTCCCGGGCCGCCAGGACCTGGGCCTCGGTGGTGGAGGCCCCCAGGTGAGGCGTCACGATGATATTGTCCACCCCGAAGAGGATACTGTCGGTGATGGGCTCGTTCTCAAAGACATCGATGGCGGCGCCGGCCAGCTTCTTCTCCCGGATGGCTTTGACCAGGGACTCGTCGTCAATCAGACCGCCCCGCGCGCAATTGATAATCCGCGCCGTCGGCTTGAGCATCTCCAGCTCCCGCGGGCCGAACATCTTCCGCGTCTGCGCCGTCAGCGGCAGGTGCAGGGTAATAAAGTCGGACTCCCGGAGCAGCTGCTTCAGGTCCACCAGTTCCACCTGGAGCTTCCGGGCATAGTCCATGGAGACGAGGGGGTCGTTGCCCAGCAGCTTCATCTCGAAGCCCTGGGCCCGCTTGGCCACCTCGGAGCCGACGTTGCCCAGACCAACGATGCCCAGGGTCTTGCCCCTCAGCTCGGTGCCCATGAACTCGTTACGGCGCCACTGGCCGCTCTTGAGCGCGGCATTGGCCTGCGGGATATTGCGCGATAGTGTCAGCATGAGGGCGATGGCATGCTCCGCCGCCGAGACGGTGTTGCCGGTGGGGGCGTTGATAACGACGATGCCGTACCGTGTGGCCGCATCCACGTCGATATTATCAATGCCGACCCCCGCCCGGGCGATTACCTGGAGCTTCTTCCCCGCCTCGATGATTTCCGCCGTGACCCGGGTCTGGCTGCGCACCACCAGGGCGTCGTAATCGCCGATGATGGCGGCAATCTCCGCCGGTTTCAGCCCCACCTTCAGGTCAACCCGGGCCTCGCTCCTCAGGACGTTGATGCCTTCTTCGGAAATCGAGTCGGCTATCAGTACCTTCCTGCGTTGGTCCGCCATATGCCTTTTATCTCCTGACGCCGGCGAAGCCGGCCTTGGGCAGGGCCACTTTCAGGGCTGCCAGCAGCTCCTTGATTTCATCTTCCGTCACCAGGCCGAGGTGGCCGATGCGGAATATCTTGCTTTCGAGGTGGGCCTGGCCGCCGGCCAGCACGATGCCGTGCTCCGACTGCATTATTTGACGGAGCCGCTTGCCGTCCACGCCGTCCGGGATGGTGATGGCGGTGACGGTGTTGGAGGCGTGGCCTTCCTCGGCGAAGATGGATAGTCCCAGCGCCTTGACGCCGTCGCGGGTCATCTGCCCGAGGCGGGCGTGCCGTTTGAAGATATTTTTAATACCCTCTTTCAGCATCATATCCAGCGCCACCGAGAGGGCGAAGACTACCG
>MGNX01000105.1:0-14134 GCA_001796935.1 Chloroflexi bacterium RBG_16_60_22
GATTTACCCAGTTGAAAACCCTTGAGACCTTTGATACGCATTGGCGACCTCCTTGATAACCGGCGCCATCGGCCGGCGGTTCATTTCCTGCGGTCCTTAGCGGAAGTATCCCTCCCGGTAAGCCTTGGATAATATGGCATAGATATCATAAAAGTTGGTCTTGCCCTGCTCGGCGATACGTTTTAATACATCGGAGCGCTGTTTTAATATCTTGTATATCTGCCGGCGCTTTTCCTCCGGGAAGCCACGCCGGGGGGCGATTTTGTTCTCCAGCAGGTAAGAGTTCTGGTAGCCCCGGAAGAGAAAGTTGTCGTCCAGGGGATTCCAGCTGAAGGTCTCGATGAAGGAAAAGCAATCGCCGATCGAGTCGTAGCTGACGATTTCATTGATGCTGGTCAGCCGCCGGGCCAGGCCGCCGTTGGCCAGACGTACCTGCTGGCAGATGACCACCACGTTGAGGTTGTCCACGTAGGTCTTGGGTACGTTAATCGGGTTGCCGGTAACACGCTGGATGAGCTTGGATACCGAGGCGGCGTGGAAGGTGCTCATGGTAGCGTGGCCGGTTTGCATGGCCTGAAAGGCGATGGCCCCTTCCACGCCACGTATCTCGCCGACGATGATAAGGTTGGGCCTCTGGCGCAGGGCAGCCTTGAGCAGGTCGAACATGGACACCTCGGAGGAGTCGCCGCTCTTATCGGAGCCGCGGGTGACGCCGCGTATCCAGTTATGGTGGGGGACCTGGACTTCCGGGGTGTCTTCAATGCTGACTATCTTGGACTCCGGCGGGATAAAGGTGGTGAGGGCGTTGAGCAGCGTCGTTTTGCCGGAGGCCGTTTCCCCGGACACCCAGACGTTCATTCCTTCCTGGAGGATGATGGAGAGATAGGCTGCCATATCGTAGTTAAGGGCGCCGAACTGGATGAGCTCGATGATGCTCAAGGGAGTATCGCTGAATTTTCTGATGGTGAAGTTGCTGCCCCGCTTGGAGACGTCCGTACCGTAAACGATATTGATACGAGAGCCGTCCGGCAGGGTGGCATCGACCACTGGCTCGCGGAAGGTTACCGGGTGCTTGATACCCTCGGCCAGCTCGATGACGAACTTATCCAGCGCCTCGTTGGTCTCGAAGCCGATGCTGGCGCGGAGGCCGCCGAAAATCTTGTGCTCCACGAAGATGTTGCCCAGGCCGGAGCAGGAAATATCTTCGATATTGGGGTCGAGTATCATGGGGTCGAGGGCGCCCATGCCTTCCAGCTTGCGCCGCAGCAGGTAGCGCAGGGTGTTGTACTGGAACTGGGTGATGTGGACCTTTCCCTTGGTACCGCCCTTGGACTTAAGGAAACGGGGCTTTTTCTCGCCCTTTTTCTTACCGCCCTCACCCTCGCCTTTTTTTTTATCGCCGCCGCCCTCGGCCTTTTCCTTCTCCGGTTCCGGCTCGGCGCTTTTCCGGCCGGAGACGATGACAATCCGGTCCACGATGCCCATGATGATTTCCAGCCGCTTGGATGAATCGGCGACGCCTTCCAGCTCCTCGACGTAGTCGGCCAGGCGCAGCTCAATATCGTCGAGGGATTTTTCCTGGGCATCGATGAGGCTGGGTTCCACGGCGATGTAGTAGTCGCGGATATCGTTGAGGTTGGCCAGCACATGGATAAAAACCCCGCCGCCGACGTTATAGATAAGGTTGGGGTCCTTGGTGCCCTTGAGCTTCCGGGTTACCTTTTCATAGTACTGCGGGATGCCTATTTTATCCGCGGGAAGCATGCGCACGTACTGGAGGAGGTGCGGGTGAAGTTTGCATACCTCCTGGAACTCCGGGGGGAGCTTGGAGAATACGGGGCATTTCTCCAGGTACCTCCCGCACTCCTTCCCGCAGTCCCCGGGACAGGGCTTTAGTTCAAAAGGCAGACCAAGCATTCAATCTCCTAGACTCTGGCCTTGGCCAGCGGAATAATGCGCATGCCCAGTTTAGGCTCGATATCGAAGGAGACGACGTCTCCCGTAGGGCGCTCGGCGCCGCGTACCTTGAGGACCTCCATGAGCTTAATCATGCTGTCGCCGACCTGCTCCAGGCGGAGCCGGAAGCGGGCGTCGCACAGTGAGCGGGTCCGGGCGAGCATGTCTTCCTCGAAGGCGTAAGAATGCGCCACCAGGATTATCGTCCGCCCGTCATCGCACAGGGCCTTGCAGCGTGAAAAGAAGTCGATAATGGCCACCGGGTTGCTGTGCGCCACGAGCAGGGTAATGGAATCGACGATTATCAGCTTGAAGTCCAGGGGCAGGCGGGAGAAGTGATTGGTGAGCACGTGAAACGGCTTCTGCCCGCCCTGCATGCTGCTGTGAAAGGTCAGGGGGTAAATCCTCATGTGGTCGGCCAGGAAATGGTCCAGCACGTAGAGCGCCAGCGAGTCCATCTGGCTGATGAGGCTCCTGACGTTATTCTCCGTGGTGTAGTAGGCCACCGATGTCTCGCCGGTAACCAGCGTGCCGTTGGTCAGGTGCTGGCAAAGGACGCTCTTGCCGGCGTCCGAGTGGCCTTCGATGAGGCAAAGCGAGCCCAGCGGTATGCCGCCCCCGAGCTTCTCATCGACTTCCGGCACGCCGGTGAGGATGGTCTCTTTCTTCTTCTTCGTCGTTGCCATAGCTAGTCACCTCGCTTGAGTTCACGCTGGCTGGACTTAACGGAAGAGCCGTTGCTGTCCATCTCGGGGTTGAGGTCAATACAGTACTCCTTGCTTTCACCGTCGCCGTTGGGGAAGACCAGCTTGAGCTTGACCGAAGTATCCTTTTTCTTGTCAACCTCGATTATCTCTTCCTCTTCCCCCTGGGCTTCGGCGCGGACATCACCCCAGGATGGTATGATGGGGTACCGCGGTGCGTCACCGCCCGTCAGGATGCCGTGGAGGGACAGCATGGACTGGCTCCAGACCTCGGCATTGCTGGCTGCCTCCGGCTGCTCGGCGGCTATCTCCGCCAGCTGGACGATAGTCTCCTTAAGCTCGGGGGAAAGGTGGCCGCTGATGCCATAGACCTCCAAAAAGGTGGGTAGCTGCTCGTAGCCTATCTCCTTCTTGGCCCGGGCGACCCAGTTGATAAGGTTGGCCAGCATGTTGACCTTCGGGATGGAAGGATTGACTTCGGCAGCGGTTTTATCATAATCCATCGGCTGTTCCTCCTCTATCGGCAGCTCCTCTCCGGGAGCGATGGAATCATCCTGCTCATCTAATTCATCGGGTTCGCCAAGCTCATCAAAGGCACCGGACTCACCTTCTTCACCTTCCTCCCCCTCGCCCTCCGGTGACAGCTCGTCTTCCGGGGAGACGCCCTGTTCCTCGCCCAGGGAGCCCTCCGGACCTCCCGCGCCGCCCTCTGACATGATTTCCGATTCGTCCCCGAGGGGGCTTTCCATACCGGCCAGGTCATCCTGCTCGGTCGGCATTTCCGGCTCTTCGTCAAGGGGTTCCTCGACCTCTTCCTCGTAGGGCTCCTCAACGGAGTCCTGGGCAGGTTCCGTGATTTCGTCCCCGGTGCCGATGTTCTGGTCGCCGGCGGGAGGCGTGGAGAACGAGCCCTTCATGGTGACCTTCTGGTCGCCGCCTTCACCGAGAGCCGCCAGGATGGTGGCGAATTCGGCTGAAGGCAGTTCCATATTGAGCAGGTAATCGCGCACGCTGGCCAGGGAGTTTTTCAGTTCCCCCTTCAGCAGCTTGATTTCCGATTCTATGGTCTCGAGCTTCTTATCTTCTGCCATGTGTTGTTACCCCCTATCCGCTTCGAGTTCTTCGCGGAGCCTCTCCCGGTCAAGGTCGTTGGGTATCGGGGACAGGGCTTCCATGAGATAAGTACGAATGTCAAAGAGGATTTCTTTCAGTTCGTCCCGTATCTCCTGAAATTCCGCTTCAACTTCATCGATATTACGGTTTGTTTCCATATGACCTCCTTAGATTTGGGAAATGGACGTGAACAGGGCTTCAGCCAGTAATGGCAGGAGCAACAGGCTCATGCCGGAGATAGCCCCCGTGATTCCCAGGTTGCTCAATATCTTAAATTTGCTGCCGCCCTCCGCCACGCTGGGGACGATGGCATTGGCGACCGTGAATATGAGGACGAGGGGTATTACCAGGGTGTGCATGAGCTCCAGTCCGGAGAGGTTGAAGCTGGAAAAAGAAGCCAGCGAAGGTGCCCCCGAGACCGTCGGCATTGCCTCCTGGGCGCTGGAAACCATGCCGCCGAAGGCGAAGATGACCTCGGTGATGAAGATGAGGATGACCACCACCGCCGCGTGCATGGTCACGCAGAGCCAGCGGAATGGCCCGGCGATAGTCCTTCTCTTGGCCCGCAGCAGGGCTATCCGGTTGGCGAAGTTGGCGGCCTGCTGTCCAGCCGCTCCCGCCGAGCCCCCCACCTCGATAGCGTCATAGAACATGCCCACGCTGCGGTTGGCCAGCTCGCTGCCGGTCTCATCGATGAACTTTTTCCAGGACAGCTTGCTCCTGATGCCGGCGGTGAGCCGGGTGTGCAGGTTCTTCACCGCGGCGCGCAGGACGTTGATGGCATCGAGGTCAAGGCGGCCCAGCGCCGAGTTGACCGTCGTCCCCAGGGCGGTACAGACGCCGCCCAGCGACCGCAAGAAGGTGCCCACTTCGTCATCTCGCCGGGCAATCTTGCGGTCGTCACGGGTCATGACATAGCCGATGGGGAAGACGATGGCGGCGACGGCCAGCAGGCCGATACCCACGTTCTGGCCGGTGAGTAAAAAGAGGGCGCCGATTCCCACGGCGGCGGGCAGGACCGGTTTGAAGTACTTCCGCGCCAGCAGCTGCTCCCGCGAGCCTGCCCAGCGCAGGACGGTTGACTCCTTGGGCGATACCAGCCATATCAGCCAGACGCCGATGGCGGTGGTGGCGATGGAGACAAAGGCCATGGCGACGATGAGGGTGGTCTCGATTTTCCATATCATGGTGGACACGATGCCGATGACCACCACCAGCACCGCCGAAAGGATGAGGGAAACGTAGGCATCAGTCCACATTTTCAGGGCTTCCAGGTTCCGGCCGTACTCGTTATCGTAGTCATCGGCGCGGGCCTTGGCCTCTCTCGAAAGGAAATCGGCTTCAGGCTCGCCGGAGATGAGCGAGCTGGAGAAGCGGAGCAGGAAGCCCTTCATATCATCTTCCTTGAGGGGTTCGCCCACGGCGCGGCAGGCCCGGGCGTAATCGTATTTCAGCCGCTTGCGGGCCAACTCCACTCTCTTGATATACTCG
Source organism: Chloroflexi bacterium RBG_16_60_22 (assembly GCA_001796935.1). Classification (GTDB taxonomy): domain Bacteria; phylum Chloroflexota; class Dehalococcoidia; order Dehalococcoidales; family RBG-16-60-22; genus RBG-16-60-22. The sequence goes on from MGNX01000105.1 coordinate 5,265, forward strand.
GCCGAGGAGCATTGCAGCCCCGCGGAGCGTTCGAAAATCTGGTCGCGCGGCACGCCGGAGGCCGCGATGGTTGACATGTAGGATAGCTGATAGAACATGTCAAAGCTCATCATCGCATTTTTACGGTTCTTACGATGTCCGCTCTGTCTAAATATCAGTTGCTTCAGCTTTTCCAGCATGTTCATTTTCCTTAAGGTGCTTCCATTCTGGTCTGGTTGGCGGTCGGCAGGGAATCATCGTCTATCATCACCTGGGTGTAACCGACCGTCCCGCTGGGGCCCTGGGCCAGGACATCCCCGTAGTAGGCGATTTCCAGGTAGTCCGTGTCGTCAATCACGGTGTAGCCGGGGAAAGCGTAGGTCCCGCTAAGAGTTACCCAGCTGCCCTCGCTGGTCTGGGGGAACATGGCGGCGGCAGCGCCGGTAGCTATCGTCTGGCGGATGGTGCCGTCAGCGCGCCGTATTAAAATATCCACATCAAAGCTGACATCGCCGTTGGCTTGGGGGAACGGGCCATCCCCGAAGACGGTGCACCGGTAGTAGAAGTTCCAGGTGGCTGCCGGTATATCACTGATGCCGACGAGCGGGAAAACGTGCCGGGCCGCCCGTGACGGCTGGTCATCGTTGACCAGCAGCTTCCGGGCTACCTCACCCGTGCTGAAGGCGGCGCTCATGATGGTCCCGGCCGCATCGCCGGGGGCGGCCTCTTCCAGCTGGTAATGGGCGGTACCGTTGACGGTGGTGTTCTCAGTATGGGGCGTCAGTATGGCATAGCCGGGATTGGAGAAAGAAAAAGAGTCGCGGATGCCGTTGGGCGTGGCGACGGTTACGCTGATGCCGGTGGCATCGCCCGGCAGCGGGTTGAGCCTGGCCAGGATGACGACCTGTTCACCGGGGTTGACTATCCCGGGCTCGAAGGACTCCGCCGGACCGTTAAGGTAGATGCCCGCTTTTTTCCACTCGTTATCGCCCAGTGCCCCTGCGGTGTAGGGGAGCCAGCCGGGATGATAGGTGCCGGTGCCGTCATAATAGTGGACGATGATGTCCCACTTATCAAAGCCGGCCAGCCGCGTCTGGCCGGTGTTCGCCACCGTCAGGCGCAGACGGTCCGCCCAGGAAAGGTAAGCGGCCCGGAGCGTGTCCACCCCGGTCCTCATTATCTCCCCTTCTCTGACGCTTATCTCCTCAACGCTGAGGGCGGTGGCGTCTGCCGAGGTGAGTATGCCCTGGGACAATGTAATGCCTCCTGCCACGATCATTACTATTACTATTATCGAGACGACCAGCGTCGCCATAACCCTCGCTCCTTAGTCAGCCGTCGTCCGGTCCTGTTCTACGCCTCCTCTTCATCAGGGCCAGAAGTAGGTTGAGGCCGTCACGCCGCTGGGAGTGCTGACGACCACCATGTTGGTGGTGGCGGCGCCTACCGCCGGATTGAGCTGGGCCCTGACCATGACCTGTTCACCCGGGTTAAGAACGCCCGGCTCAAAGGCTTCCGGCTGACCGCCGAGCTTTATCCAGGCCAGCTCCCACTCGTTATCGCCCAGGGCTCCCGCAGTGTAGGGGAGCCACTCGACGTGATAGGTGCCGGTGCCATCGTAATACTGGACGATGAAATCCCACTTGCTAAAATTGGCCAGCTTGGTCTGGCCGGTGTTCTCGATGACCACTTCCAGGGTGTTGGCCGAAGGCTGGCTGGTGCTGACCGGCGTCAGCTCGGTCCTCATGATGGACTCGTCTCTCTGGCCTACCTCCCCCAGTCCGGTGGTGCTGGTATCCACGGACGTGATGAAGCCCTGGGACATGGTCATGCCGCCGAAGACTACCAGCGCGATGCATATTATTGAGACAATCACGGTCTCCATGGTTTACTCCGTTACATACTGAAGTAATACTCGTCGGATATGCCGTTCGGTATAATAAATTTTGAATAATAAGTGCCCGCCCCCGGGTCACTGCTGTAAGAAATGGTTATCTTCAGAGTGGCGCTGGTCTGCCACTCGGTATCGTTTTCCAGGATGAAGTCCCACTGGGGATAGTCCCCGCCGGCGTCACCCGTGTAGGGGATGCGCTCAAAATTGTCCTCCTGCCCGAAGAAGAGGTCGCTATCGTCGACATTGGTGATGCGCTGGGTGCCCACGTTTTTTACCCACAGGTAAACGGACGTGCGGTTGGCAGAATTTGCCGCGTGAACAACGTTTATCCGGCTCTTCATTCTCTCGTCGACCTGCTCGGCCATGCTCACCATTGCCTGGCTGGAGCGGTTTACCATCGGATAAACGCTGTTAAAGACAAATATCATACATACAACCCCCGCTATGATGAGTAGAGCTGTAGTTACGGCCTTGTCCACAACGTTCCTCCATAATTCCTTCGGAGCCGGTGCCTACGGTTGTCATCCATAACTCCCACAGCTTCGGAAAGCGGGTCGCACCCACTGATACTACGGGAACCGGGGGTGGGGGGCTTCAGCGGCCCCCCACCCAGTGGCAATCTTGTTTAGCGCAGGTTCATGATGGTATCGATGTAGGCCGGTGTGGTGCGCTCAATCTCCAGCACGGCACCGACGGGCGTCTGGACTATCAGGCTGAAGGTCTTGTTTACCGTCAGGTCGGTCGTCAGGGCGTCGATGAGGTTGCCGCCGCTGGCACCAGCGGTGCCCGAGCCGATGGTGATTTTGAACTTTTCGCCGTCTTCCAGCAGGTCGTCGCCGTCATCGCTCCCCAGCGAGGTCTTGGTCCAGTAAAGGTCGTTCACGGTCTGGTCGTCGTCGATGTAGTTGATGACAACCTTGTTGGTGCTGTCGGTGTCCGACACGCCGTTGTTGCTGGAAGTGTTCGCCGAAGGCGGAGCGAAGTCGATCGCTTCACCATTGAGCACGTTGGACACCACGAAGCTTATCTGCTTGATGGTGCCATTGTTACCGGTGGTGTTGGCCGTGGCGATAACGGCGCCCTTGAGCTCCAGGGTGCTCTGGGCTTCCTTGAGCCCGGAATAGACGGCCTCCTGGCCTTTCTGCGTGGAGAACAGGCCGGCGGACAGGGCGGTGTAGGCGAATACCGCGGCCACCACGACGAAGGCGATGAGGATGATGGCGGTTTCCAGGCCGGTGATGCCACGCTGCCCTCTGTGTGCTTTGAATAACTTGTGGAACATGATATCTTTTTTCCTCCTTTTATCTACTTTTCCAACCGTTGGAAACACCACTAGCGCAGGTTCATGACGGTGTCAATCCAGGGTGGCGTGGTGCGTTCGATGGTGAGGATGGCACCGACCGGGGTGAGTATTTCCAGGTTGAAGGTCTTCTTGACCGTCAGGTCCGGGGTCAGGGCATTAATCAGGTTGCCGCCGGCCGAACCAGCGGTGGCGCTGCCGATGACGATTTCGAACCTTTCGTTGGTCTCCAGCAGGTTGTCCAAGTCAGCGTTCCCCAGCTTGTTAATGGTCCAGTAAAGATTGTCAGCGGTCTGGTCCTCGTCCTGATAGTTGATGACCACGACATTGGTGCTGCTGCTGTCAGCCAGGCCGGTGTTGGCCGAAGAGAGAGTCGGCGGGTTAAAGTCTAGGGCCTCACCGCCGAGCACGTTGGACACCACGAAGCTTATCTGCTTGATGGTGCCGCTGGAGCCGGTGACGGCGGCCTTGGCGACCACGCCGCCCCTGAGCTCGAGGGTGCTCCGGGCTTCCTGGAGCCCGGAATAGACGGCCTCCTGGGCTTTCTGGGTGGAAAACAGGCCGGCGGATAAGGCGGTGTAAGCGAATACCGCGGCCACCACGACGAAGGCAATCAGGATAATGGCGGTCTCCAGACCGGTGATACCTTTCTCACGCTTGAAGAATTTCCTTAACATTTCTCCTCCTTACTTGGTAAGTGTTTTGGGTTAAGACATTATTTCCCTTCGTGTTTATCGACCACTTCTCTTCCTTTGCACATCACCCCCTTCCATTTCTTGGCTTTTGTATTCTCAGCGACTACACCTTATGTTCACATTATCTTCCCCCTCCTTTGCCTAGCTTGGCTGGTTCGCCACGCCGGCCCGGTCTTGTCAACCGGTCAAAGATGTCTCCGGAATTGATGTGTTAACCAGCTCTTTCAGGTACGGCTTTGCCGGATTACCGTTGTCATGTCCGCCAGCGGGACGTGAATAATCCGGGCTGACCGGTAGTGGCGGTACGGCCGAGTCCTGGTCCAACCAGGTGGAAAATGCTGCCGCGGCGGCCGGCGTTAGCGCCAGGGCCGCCATGAAGATAAACCCGACTAAAAAAGCAATCACCACGCGCCGCTGGCCGGTGATTAGCTGGCTGTACTTCATTCTCTTTTTAATCCTTCTCCGGGTTCTCCCGTTCTTCATATCTGAAGTGCCGGGCAGGCTACATTAATATAAGTTGACAATCTGGTCTACCCTGGCGGGAACGGTGCGTTCCAGGATAAGTACGGCGCCGACGGGAGGCTTGACCTCCAGCTGGAAGCGGTGATAAGGGCCGGGCTTCCAGGCCGCGGGCACGTTGTCACTGACGACCGAGAGGTCTACGGTGATTAGGAACAGCTCGTTCTTATCCAGCAGGTTGTCGGTGGTGGTGGTGTTCAGCTTGGTCATCGTCCAGTTGATTGTCGGAATCATCTGGTAGGCATCACTGTAGGAAATAACCACGAGGTTGGAACTGTTGGCCGAAGATGTATCCGTGAAGTCTATCATGTCCCCGCCGGTGGTAGTGGCGAGGGTAAAGTAGACCTCCGTCAGGATGCTGCTCTCCATCTTGCCGTACATGTTGCCCTTGACCTCGATGGTGCTCCTGGCTTCCTCCAGGCCGGCATGGATGGCCTCTTTGGCCTTCTGGGTGGAGAACAGGCCGGCCGAGAGGACGACGTAGGCAAACACCGAAGCCACGATGACGAAGGCGATGAGAATGATGGCTGTTTCAATTCCGGTGATGCCTTTTTGGCGCTTGAATAACTTCCTTACCAATTTGCGCATACCATTTCCCTCCTTGACGCAGCATGGACACTTTCAATCTACCCCCGATGGCGGCAAGTGACCACTACGCCATCCCCAATCTTGGTACGTCATTTTTCTAATAATCCCGTGGGGGCACTCATTAGTTCTAAAGTAATGCCTTCCCTAGGAGGAATTGGGGGTTAACATGTATTGCATTTTAGGGGTTGGGATGGCAGAATTTGTGCGGGTGTTCGCCAATTGGCAGAAAACATAATGATTATTAATGATTATTTAATGTTATATTTATGAATTTTTATTAATCTCTTTATACAATTAGCTTACAATCAATAAGGGTGGTAACCGGAAAGTACCTGAAGTTACCCAAGGGGAAAGTATCACAGAGGCATTAAGCGAAAGGCGAGAATATGATTCAGGGAAAGTCAGATACGGTAAGCCTGTATGTGGTTGAGGAACAGGAAATTTACCGGGAAATATACACTCATGTCCTGTCTTTGAAGGACAACATCGAAATTTTACGCGTCGCCGATAACGGCGAGATGGGCGCCATGACCCGCGCCGTCGCCGAGCTTTCTCCGGACGTGCTCTTGCTCAGCGTCAAGAAACTTGACATAAATATCATCGAGGAGCTGGAGCAAATCAGGAACAGCTATCCCCAGATAGGGATTGTCATCCTGCTGGTATTTTACAGCTCCCAGGATATCGAGCTGCTGCGCCGGCTGGCCCTGAGCGGGGAGAGCGGCATGGCGCTCTTCCTGAAGCAGTCGCTGGACAAGATAGAGCAGCTGGGCCGGACCATCCTGGCCGTCAGCCAGGGACAGGTCATCCTCGACCCGCCGCTGGCCACCTTCATGTTCGCCGGCAAGCCGGAGTGTCCCTTCCTGAAACAGCTCACCACCCGCGAGCTGGAGATTCTCAGTTTACTATCGCAGGGTTATACCAACTCGGCTATCGCCGGTACCCTCTTCATTGATATCAAGACCGTGGAACACCACCTCAACAGCATGTACAGCAAGCTCAAGGCCGACCCCGACTACAATACCAAACACCTGAGGGTGAGCGCCGCCAGACTCTACCTCGAGACAATGGGTACCCTCTACCAGAAAGAAGATTCCATGGCGCGTACCGCGGGGCGTTGAGAAACCCCCGCCGCCGGCCAATCAGACCAGGAAAACAACCAGCTCCTTGATGTTCCAGATAACCACCAGCGCCAGCAGGGCGGTTGACGGCAGGAGAAGCCGGCCCGGCATCAGCCAGGCAATCAGGACGGGGATAAAAAGTTTCACCACCAGGAGCAGCGCGGGCACCTCGACCAGAAACCTCACGAAGGGGTTTATCTCCGTCAGGCCGAGGTACATCGCCAGCACCGTCAGGGTCAGGTCAAACTGGTTGAGGAGAACAAAAGAGGCCTTCTCCGCGGTGCATTTCCGGAAAGTCGCCGAAGAATCCCACCAGCTAGCTTCCATCTAAGTTATTTTAACCCCGTCAAACCGCGTTGGAAAAACGCGTCTTTACCGCTCCCAGGTCTTGAGGGGCTGGTAAACGGCCATCCACTTGATATCGAAGCCGCCGCCCTTCCAGGTACCCTGCATTTCGTCCATGGCGGCCGCGAACTCCGGGCTTTTCTGGAAATTGCTGAGGGCCGCGGCATCCTTGAACTCATAGCAGGCCAGGTACTTGGCCTGTCCCGGGCTTTCGCCGAGGAGCTGGTAGCGGGTCACCCGCTTCAGGCCCGGGTACTTGAAGAGCATGGGGACATGCACCCCGTTGTACCACTTGTTGAATTTAGCCTCGATGGCCGGAGGGCATTCGGTGGCGACGATGTTTAAAAGCAAACCTTCTCCCATGTCACTACTCCTTATCTCTTTTTTGGTCTAGCCTATCATAGGTTTTCTCTTGTGGATTTGTCAAAAAATCCCGCGGCGGACTATTTGACATTATCCGCAGGGAGAAATAGACTGGTGAGGGCGTGAAATGCCGCCGGAAAGACCCGATAATAAAAGGAGGCCGCGATGAAAGCTGCAGTCTGCTACGAGTATGGTAAGCCGCTGGTGGTTGAGGAGATTGACATCGCCCCGCCGGGGGCGGGGGAGGTCAAGGTGAAAATGGCTGCCACGGCCATCTGCCACAGCGATATTCACGTTATCCGGGGGGAGCTCCCCGGGAAAACGCCGCTCGTCGGCGGCCACGAATCGGCGGGTTACATCGAAGAGGTGGGCGAAGGGGTAAGCTCGGTCAAGAAGGGCGACCCCGTAGTGGCCTCGCTGCTGATATCCTGCGGCAAGTGCAAGCCTTGCCTGACCGGGCGCACTCACATGTGCCAGGCCGCCTGGGCGCGGGACAACGAAAGCCCTTACCGCAATAAGAAGGGGCAGCCCCTGATGCAGATGGTCAAGATAGGCAGCTTCGCGGAGTACACCATCCTGCACGAGTCTCAGGTGGTGAAGGTCCCGAAGGATATGCCGCTGGACCGGGCCTCACTGCTGGCCTGCGGCGTCATCACCGGGTTCGGGGCGGTGGTCAACCGTGCCCGCGTCGAGGTGATGAGCAGCTGCGTTATCATCGGCACGGGGGGAGTCGGTCTCAACTCCGTCCAGGGAGCGGCGATATCCGGGGCGAACCCGGTCATCGCCGTGGACATCTCGGATAGCAAGCTGGCGGCGGCTAAAAAGTTCGGGGCGACGCACACCGTTAATCCCGGCAAGGCCGATGCCATCAAGGCGGTCAAGGAGCTAACCGAAGGACGCGGCGCCGACTACGTTTTTGTGACGGTTGGCAACGTTAAAGCGATAGAACAGGGCTTCGCCATGTCCGGGCCGCGCGGCATGACGGTTGTTGTGGGGCTGCCCAAATTTACCGATACGATAACCTTTTCTCCCTTCGGCTTCATCAAGGACGAGAGGACGCTGACCGGCAGCTTCATGGGCACCACCCAGCTGCAGACGGACATTCCCCGGCTGATTGAGCTTTACAAGGCGGGAATCCTCAAGCTGGATGAGCTCATCACGGAGAGGTACCCGCTGGAAAAGATTAACCAGGCGGTCGAGGCGGTGGAGAAGGGAAAAGCCCTCCGCAACGTCATCATGTTCTAGGGCTTTATCCGGGCCCGTAAAAAAAGTGAGGCTGGAACATTAACGGACCAGCCTCACTTTATTGTTTTGCCCTGTGCGGTTAGTTCCGGTACTGCGCGTCGAGGCGCTTGGCCTCATCGAAGATTTGTTGTGCCGGGAAACCGGCTGCGGCCGTGTCTTTTATCCATTTATCGCGGACGACCTGGGTGAATTCGTACCACTGCTGGTACTCCTGCGGGGTGGCTTCGTGGATGAGGTTGCCGATTTTCCTGGCGAAGGCAATCGCCTCGGCCTGCTTGACGAGGTCGTCCTCAAGTCCCCACTGCTCCTGCTCCTTGGCGGTATCGGTGAATATCTTCTGAATATCGGCCGGGAAGCTGTTCCAGACATCACGGTTGAAAATCTCGCCGATAAACGGGGTATCGATGCCGCCGGGGCCGAAGGTGGTGTGGAATTTAAACAGCTCCAGCGTCCTGAAGGCATAAATGGCGTTCCAGTGGATTATCTGCCCGGTGATGAGCCCTCTATCGAGGCCCATATACCAGTCCGGGGCCCTCAGGAAGATAAGGGCGGCGTTGACCGTCTTGAAGGGGTCTTCCCACCAGGTGCTGGCGGAAAGCTTCATGCCGGCCAGGTCCTGGGGGACGAGCACCGGTTTTTTCACGGTATTGACGTGCTCCGGCACGATGCTGCGCCAGTAGAGCGGCATGGCGTCCCCGAACTCTTTATCCAGCTGGGGGAAATCGGCCCGTAGCTGGTTGAAAATCTTGGTCCTCTCGGACATGTCCGTGGTGGGGGAGAAAAGGAAGGGCTGCTCCATAATCCGGTTGGCCTGCTCGTTCGAG
>MGNX01000105.1:14151-18691 GCA_001796935.1 Chloroflexi bacterium RBG_16_60_22
GCTCGTTCGAGCCGATGACGTAGAGGGCCGCATCGGCGATGCCGGCCTGCACGCCACGGCGGTGGTCGGCAGCCTTCAGCAGGGCCTCGCCGAAGTAGAGGGTTATCTTGACCCGGCCGCCGGTGCGCTGTTCGATAACTTCCTTCCATTGCTGAGCGCGTTTGCCCAGCTCGATCTGGGCCGGACCCCAGTCAGCGTACTTTAGCTCCCATACCTTGGCTGGCGCTGGCGCTTTAGCCGGGGATGGAGCCGGGGCCTGGGTCTGGGCCGTAATCGTCTGCGGGCCCTGGGCGGGGGCCGGGGCTCGCGCCGGGGCGGGTGACGGGCTGGGAGCCGGGGTCGGCTGGGTGCAGCCGCCGAGGACCAACCCGACCACTAAAACAATAAGTAACGGCAATAAAAACAGTTTCTTCAAATCTTTTCCTCCTTTAATAATTGGGGCATATTAACTAAGCAAGCCGGCAATAATGAACACCTGGTTGTATTTTCTACGCGACACCTCCCTTCCTCGAGGGGCCTATACCTCCGCGTGAAAGGTATAATTCACTATTATAAAGGTATAACTAGAAAAAATAAAGGACTAATATCATCATTTTTGTCATCAATAACAAAAATATTTTATATCCTGTCAGGTGGGTACATGGGGTTATTCCGGCTATTTGCCGTCTGGAGCGCGGTACACCTTGCACAGCAGCGCGGTGAGGTCCGGGGAGCCGTACATGGGGTCGAAGTGGTCGTTGGAGGTGAGGACGTTGGGGTTAGACCGCAGCATACCGTGCAACGGCCCCGGGTCCTCCGGGTAGAAGCAGTTGGCCGTGGCCATGACGACCCCCGGGTGGATGCCCGGGAAAAGGCGGGCTTTCTGCCTGATTCTGCCCCGCGGCGACTCTATCCAGGCCCAGTCGCCGTCTTCAATGCCGTACTTCCTGGCGGTATCCGGGTGAATCTGCATCACCGGGTCTTTCTGGAAGCTGCGCAGCCAGGGGATGTTGCGGTACTGCGAAAGGAAGTAGAAAGGCTGGCGGTAGCCGGTGGAAAGGACCAGCGGGTACTCTTTATAGAGCTCCGGCGTGGAGACGGGGCTCTCGCCGGGCTCACGGAAGTGGGGGAGCGGGTCGTAGCCCAGGTCCTCCAGCACGGTGGAGTATAGCTCGAACTTGCCGGTAGGGGTGGGGAACCCGCCGCCTTTCTTCCAGTAGTCGGTCTTATACTTGTAATAGACCTGGTCCTTGCCCATCGTGGCCAGGACGCCGAGCTTGCTGAACTCCTTCCAGGTCAGGTTGGCCTTGCGGACCTGGTAGTCCAGCATCTTCTCGACGTTCTCGAACCAGTACTCCGGCGCTACCCGCTTGCCCAGCTCGTTGAATATTTTAGCGTCCGCCCAGGCCTCGCCGGGGGGCTCAACGACCTTGTTGATGGCCTCAATCATGAAGCGGGGGTGCATGTTGTAGATGTCGTCAATCTCCAGGAAATGCGCCGCCGGCAGGACGATATCGGCGTGCTCCGCCATCGGCCCCATGAACTGGTCGGCGTGGGCCAGGAACTCCAGCTTGGACAGCGCCTCCAGCACCTCTTTGGTGTTGGCCAGGTGGACTATCTGCTGCCCCCCGACACTGAACCAGACCCTGACCACCGGGTTGCCGTTGCGCAGCTGCTTGATGACGCTATCGGCGTGGGCGGTGCGGGCCGCCCCCATCTTGAAGTCGCTGCTGCCGACGATGCCCTTCCGCATATCGTCGGTGATGGGTATCTCGAAGAAGAAGTCCTCCAGCAGTCCCGAAGGGGGCACCATCCAGCTCATCATGCTGCCCGGCCGCTCGATGTTGCCGGTGACGCCCAGCAGGCAGATTATCGCCCGCAGGGTCTGGCCGCAGTTGGCCTGGCGCTCCAGCGAGCTGCCCACCTGGATGCAGCCGGGGGTGTCTTCGGCAAAGAGCCGGGCGGCTTTGACGATGTCCTCTTCTTTGAGCCAGGTAATCTCGGCGACGCGCGCCGGGGTGTACTCCCGGGCCCTCTCCTTGAGCCTCTCGAAGCCGTAGGTCCATTTCCCGACGAACTCTTTGTCCCAGAGTCCCTCGTTGACGATGACGTTAATCATGCCCAGGGCCAGGGCGGCGTCCGTGCCCGGCCGGATTTGCAGCCAGAGAGTCGCCCGGGAAGACAGGGCCGTCTCCCGGGGGTCGATGACAATCAGGTTTTTCACATACTTCAGGGAGTTGAGGAACCACACCGCCATCTCGGAGTCGGCGCTGCTGATTTCCAGCTGCTTGGCCCAGGAAATCTGCGTCTTGGGGAACTCCCCTCCCCAGCCGTGGTAGTCGCAGTAGAGTCGGCCGTAGCCGGTGACCAGCCCGTACAGTCCGATGCGGGGGCTGTGGCAGACGTAGCCGGGGGTGATGATATTGGCGGTGCCGACCGACCGGGCGAAGCGATGGGTGTAGCGGTTGTAGCCCCGCCCCGTGCCCTGGGATACGGCGATGGAAGAAGCGCCGTATTTCTCCCTGGCTTCTTTCATCTTACCGGCGATGGTGTCCAGCGCCTCGTCCCAGCTTATCCGCTGCCATTTGCCCTCTCCCCTTTTCCCCGTCCTTTTCAGGGGGTACTTGAGGCGGTCGGGGTGGTTGACGTGCTGGATGCTGGAGAGCCCCTTGGAGCACATCGTGCCCCAGGTGGGGGTATCCGGGTTGCCCTCGATGTGGGTAATCCGCCCGTCCTCGACGGTCACCAGCACGCCGCAGCCGCCGTGGCAGCCCTTGCAGGTGGTCTTGACAGTCCTGGTATCGCTCATGTTTTGTCCGGTTATTAAGTATTGGCGGCCGGCTGGCTGGCCACCATGACCAGTGGTGCGTAGGCGCCGGCCTTGAGAATGCAGTAGCGCAGGGACAGGCCGCCGATGACCTCGCAGATGACGCCGGTGACCAGCAGGGCGGCCGAGACCTCGCCGACGAAGTAGCTGGCGAAACCGATGACCAGCGGAATGATGATGCCGAGCACGACGATGCCGGTCCAGAAGACGGCCGCCATGCTGCCGCGTACCTGCTCGATGACCGACTGCCGCCCGGTCTCGCCGCGGCCGGATGCCATCCAGAGATAGGCGGCCGCCAGCAGGGCATTGACGATGAGCAGCCACCGACTCCCCGTCTCGGCGGCGGCGAGGTCGACATCGCCACCGCCAAGGGCGATAAGCGCGGCGAGGCCGAAGCCGCCCATGATGCCGTAGAGGACGAACAGCACCGGCAGCATCGCCGAGTTCCAGAAGGGCACGCCGCGGACGGTGTTGAGGACGAAGCCGGTATAGACCGCGACACCGAGCGCCGCTGCCCCGGCCAGCACCTTGAAAACCGCCTCCCCGGGGCCCCCCGGCAGCCAGTAGGTGAAGGCCATCTGGGCCGCGGCGAAGACGGTGAAGGCCAGGACGAAGATGATGCCGCGGGATATCCATGACGAGCCCGGCCGGAAAACAATGCGCCAGAAGCGCAGCGGCTTGCCCAGGAAGATGAGATGGGCGCCGCCCTTGATGACGGCGATAATCAGCCAGCTCAGGAACATGCCCCACAGGCTGTTGAAATACAGCGATACCAGGTAGAGCCCCCCGCCCAGCCCGCCGGTGTAGAAGGCAATCCAGAGGAAGATGCCCCGGCGGTCAATCCACTCCGTCTGCCGGGTGTAGTTTATCATCCACTCGTGTATCTGCAAGCTATCTCTCCGCGCCGGTCCCGGCCGGTTCCTGGGCGGTACCGTCATATTTTCCCGGAACGTACCACTGGCCTATCCGGCCGTCGATGAAGTATACGGAGGGGTCGGTGCCGTACTCCGGGTGGAGCTGGAAGCCGCCCTTGTCTAATATCAGACGGGAGACCTCGCTGGCGGGGTCGTCGAGGTCGCCGAAGGTCAATGCCCGGGCCGGGCAGGTGTTGACGCAGGCCGGCGTGGCGGCGCGGTCGATACCCGGTTTCCCGCCCTGGGCCATGCCGGCATCAATCCGCTCGGCGCAAAAGTTGCACTTCTCCGTCGTCCCGACCTCGTGGGGGTACTGCTCCCGGCCGGCTTGCTCGAAGCCCGTGACTATCTGGCCGGGGAAAAAGCCTTTATCCTTGTCGCGGGAGAGGAAGGTCCGGTTCTGGTAGGGACAGGCGATGACGCAGTAGCGGCAGCCGACGCATATATCCTGGTCCACCGAGATAATGCCGTCCGGGCGCTTCTGGCTGGCGCCGGTGGGGCACACATCGACACAGGGCGCCTCCTGGCACTGGTTGCAGCGCACCGAGTAAGTGGAGACGATAGGGTGTTCCGCGCCCGTCTCCAGTGCTACCAGCTTCGGCCAGGACATACCCATCGGCAGGAAGTGCTCGACGCGGCAGGCGGCCACGCAGGCATAACACCGCACGCACCTGGTTAGATCAACGACCATTCCCCATCTCATAACGTTAACCCCGGATACAGAATAGCATATTGCACAGTAAATATCAACGATATATCATCAAAACGTAAATATATTGCCAATATCTTATGCGTATAGCCTTGGTATGAGCTTATTATA
>MGNX01000106.1:0-107 GCA_001796935.1 Chloroflexi bacterium RBG_16_60_22
AAGGGGGTGAGGTAGAAAAGAGAGAGATTGCTTCGCTACGCTCGCAATGACAGAAAGAGGGTGGGGGGATAAGGTGGGGTGTCAGCCCTTTTTCTTCCGGATGCTGC
>MGNX01000106.1:278-1910 GCA_001796935.1 Chloroflexi bacterium RBG_16_60_22
TGATTTTCATTTTCGGTGAGATTAATTATAGTCCACGCCCGCCCGCCGCACAAATCCGGCTATAAACCGTCCTTAAAGAGCTTGAAATCTCCCCTGCTTTAATGCTAAAGTGGTACGGTGTGAAAAACGCTCGTATTAAGACTGGTACCGGGAGGTGGCTACCCTGATTAAAGGGTGGCCTTTTCATTTATGGCCGAGACGATTAAGCTGACGATTGACGGTAAAGAAGTCGAGGTAGAGAAGGGCCTCACGGTGCTCCGGGCGGCCCGGCAGGCCGGGGTCTATATCCCCACCCTCTGCTTCCACCCGGACCTCGAGCCTTTCGGCGGCTGCCGCCTGTGCATCGTGGAGATTGAGAACATGCGCGGCCTCCCCACCTCCTGCACTACCCCCGCCGCCGCCGGCATGGTGGTCGCCACCGATACGGAGCGTCTCCGGAAACTGCGGCGGGCCTATCTGGAGCTCATCCTCACCGAGCACCCCAACGCCTGCCTCACCTGCCACCGCCGCCACCGCTGCGGGCCTTACGATATCTGCCTGCGCCACGTCGCCGTCACCGAGCGCTGCGTCAGCTGTCCCGCCAACAAGCAGTGCCAGCTTCAATTTGTGACCGACTATATCGGCATAGAAGAAATCGCCCTGCCGTTCCAGTACAAAGGGCTGCCGGTGGACTATGCCCGGGAGCCGCTCGTCCGGCGGGACTACAATCTCTGCATCCTCTGCGGCCGGTGCGTGCTGATGTGCTCCGACCACCGCGGTATCGGGGCTATCAGCTTCATCAACCGCGGTTTCCAGACGGTCGTCGGCACCGCCTACGACCGGCCCCTCCAGGACTCGGGCTGCCGCTTCTGCGGGTGCTGCGTCGAGGTCTGCCCCGTCGGCGCTCTGATGGACGCCGGGTCGGAATACAAGCCCGACTGCGACTGGGAGTCGCTGGCGGTGCCCTGCCAGCATGCCTGCCCGGCGGGCATCGACGTGCCGCTCTACGTTTACCTGGCCGGCGAGGGTAAGTACCAGGACTCGCTGGCTATCGTCAGGGAGAAGGTCCCCTTCCCGGGGACACTGGGGCGCGTCTGCATCCACCCCTGCGAGGAAGCCTGCCGGCGCGGCGCCCTGAACGAGCCTATCTCCATCAAGTTTATCAAGCGCTTCGTGGCCGACCGCGATACCGGCGACTGGAAAAAGCGTTCCCGCCGCCAGCCGCCGACCGGCAAGAAGGTGGCGGTGGTCGGCTCCGGCCCGGCCGGGCTGACGGCCGGCTACTACCTGGCCAAGGCGGGGCACCAGGTCACCGTCTTCGAGCAGTTCTCCAGGGCCGGCGGGATGATGCGCGTGGGAATTCCGGACTACCGCCTGCCCCCGGAAGTGCTTGACGGCGAGATAGAGGAAATCCGGAGCGCCGGAGTTGACATAAAGCTGAATACCCGCATCGAGTCCCTGGACAGTCTCTTTGCGGAAGGCTACCACGCCGTTTTCCTGGGGCCGGGGGCCCACCGCGGCATGAGCCTGGGCGTCCCGGGGGAGGACCTGCCCGGCGTCTTCGACGGCGCGTCCTTCCTGAGGGATGCCAACCTGGGGGAAAAGGTGGACCTGGGCAAGAAGGTGGCGGTCATCGGCGGGGGAACGTGGCCA
>MGNX01000106.1:1978-5761 GCA_001796935.1 Chloroflexi bacterium RBG_16_60_22
GCCGAGATGCCCGCCAGCGCCGAGGAGGTTGAGGCGGCGCTGGAAGAGGGTATCAAAATCGAGTTCCTCACCGGTCATGTCCGGGTAAGCCGTAAAGACGGAGGGCTCGTCCTCACCTGCAACCGCATGGAGCTCGGCGAGCCTGACGCCAGCGGGCGCCGCCGGCCGGTTCCCATCAAGGGCAGCGAGTTCGACGTGGCCTACGACACGGTCATCGGCGCCATCGGGCAGACGCCGGATATCCCCGCCGATTTCAAGGTCAGGACGGGCCGGGGCAATACCATCCAGGCGGACGCCGGCCTGGCGACGAGCCGGGAGGGGGTCTGGGCGGGCGGCGACGCCGTGACCGGTCCGGACTCCGTCATCCGGGCGATTGCCGCCGGCCGGAAGGCGGCCATCTCCATCGACAAGTACCTGGGAGGGGACGGCGTCATCGATGAGGAGCTGACGCCAGAGCGTGGCATCGCCACCTGTGCCGGCATCACCGCCGATGATTTCAAGGTGCAGCCCCGCGTCAAGATGCCCTGCCTGGCGCCGGAGAAGGTGGTCGGCAATTTCACCGAGGTAGAGCTCGGCCTGCCGGAAGACGGCACCGTTTTCGAGGGCAAGCGTTGCTTTGGGTGCGGCTACCGGAAGCAGATTTCCCGGGCGCCCCTGCCGCCGGCCGCCGGTAAAGCGGCTGTCCAGCCCGGCACACCTTCGCCCGTATCAGGCATTAATTAGACCGTTTCGGGAACGGGGAACGGTGTTGATATGAAAAACGCCGCCGGCGCCGTGAATAAGAACATCATTCTGGTCATCGCCACGATAACCTCCTTCATTATGCCGTTTCTGGTGGCCTCCGTGAACGTGGCCCTGCCGACGATGGGGCGGGAGTTCGCCATGGAAGCGGTGGTGATGACCTGGGTCAGCACGGTCTATTTCCTGGCCATCGCCATGATTCAGGTGCCGGCCGGCCGCCTCTCCGATATCTTCGGGCGGAAGAAATTCTTCATCATCGGACTGTTGCTCTCCGCCATTGCCTCCTTCCTGGGTGGGGCCGCTAACTCGGTCGTTATGCTTCTTATTGCGCGCGCCCTCCAGGGAATCGGCGCCGGCATCGCCTTCAACGCCAGTTTCTCCATATTGACCTCGATATTCCCCGCCACCGAGAGGGGCCGGGCCCTGGGGTTGAACATGGCGGGGACTTATACCGGTCTTTCGCTGGGACCCTTCATCGGCGGGGTCATGACGGAGCAGTTCGGCTGGCCGAGCATCTTCAACCTCAGCGGACTGCTCAGCGTGGTGCTGGTCGTAATGGTCTTCCTGACGCTTAAGGGGGAGTGGAAGGAGGCCGGCGGGGAGAGCTTCGATATCATCGGCTCCGTCGCTTTCAGTATCGGGCTGGCCCTGCTCATGTACGGCTTCTCGGTGATTATTACCGGCCTGGGAGTGACCCTGTTCGTCCTGGGGGCGCTGGGCCTGGTTTTCTTCGCCTGGTGGGAAATCAGGACGCCCAGTCCTATCTTCGACCTCACCCTTTTCCGCCGGAACCGGGTCTTTGTCTTTTCCAATCTGGCGATGCTGCTGACCTATGTGTCCACCTTCGCCCTGAATTTCCTGATGAGCCTTTACTTACAGTACATTAACGGGTTCTCGCCGCAGACAGCCGGCCTGGTGCTGATATCGGCCTCGGTGCTGATGGCCGTCTTCACCCCGCTTTCCGGGCGGATTTCGGATAGAATCGAGCCGCGGCTGGTGGCCTCGGTCGGGCTGGTCATTATCAGCGTGGCGCTGGTCTTCTTTATTTTCCTCGACGATGCCACCGCGCTGTGGTGGATTATCCTGTCCCTGGCCCTCTACGGCATCGGCATCGGCGTTTTCAGTTCGCCCAATTCCAACGCCGTCATGGGCTCGGTGGACCGGAAGTCGCTGGGGGTGGCGGCCGGCACCATTGGAACGATGCGGACGGCCGGGATGATGCTGAGCATGGGCATCATGATGGTCCTGTTCTCCCTCTACATGGGCCAGGCCGAGGTAACACCGGAATACTACCCGCAGTTCCTCATGAGCGTCCGGGTGGGCTTCATCATCTTTACCGCTTTATGCATCGGGGCGGTGTTCGTCCAGATGGCGGCCACCTTTAAAAAACGTCGGCCGGCCGCCGGGTAGTCCCCTCCCGCCCCCGCCGTCAACCTCATTTTCAGGAAAAATTTTATTTTACAGGCGTATGTTTCAGGGGAATCCGTGCTAAAATAGCAGTATCACGCGTCCGCCCGGGGGTATGCCGTGGAAGGTCTGAATATCGGGCTTGACCTGCTCATCGTTCTGGTTACGGCCGTCGCCGGCGGCATGCTGGCCCGGTGGCTGCGCCTCCCGGTTATCCTGGGCTACCTGGCGGGGGGTGTGGCCTTCGGGCCTTATGGCCTGGGCCTGGTCCATGAGACCGAGTCGATACACTCGCTGGCGGAAATCGGCGTGGTGCTCCTTCTTTTCGCCATCGGCCTGGAGCTTTCACTCAAAGAGCTTTTAAAGCTGGGTAAGGTTGCCGTCGTCGGCGGCGTCATGCAAATGGTAATCACGGCGGCGGTCATGTTCTGGGTGGGCAGGATGGTGGGATTCGGGGTAACCGGGGCGGTGTTCTTCGGGTTTATCATCGCCATGAGTAGTACGATGGTGGCGCTGAAGCTTCTCATGGAGAGAGGTGAGCTGGATACCACTCATGGCCGCATCATGCTCGGTGTTTTGCTGGTGGAGGACATCGGCGCGGTGCCCATCATGGTGGCCATGCAGGTTATTAGCAGTGATACAGGAGGGCTATTACCGTCTCTGGGTATCGCCTTCGCCAAGGCAGCAGGCTTTATCGGCTTGATGCTTGCCTTAGGATACTGGTTTATGCCCTGGTTTTTAAAGAGGGTGGCCGGGCAGCGCTCCCGCGAGCTCTTCCTGCTGACGGTGGTAGTCATCTGTCTGGCGGCGGCTTTCGGTACCTATTACTTCGGGCTTTCGGCGGCCTTCGGGGCCTTTGCGGCCGGCCTCCTCATCAGCCAGTCCGGCTTCGCCCGGCAGGCCTTCGCCGATATCATGCCACTGCGGGACACCTTCGCCGCGCTGTTCTTCGTTTCCCTGGGTATGCTGGCCAACCTGCACTTCGTGGTAAATAATCTGGCTACCGTAGCTATTGTGGTAGTGGCTATAATCTTGACTAAATTCCTGGTATACTCCGTGATAACACGGTCCTTCGGTTATAGTCACAAGACAGTTCTCATGGTGGGGACGGGGCTGGCGCAGGCAGGGGAATTCAGCTTTATACTTGCCACGATGGGTGTGCAAACGGGCATCATCTCCGATAGCCTATTCTCGCTAATAATTGCTTCGGCGATTATCACTCTTCTAGTGACCCCCTTCGCGATGAGCTTTAACTCATTTCTATATCGTTGGTTGAGCCAGCGCGCCTGGTTCGCCCGGCAGCTTTCGGCCGGGGCCGACCCCGCCTGGCACGTGGGGTCGCTGGAGCTTTCGCGCCACGCCGTCATCTGCGGCTACGGCGATATCGGCGCACGGGTGGCCGCCGTGCTGGAAAAGCAGAAGTTCTCTTACCTGGTCATCGAGCTCGACCCCACGGTTATCGCGCAGCTGCGCGCCCGGGGCGTCCCCTGCATTTACGGCGACGCTTCCAACCCGGAGATACTGACCCACGCCAGCCTGGACAGGGCGCGCGTCCTGATTTGCACCATTCCCGACTACGTTGCCGAGGAGCTGACGGCCCGCAACGCGTTGCGCATCAATCCGAAGCTGGACATC
>MGNX01000107.1 GCA_001796935.1 Chloroflexi bacterium RBG_16_60_22
TAAAGAGGAGGGAGTCCGCTTATGACGAACTCCCTCCCGTCGTTAACTTATGGCGTCAGGCCGTTACTTATTTGCCCTGGCCTTGGACAGCGGGATATCTCCCAGGTTGACGTCCTTGGCCGTGCTGATTTTATCGAAGCTCCTGGCGGCGAAGCCCCTGGCCTCGATTTTCAGCTTATAGGTGCCGTCCGCCAGCCCCTGGAACCAGAAGTCCCCGAAGCCGTCCGTGGTGGCCGTCCAGTTCTGGCTCTTGCCGCTAAGGGTGCAGGTGGCGCCGATGACGACCTCCTTCTCCACGGGGTCGTAGACGGTGCCGGCGACGAACTTCTTGGGGATATTGAGGTAATAGACCCGCGGCTTGCAGCCGAGCTCCGGCTTGAGCACCTCGGCCCGGGCAATCTGGGACTTGAACTCGGACTCCTCCCCGAACTTGATGGCCTCGGTGGGGCAGGAATCGGCGCAGCGCGGTATCTTCCACTCGCCCCCGTCCAGCAGGTGGGCGCAGCCGGTGCATTTCTGGGCGATGTTGAGGCTTTCGTTGAAGAAGATGGCGTCGTAGGGGCAGGCGTCCACGCAGCTCTTGCAGCCGGTGCACTTCTCCGGGTCGATGATGACCAGCCCGTCATCGCGCTTGTAGATGGTATTCTCGATGGGACAGGCCGGGATGCAGGGCGCCTCGTCGCAGTGCTGGCAGGGGGTGGGGATGTAGTGCATCCTGACCTTGGGCACCGTCCCCCGGATGTGCTCCGTCTGCCTCAGCCAGAACTGGCCGGTGTCCGGCTGGGGCTTGGCGTAGGGGGTCCAGTCGTTGCCGACGTGCTCGTCCTTGCAGGCAATCTGGCAGCTGTAGCAGCCATTACAGATTCCAACGTCGATGACAAATACCTTCATTAGTCCATACCTCCTTCAACCCAGGCATTGAAGCGGAGTCCGGCCGCCTGGTCATACTCGCGGGTAAAGGCCTCGTCAAAGGCCCCGGGGTCCATCTTCCGCCAGTCCGCATAGTCCTTATCGGTGACCTTCTGCACGTCCGCCAGGTAGCCGCTGGTGGCCTGGCCGACGGCGTTCTTGGAGGCGACGCCGTAAGGGGAGATGGTGTTGATGGCGCCGCCGCGGTCGACATAGCCGGGAACCAGGGGGTCGGTCCGGGCGCCGTGGTCGACATAGACCACGCCGGGCATGATTCTCTCCCAGACCCGGGCGCCCACCAGGACCACGCCCCTCTCGTTGAACGCCTTGACGATGTCCCCGTCCCTGATGCCCCTGGCCTCGGCATCCCTGGGGTTAATCCAAATCGGCTCGTAGCGGTAGCCGTCGGCGGCGAGCACCTTGCCGGTGGGGGTCTCGCGTGTCCAGGTAATATCGTCGCCCTGGGCATGTGTCCGCCACCGCGGGTGGTTGGACATCATCAGCAGCGGGAACATCTTGGCGCGGGAGCTGGAGAGCCGCTCGTCGTGGGTGACGCCCTTCTCAATCCACTTGGGGATGGGAGGCCGCTCGTGGTCGTCCGGGAAGTGCTCGGCCAGCCGGGCGGAGTAGAACTCCAGCTTGCCGGTGGGGGTGGGGAGGGGGTTCTTCTCCGGGTCGTTGTAGAACTTGCGGAAGCCCGGCGAGTCCTTCTCCCAGTCCTTGGCCACCGGGAAAACGAAGTATTTGTTCTTATAGAAATCGTCCCAGGAGATGAGGTAGTCGATTTCCATGTCGTCGAAGACCTGCTTCTGGAGGTCGCGGGTGGTCTTGCCCTCGCTGAACTGGTCGCCGTAGCCGAGCTTCTTGGCCACCTCCAGCACCACCTCGTAGTCGCTCTTGGACTCGCCGATGGGTTTGATGGCCTGCTCGTAGATGGCGATGCTATGGAAGTTGGGGCCCTGCCGGACGTTGGTGACGATGTCCTCGACCTCGAGGCTGGTGTTGGCCGGCAGGATGATGTCCGCCAGCAGGCAGTCATTCTCCAGCCAGGGGTGCTGTGCCACGACGCACTCAATCTTGGGACTCTGGAAGGCCTCGGTCGTCCAGTTGCCGTGGTTCCAGCAGGTGAGGCGGCAGGGGGTGTCCGTCCATATCATATGTATCTCGTAGCCCCCGTCCTCCAGCGGGTAGGTGTACTTGATGAACTGGTCCTCCACCGGGGTCTCGATGGCGCCGCTGCCGGTGAAGGTGATGGGGGGATTGAGGATAGCTTCCTGGATAAGGGTCTTGGGGATGAGCTGCTTGCCCCAGGCGGCGATGGTGGTGCGCACCGGCTTGGTGATACGGTCGCTGAGGGCCGGGTTGAAGAAGCGGGTGCTGCGGAGCCCCTCGGCGCGGGGCATGCCGGTATAGGTTATCTGGCTCTGGTGGACGCCGGGGCCGCCCAGCCCCTGCATGCCCAGCAGGATGCACTCGAGGCGGCCGGGCTCGTGCGAGTAGGGCCCTCTGGCCATGGAGCCGCCGAAGTAGTGGGCGATGGAGGTGGTCTTTTTGGCGAACTCCCGGGCCAGCGCCTTAATCGTCCATTCCGGTACGCCGGTCTTTTTTGAGGCCCACTCCGGCGTCTTGGGAACACCGTCTTCCTTGCCCATCACGTAATCCTCCACCTTGTCCAGGCCGACGGTGTGGGTCTGGCAGTATTCCTTGTTGTAGGTGCCCTCTTTCAGCCAGATGTAGATGATGGCCAGCTGGAGGGCGGCGTCCGTGTTGGGGAGGATGGGAATCCACTTATCGGCGTGGACGGCCGCCCCGAAGTTGAGGTCCGGGCAGATATAGACCTGCTTGATGCCGGCCTCCGTCCAGAAGTAGCAGAGGCGGGTGGCGCACTGGCCGGTGAAGCCCCAGGGCGTCGTCTCGGGGTCGCCGCCCCAGAACAGGACCATCTCGGAGTTCTCCGTCATGTCCTTGACGATGTTGTCCGCCGGCCACATCATGCCCTGGATGCCCTGCCCCCAGACGTGCTTGGAGCCCCAGTACCAGCCTTCCCAGCTGTCCGGGTTCCTGACCTGCTGGGTAAAACCGCCCATCATGTCGAAGAGCCGGCCGGAATGGCCGTGGGGGGTATTGATGGTCTTGCACTCGCCGTGGCCGTCACCCTGCACCATGATGGCCAGTGGGCCGTATTTCTGGTGTATCCTCTTGACCTCTTTGGCGAGTATCGCGGCGGCCTCTTCCCAGGAGATTCTCTTATACTTACTCTTGCCGCGGTTCTGCGGGTTCCTCTCGCCGTCGGGGTCCCAGTCCACCCGCTTCAGGGGGTACTTGATGCGGTTGGGGGAGTAGGTGCGTTTCTTGTAGGCCAGCGAGAACGGGGCGGGCAGGGACTTGAAAAGGGGCCGGAAGGTCTTGCCGTTGCGCTTCATCGACCAGGGCCGGAAACTTTCCGGCTTATACTTCCAGTCGTAGTGGAACGGCCTGATTCTGACCACCTTGCCGTCCTTGACGTCAACGGCGCATTCGCCGCCGCCCCCCAGCAGGCCGCCGAGGGCCAGGGCCCTGATGACCGTCTTATCTGGCTTCACGTTGACCTTTTTACCTTTTGCGTCAGCCATTTCCGTCAGTCTCCTTTCCAGAGTTTGTCGGTGATTCGGCTTTGCCGTTGCGACCGATTGATAGATATATTGAACGGACTTGATGGGTTGGGAGTCAGGTTAAAAAAAGCGATGTTACGCAATTCTCTTGAATTTTAAAATAGTGCGCTTCTCCTTGTCAAGTAAAACGACCGCGTCTGATTCCGGAAAAAATTACGCAAACCGGCAAAATACGGCACCGGCTGGCCGATAATTCCGATTGGCCCGCCCCGACGATTTGCCGTTTTGGGGTCGGGGCAGGACGGCGGACGGCGCAACCGGGTAAAGCGCAAAATTTATTTTAAAGGGTGTTCCGTTGCCCGCTCGTTAGATTGCGTATCGTTCGTTACCTTGTTTACGGTTTAGTTATATTGCCCGCCTGAATGTTTATATTTTGTTTACAGCTTCGGTGATATCCTTGAGTTGCGGAATATCGAGCGGCCCTGGTTCTCTTGTTGTGAGGTTTTTGAGAATATACGGGGCAGAATTGTGACGCCGTATTGATTTGGCCTCCTTAAACTGGGACTGGCATGGAAAGGGGGCTATCGATGTTAGGGAGATTGCTTGGTCAACGCGTATTAATCAAGAAAGAGAGCAAAATGCGGAGCATCGAGTACCCAGTGATAAGGTCGGAAAATGACCGGGCCTGGCGGCAATACTGCGGCTTCCTCGATATTACCCTGCCGCAGTTCATGGCCATCCAGGAATCGCTTTTATTGCAACAGCTGGAGAGGGTGGCGCGCTGCCCGCTGGGGAAAAAGTTGGTGGGTGGTCAGGCTCCCGCCAGCGTTGAAGAATACCGCCGCCGGGTACCCCTGACCACCTATAAAGACTATCTGCCGGAGCTTGGCCCCGGTGATGAAGCTGCCTTGCCTGAAAAACCCATCGTCTGGGCCGGCACCTCCAGAGCGGGGGGCTGCTGCCGGCATGTCCCCTATACCAGGGAAGCCTACCAGCGGTCGCTGGATAGCCTGATGTCGGTCTTGATACTGGCCTGCTCCCGGCAGCGGGGGCAGAGCTCCCTTACCGAGGGCGACCGCGTCTTATATAATGTAGCCCCCATGCCTTACCTCTCCGGCATACTGGCCTACGGCGCCAGCCAGTCCTTCAATCTCCGCTCGGTGATGCCGCCGGACCTCCATGACGGGCTCGATTTCCGGGACAAGATGGCCCGGGGCTTCGAGATGTCCCTGCGCACCGGACTGGATATCCTGGTAGCCATGACCAGCGTCCTGGTGAAGGTCGGCCAGGAGTTCGACCGGATGTCCGGACGGGGCGGGTTTTCCCGGCACCTCGCCCACCCCGGCGAAATGATGAGGGTCTCCCGGGCTTACCTGTGGAGCAGGCTGGAGAACCGGAAGATGCTGCCCAGAGACCTGTGGCCGGTGAAGTCGCTCATCGGCTGGGGAATCGATACCAGCGTTTACCGCGACCTCGTTTACCACTACTGGGGCGCCTACCCTTACGAGTTCCACGCCTGCACCGAGGCCGGCATCATCGCCGTCCAGAGCTGGACGCGGCGCGGCATGACCTTCATCCCCCACGCCAACTTTTACGAGTTTATCCCCGAGTCCGAGTGGTTGAGGAGCCGGGAGGACGTTTTCTACGAGCCCCGCACCGTGCTTCTCCCCGAGGTGGAACCC
>MGNX01000108.1 GCA_001796935.1 Chloroflexi bacterium RBG_16_60_22
CTGGCGGTATTTCTTTCACTTCCCCCGGCCAGGACGATGTCAAAGACTCCCGAACCCACCATGAAGAAGGCAACAATGATAGCTATCGAGCTTGAGGCACAGGCGCCCTCAGTCCTGGTTGCCATGACATGGTCCAATCCGATTTCACTGGCGGCGTGGGCCGCCAGCACGGTTTGTCCTTCATCCAGGTCGCTAACGGAGTTGCCCAGGAAGAGCGCCTGGATGTCTTTGGGTTTCAGGTTGGATTCGTTTATCGCATCCATGGCCGCCTCGCCGAACAGCTCCAGCTGTCCCCTTTCTAGACGTCCGAACCTGGTCATGCCTACTCCGGCGATATATACCTCTCTCAAATTCATCCCCCTTCTTAAAGTTGCCCTGTTCCTCCGAACGGCTCCCGGCGCGGCGGCTAGTGCGGGCGCAATTTCTCGGTGGCCTTGTAGTCGATGACCCGGCGTCCGTCGTCTTCCTTGATAACGACGGCGTACTTGTCCCGGGCCTCCTGGACCGATATCTTACCGGCCCGGACGTCGTCCCGCACGAGGTCGGGGTGGCGTGTCCGGGGGTCTTTCTTCAGTTTTTCCCTTAGCTCCCTGGTCGCCTTGTAATCGATGGCGACGTCCTCCGGGTTGTCGGTCAGGGACTTGGGGTCGATGACCACCCCGTAGACGTTCCTCGCCCTCTCGGCGGTTATCAGCTCGTCACGGA
Source organism: Chloroflexi bacterium RBG_16_60_22 (assembly GCA_001796935.1). Lineage (GTDB taxonomy): Bacteria > Chloroflexota > Dehalococcoidia > Dehalococcoidales > RBG-16-60-22 > RBG-16-60-22. The sequence continues at coordinate 706 of MGNX01000108.1, forward strand.
CGTCCAGCCTTATCTTCTCGGGGTCGCGGTCAAGCGGATTGCCCCACCCCCCGGCGCCCATGCACTCCGTATAGAGAATATCACCCGCGTACATGGGGGCCATGGACATGGTGGGGAAGAACTCCTTCTCCTTCTTGCCCGCCCGCTTCAGGTACAAGTCCCCGGTGGGGGCATAAGGCGCGCCCCCCGCCCCGGCCGGCGGGAAGAAGGTGCCGCTGGCATCGCCGGCCATGAGAATGGTCCGGGCCCCTTCCATGGCGGTGCACCACCGGGAAGCGGTGCAGCCCCGGGCGCCGATAAACTCGCCCGGTCCCTCCATGTCTTTAGCCATGTTGAGCCACTCCCAGTAGAAGGGCATGAGCAGCTCGCACACCTCCACCGAGCCCCGCAGCACCACCCCGGTCAGCACGGTGCCGCAGACGCCGTCCCAGCCGTCGTGGCCCTTGACGGCGCCGCTCCCGCCTTCTTCGAGGAAGGGCGCGGCAAAGTACTCGATGTCCTGCCCGGACCGGGGGTCTTTGATGGGCACGCGGCCGGTAACGTCAATGGAGTAATGCCGCGAGGAGACGCCCTGGGCCTTTTCCGTGGCCTTGGAGAGGGCCTGGGTGACGGCATCGGTTATCTCGGTAGCGGTGCTGCACCCGCAGGCGCCGTAGGTGGCGGGGCGGGTGGGATTAACTATCTTGCCCGCCGGCGCGATGATTTTAATCGGAATCAGCGCGCCGTGGTTGTGGGGCAAATCCGGGTCAGTGGCGTAGAAGATGGGGAAATAGGTAAAACAATAAGTATTGCCCAGCGGGCTGTTGACGAAATCCACCTGGTCCATCGAGTCGGAGAAGTCGAAGGTCATCTCGTCGCCTTTGACGGTCAGCTTGACCCTGACCCAGGCGGGGCGGTCCATCACCGTCCCGTCCGAGTCCACGGCGCATTCGCCGGTGTACTCGCCTTCGGGAATCTGGCTGATTTCCGCCCGCATGGCCTGCTCGCCACGGACCATCATCTCATCGCAGCAGGCTTTGACCGTATCCAGCCCGTACTTGTCTATCAGGGCGCGGATGTCCTCCTGGGCCCGCTGGATGGAGCCGTAGATAACCATGCAGTCGCTCCAGACGGCGGCCGAGGTGCGGATATTGTCGAAGATGATTTCTCTAGCCTTCTCGTCGATTTTCCCCTTTTCGATGAGCTTTATCGGCGGGATATTGATGCCCTCGGAGATGCAGTCGTAGGCCTGGGGGAAGTAGCTGCCGGAAAAGGCGCCGCCGCTATCGGCCATATGCCCGCGGAAATGGTAGTAGAATACCAGCTCGTCCCCGTAATAGACCGGCACCAGGAACGTCCAGTCCGGCAGGTGGCCGCTCTGCAAGATATGGCCGTCATTGCCGAGGACCATGTCACCCTTTTCCAGCTTGCCGAACTTTTTCAATATGGCCCGGGTGGGGATTTCCGCCACGAGGCAGTGACAGGGCAGGTATTCCACCTGGCAGACGATGTGCCCGTTCTTATCGAGCAGCACCGGCCCCAGGTCACGGGCGTTGGCCATGACATAGCTCTGGGCGCCGTGCACCACCCGTTCCCCGACCTCGCGGGTGATATTCATCAGTTTATTCCAGACTACCGATACGGTAACCTCGTCAACCTGGCATTTCTGCTGGACCATTGCCTTTACCTCCGATACTGATTAATTATTATCCCGGCGTGCTTCAGGTCAGCGTGACATAATTGCCATACTCATCGACCTGCATCCGGTATCCCGGCGGGATGACCACGTTGGTCATCCTCTCTTCGACCACGCACGGCCCTTCCAGGATATTGCCCGCCAGCATTTTGTCTCCGTCATAAATCCTGGTCTCCGTGTAGCCGCCGCTTTCATCGAAATAGGCGTCCCGGACACCCTTGAGCGCCTGCCCGGCGTCCCGGCTGCCCGTTTTAATCTTCTTCAGAGTGATGGGAGGCAGCTTGCCGATGGCCGTCAGGCCGAAGCCCATAATCTCCAGGGGGTATTTTTCATCGGCGTAGCCGTACAGGTCCTTGTGCTTGCGGTGGAAGGCCGCCAGCCCCTCGCTGATGGTTTCCATGGTAATCGTCCGGCTGGGCCACTCCACGTCAATGCCGCGGTACTGGCCGTAATACTTCACCGTCATCATGCCCACCAGCTCGCGCTGCTCCTCCGGTATCTCCTCTTTGGACAGGACGGTCAGGCCCTCCCGCGCCATATCCTGGTAAAGCTGCTTGACCCGTTCCAGGTCCAGAGCCTGGACCGGCGCGCTGTAAAAGCGCGAGTAGTCATGCTTCAGGTTGACGCCGAGCATGCCGAAGGCGCAGTAAATGGGGGCGTACTTGGGGATAAACACCCGGTCGATGCATAGCTCCCGGGCTATCTGTACGGCGTGTACCGCCCCGGCGGCGCCGCCGATGCAGAGATAGAAGTCCCGGGGGTCCAGGCCCCGGCGGGTGATGGTATAGGATACCGTATTGGCCATGACCGAGTTGATAACCTTGTAAACGGCGGCCGCCGCCTCCAGAACGCTGACGCCCAGGCGGTCGGCGACCCTTTCTTTCAGGGCTTTTTCGGCCAGGTTCCTTTGAAGCTTCATCTCGCCGCCGAGGAAGTAGTCCGGCGAGATGTAACCCAGGATGACATCGGCATCGGTTACCGTGGCCTCCTCGCCGCCGGTACCGTAACACGCCGGGCCGGGGTCGGCACCGGCGCTCCTGGGCCCCACCCGGAGGGTATTGGTAACATCGAACCAGGCGACGCTGCCCCCGCCGGCCCCGATGCTGGTGACGTCAATGACCGGCAGGGAGAACCGGTGTTCTTCAATCAGGCTCTCGGTCTTAATGAGCGAGGTCCCTTTATCGATAATGCCCAGGTCGAGGCTGGTGCCGCCCATATCTATCGATAGCAGGTTCTCCACCCCGTGCAGCTTCCCGATGGTGATGGCCGCGGAAGGCCCGGCGGCCGGTCCGGACATGGCCAGGGTGGCCGGTTTCTCCATGGCGATTTCGGCCGTTTCCACGCCGCCGTTATTCTGGATATAGAGGAACTGCCCCTTGAAACCTTCCTGTTCCAGCAGGCCGGTTATTTTCTTGGTGTACTTGTGGATGGCCGGGGCGATGAAAGCGTTGATGATAGCGGTGCTGGTCCTTTCGTATTCGCCCACGGCGGGCAGGACATCGGACGATATGGTGACATCGGCCTCGGGATATTCCTGCCGGACTATCTCGGCAGCCCTTCGCTCGTGCGAGGGGTACAGGAAGGAAAAGAGCAGCGCCACGATGATGCTTTCCACCTTGAGCTTTTTAAGATAAGCGACGGCCTTGCGGACGCTTGCCTCGTCCAGCGGCACCCGGACATTGCCCCGCGCGTCTATCCTCTCCCCGATTTCCACCCGCAGGTAGCGCGGCACCAGGACCTCGGGAAAATCGACCCGCCAGTCGTACATATTGTCTTTGGCCACGCGCCGGAACTGGATAACGTCACGGTGGCCCCTGGTGCAGAGCAGGCCCATCTTGGGGCCAACCCGGGTGGCGATGATATTCGTCCCGGTGGTGGTCCCGTGCACGATGGTGGAGACCTTGCTTAAAAATTGCCGGCGGTCCAGGTTATTCCGCCCGGCAAGAATATCAATCACGTTCATGGTGCCCACCGTCAGGTCACGCGGGGTGGTGGGTGCCTTACCCGTCTGGGTGAAACCTTTGTCATCCACGGCGATGGCATCGGTGAACGTCCCGCCGACATCAATACCTACTCGAAACGCCATATAATTCCCCCCCTTCGTACTTAGTGTCTTTAAGCGTGCAGTTTACCGCCGATACGCTGTATTAACGACTTCTTACACAGTTTTGGACATAAGACAGGGTGTAAATTTAACAACAGTCAGGCTGGTGAGGTAACCGGCGCCGGGGTACAGATACAGGGGAGTCAGCATTCAATACACTCAATCTTTAAAGACCCCGGATGCTTGACCGGGTGGCGTCTTCCGCTCCCGGCGGGCTGGCCAACCCATTATATTTTATCTACCCCTCAATGCGCAAACTGGGCACGGGTGCAACAATCTCCCCGCTCGTTACCACCCTCTCCCCCGCTTTCAGATGCCGAAGATACCTTCAACCTCTATCAGCTGGCCTTCATTAGCCAGGCAAGCCACCCCGATAAGCGATTCACATGGGGTGGGAAAGGACGTCAGATATTCCTCGCAGGCATCGGACCCGACGTAGTCTTTCATGGCGTCGGCGGTAATAAAGGTCGTCAACTTGATGACGTCGTCGAAGGTCGCCCCGGCCGCCTCGACCGTAACCTTCAAGTTGTGCAGGACCTGCCGCACCTGTCCCGCGATATCACCCTGGCAGACGATATGGCCGTCCACGTCGTTAGGGACGACGCCGGAGATGAAAATCAGGCTGCCGAACTTTTTCACGATGCAGCCGGGAGAGTAAGGCGCGTAGGCCCTGGCCAGCGTGGGGGTCTGGATAATTTCCTTCTCCATCTATCACTTCTCCCTTTCCCTGAATAAAATCAGCTGCTTCAGCAGGTTCCTCTCTATTTCCTCGGTAATCTGCTCCTGAGACTTTCCCCGGTAATCGTAGTAACCCCGGCCGGATTTCAGCCCCAGCTCGCCTTTTTTCACCTTATCCGCGATGACCGGAGACGGTTCGGTAGCGTTGCAGAGCGATTTGTAGATATGCGTGTTGCCCCTGAGGACGGTATCCAGTCCGTTGATGTCCGCCTGGGCCAGCGGGCCGAGACTGGCCAGCCTGAATCCATAGCTGGACCGGGCGGCCATGTCAAAGTCATCGGGGGTGACTACCCCCTGTTCCATGAGGTAGTTGGCTTCCCGGGCGATGGCCGCCTGGATGCGGTTGACGATAAAGCCCGGGATTTCTTTCCCGACCAGGACCGGCTTCTTGCCGATGCGGAGCATGAGCTTCCGGGTCGTCTCGACGACGGCGTTCCCGGTATCCTTGCCGCGGTGGACCTCAACCAGGGGAACGATGTGGGCGGGCATGAAAAAATGCGTCCCGACGACCCTGCCCGGGGTGCGCATTCCCCGGGATATCTCGGAGACGGTAAAGCTGCTGGTATTGCTGCTGAGAATGGTACCGCCGTCGCAATCGTCCAGCCGGGAAAACAATTCCCTCTTGAGTGCCAGTATTTCCGGGATGCATTCCACGATAAAGGTGCAGCCGCGTACGGCCCTGTCCGGGTCGCTGGAAAGGAAGGTCTTGATGCGGGACCGTACCCGCGCCGGGGTATCTTCGAGGAGCCCGAACTCGGCCAGCAGCTTGAGGTGGGCTCCCATACGGGTCAAGGAGTTGTTTAGGATGTGCCGGTCCTGGTCGGCCAATCGAACGGATAAGCCGGCCGCGGCAAAGCTCAGGGCGATACCTTCGCCCATTATCCCGGCCCCGATTACCGCAACTTCACGGATATCTTCAGCCTTCACTATTACGCCGCGGAAAGTATAGCATTGACGTTATGGCTTGTCAATTGCGGCTGGTAGCCGTGTCCCCGGAAATTAGTAAACGGGTAGATATTTGCTTTTTTTATCGTATCGTGTATACTAATAAATCGGACTGTAAGTACCCCATGAGACCAACCGGAAACGGCGAGCGGGTATTTTTCAGAGAGACTGGAATCTCTGGCTCTAACGCGGCAGGTTAATATTGATAAGGAGGCTAATATGAAAGGGGCCACTAAGAACTCGGAAGAGAAAATAGTCAAGACCATCTGCTTTTCTTGTCGGGGTGGGTGCGGCGTATTCCTGCATGTCAAAAATAACGAGATAATAAGGGTCGAAGGCGATCCGGAGCACCCCGGAAGTAAAGGCACCCTCTGTCCCAAGGGCCTGGCGGTTAAACAGCTGGTTCATCATCCTGACCGGCTCAAGTATCCTTTAAGGAGGGTCGGGAAGCGTGGAGAAGGAAAGTGGGAGCGAATATCCTGGGACCAGGCTTTTGACGAGATAGCTGCAAGACTGCAAGATATCAAGGAAAAATACGGAGCTGAAGCGATTGTTCAGGGCATCGGGACAGGGCGGAATCATAACGACTGGAGCGCCAGATTTTGCAACCATCTCGGGACTCCTAACGCCAATGACCCGATGCATTTTTGTATCGGTCCTCGTTGTGTCTCCGGGTACTTTACCTTTGGCATTGCGGCACCTCTCGACCCTCACTATGGCGCCACCAACTGCCTGGTAGCCTGGGGAAGAAACGAAATACATTCACACCCCAGCAACGGACGGTACATCTTCGACGCCTTTGAACGGGGCAGCAAGCTCATCGTCGTTGACCCAAGACTTACCAAGCTGGCTTCAAGGGCCGACATCTGGCTCCAGATCAGACCCGGAGGCGACTCCGCCCTGGCCCTGAGCATGATTCATACGATAATCGGCGAGGAACTTTACGATAAAGAGTTCGTGGCTAAGTGGTGTTACGGATTCGACGAGCTCAAGGAACACGTTGAAAAATATACGCCGGAATGGGCAGAGCCAATCACATGGCTCCCGGCCGAAAAGATTCGGGAGACTGCCAGGCTCTACGCCACCACCAAGCCGGCCTGCATTGCCCCGGGAGTGGCCGTGGAACAGCAAATGAACTCCTGGCAAACGCAACGCGCGCTGTATATGATGGCGGCCCTTACGGGTAACATCGACGTCCCGGGGGGAAACATACTATGGGTCCCCCCTCTCGGCGGCTTCTTCCTCAACTGCGATAATGACGCCCTGCCGCCCGAACAGCGCGCCAAAGCTATCGAGGGAGGATGCAAGCTTAACGGTGGCCACGAGTGGGGTCCTCCAAACTTCGTCCTGGAGGGACCGCCCCTGTGGCAGGCGATACTGACGGGTAAACCGTATCCCGTCAAGGCAATTTTCTGGATGGCTCACAATCCTATGGTCGGTCTGCCCAATACCAAAGCGGTGAAAGAAGCTTTAGAGAAGGTTGAGTTCCTCGTCGTCGGGGACTTCTTCATGACGCCGACTACTGAAATGGCGGACATCGTCCTTCCCAATGCCACCTGGCCGGAAAGAAGCGAGGTCGGCTGGTTCACCACACCCCTGGAACATCCTCAGTTCTGGGACAAGGATGAATTCCCGGTTTTCGCCTGGGTGAAGGCCGTGCAGGTCGGTGAATCAAAACAGGAGCTTGAGATATACAATGAACTGGCGAAAAGGATGAAGATAGGCGGATTCTGGGACACCATGGAAGAAGCATTCGATTTCTTATTAAAGCCTGTAGGTGTAACCTGGGAAGAATTCAAAAAGGTCGGAATATTAAGGAAGCCCATGATCTGGAGAAAGTTTGAACATGGTCTTTTCCACACCCCTTCAGGTAAATTTGAATTTTACTCTGAGAGGCTTAGAGAACTTGGTTACCCGCCCATGCCCGAGTACGTGGAGGGCCCGGAAAGCCCGATAAGCGCCAGTACCATTGCCAGAGAATACCCTCTGGTTCTCATCACCGGCTCGAGAATTCCGGTATATTATCACACGGACCAGAGAAATATCCCGTGGCTGCGTGAAATCTACCCGGTACCCTTGATAGAAATCCATCCGGATACGGCGGCGGAATACGGGATAAAAGAAGGCGACTGGGTATTCATCGAAACCAGGCGCGGAAGAGTGAAGCAAAAGGCCAAGATTACGTTAAGCATTAATCCGAGAGTCGTTCACGCCGTGCGCTGGTGGTATCCTGAAAAGCCCGGGCCGGACCATGGAATATGGGAATCGAGCATCAACGTCGTGACACTTGACTCTCCCTACGACCCTGGGATAGGCTCTCCCACGATGCGAGGGTTGCTCTGTAAGATATACAAAGCCACGGAGGAAGAAAAATGGTAAAGTATGGTTTACTCATAGACTTCGACCGATGTCAGGGATGTAATGCCTGTGAGGTGGCGTGTAAGCAGGAGAATGAGCTCCCCGTGGGACCGCGGCTGAAACAAGTGTTGACGATTGGACCGGAGAACGTGGGGCAAAGGCTTATCATGGAGTACCTGCCCGTGATGTGTATGCATTGTGAGAACCCTCCCTGTGCGGCCGTATGCCCGGTAGGGGCGATAGTTAAGGATGCACACGGCATAACACTGGTCAACGAAAAGAAATGTCACGACACCGATAAGGATTTCTGCAAGAAAGCCTGCATCGCCGCGTGTCCTTACCCGGTTCCACCGCAGTACAACCCTGAGAAAGATATTGTTCAAATGTGTAACATGTGCATCCAGCGTGTCGGCAGGGGCGAAGAACCCAGCTGCGTCAAGCACTGCATCAACAAGGTTATAACATTTGGCCCCATAAAAGAGCTGTCAAAGATAATACAGGAAAGGGGCAACCGTACTATTACCGTAGGAGGCATTCTCCCGAACGTGGTTTGCCGCCCCTCGGTGGTGCACATTCCGCCCAAGAGGCCTTATACCCTGGAGTAGATAAAGCTAGCGTCGTTTTTCCAGGAGGCGTTCCGGGCGCGGCCCGGTGGCCGGGTCGTAGGGCCGGCTGAAGGCTTCCGGGTACCGCTTCGTGAGTTCATCGAGGTCGGCGCGCGCCACCTCGACGAGGTAGCCGCTGGTGGCGATGCCGGTGGCGTTCCGGGAGGTGGTCCGGCGGGGGGATATGGTGTTGACGGCGCCGCCGCGGTCCAGCTCCCCGGGGACGATGGGGTCGTAGCTGGCGCCGTGGTCGGAGGATACCACCCCCGGCATGATGCGCTCGGTAACGTAGGCCCCGCCGAGCACCGCGCCCCGCTCGTTGTAGATTTTGACCACATCCCCGTATTTAATGCCCCTCCGGGCGGCATCGGAAGGGTGTATCCAGACAGGGTGATAGAGATACCCGTCCGGTCCCCTGACCTTGCACGTCTCGATTTCCCGGAGCCAGGTCACGTCCTGGTGCTCGGAATGCACCCCCCACCGGGGGTGGTTGGAGACCAGCAGCAGGGGGTACTTCCCGGCCCTCTTGCCCCCCAGGTTTTCCTGGTGGGAGATACCGTGGGGTATCCACCGGGGGTAGGGTGGCCTTTCCTCGTCGTGGGGGAAGTGCTCCGCCAGCCTTTGGGAAAACAGCTCCAGCTTGCCGGAGGGCGTGTTCAGGGGGTTCTTCCCGGGGTCGGCGTAGAAAGCCCCCATGCCCGGCGGGTCTTTCTTCCAGTCGGGGTCGGTGGGGAGAATGAAGTAACCCTTTTTCTCGAACTCCTCAAAGCTGATGTAGTCGGCGCAGCCCGAGTGCTCGAACCCGAACTTCTTGTGGTCCCGGACGGTCCTGCCGCCGGTGTACTTCTCCAGCAGCCCCAGCCGCTCGGCAATCAGGCAGACGATATCGTAGTCACTCCTGGCTTCGCCCAGCGGCTCGATGCATTTCTCCTCGTTGATAATCAGGCTGAACTGGCCGTTATTGACGTCGGTGGCGATGTCCTCTTCCTCGAACTTGGTGCTGACCGGCAGGATAACGTCGGCGAAGAGGCAGTCGTTCTCCAGCCAGATGTGCTGGGACAGGATGAACTCTATCTTGGGGCTCCTCAGGGCTTTGACATAGCTGTTGCCGTCATTCCAGCAGGTTATCCAGGAAGGGGTATCCGACCATATCATATGTATCTCGGGGAAGCCTTCGACCGGGTAGGTGTATTTCTCGAACTGCTTCTCGACCGGCTCGAAGAAGAGGTAACCGCCGTACCAGCTGATGGGCGGATTGAGGATGGCGTCGTGCACCATGTCCTTGGGGATAATCTGCTGCGGCACCAGCGCCAGGAAATCGGCATCGTGGGAGGCGGGCATGGCGGTGATGATTTTCTCCGCCTTGGGCAGGGACAGCTGCTGCCGACTCCCGAAGAAGGCCCACTCCGTCATCTTGAAGATATGCGCGCCCGGTTTCCCCAGCCCCTGCATGGCCATCAGCACGATTTCCATCCGGGCCGGCTCCGTGGCGTAAGGCCCCCGGATATATGAGCCGCCGACCCCGTGCACGATGGTGGTGGGTCTGGCCGCCCATTCCCGCGCCAGCGTCTTGATGATGCGGGACGGGACGCCGCAGAGCTTCGAGGCCCAGGCCGGCGTCTTGGGGACGCCGTCTTCCCTGCCCAGGAGGTAGTCTTTAATCTTGTCGAAACCGACGGTATGGGTGGCGAGGTAGTCGCGGTCGTAAGTGTCCTCGGTGAGCCAGGTATAGGCCACGGCCAATTGCAGGGCGACATCGGTGTTGGGCAGTATCGGAATCCACTTATCGGCGTGGATGGCGGCGGTAAAGTTGAGGTCCGGGCAGATGAAGACCGCCCTGATGCCGAGCTCTTTGAACCAGTACCGCACCCGCGTCCCCACCTGTCCCGCCCAGCCGTACTGGGTGCTTTCGGCGTCGCACCCCCAGTAGAGGAGCTGCTCCGTGTGTTCGGCGATATCGGCCACGAGGTTGGTCTGCGGGGGCAGTCCCACCGGCTCGTACCCCCAGACGTGCTTGGCCCCCCAGTTCCACCCCTCCCAGCTGTCCGGGTTCCTCGCCTGCAGCGTGTAGCCGCCCAGCAGGGTGAGGAGCTTTTTCTGCTGGCCGTGGGGGAAATGCACCATCTTGGTCTCCCCGTGTCCGTCCGCCTGGGCGAAGATGGCGTAGGGCCCGTACCTGGCGATAATCCTCTTTATCTCGCCGACGATAATATCCAGGGCTTCGTCCCAGGAGATGCGGACGTAGCGGCTCCGGCCCCGGTTCTGGACATTCCTCTCGCCGCGGGGGTCGAAGTCCACCCTCTTCAGGGGATAAAGAATGCGGTTGGGCGAGTAGATGCGTTTCTTGTAGCTCAGGGCGAGGGGGGATATCAGCGTCTTGAGGGTCGGCTCGAAGGTCCGGCCCCGCGCCTCTATCTTCCAGGGCTTGAACTGCTCGGGCTGATACTTCCGGTCGTAGTGCAGCGGCCGGATGCGGATGATGCGGCCGTCCTTGATATCGATTTCGGAGGTATGCCCGTCGGAGTCGATAGAGCAAAAACCGATGCCCTTATAGAGCGTCTTTTCTTCTGCCATGGCTGTTATCTTGTTGGTTAGGTTTGCGCTTGACCGATTAAACTGTCATTGCGAGGAGCTCGCCTGAGGCGGGCGACGAAGCAATCTAAAAACATTCATAGAGATTGCTTTGCCTTCGGCTCGCAATGACATTACCAACCCAAACCAAATCATATCACCCTGGTGATGAGTTGCGGGCTGACGGTAATGCCCTACCTTTTTACAAGTTCGATGTCTCCCAGGTTGACGTCTTTCTCCGTGCTTATCCCCTCTAACTTCTTTGCCTTGTAGCCGGGCTTCTCAATCACCAGCGAGTACTTGCCCACCTCCAGGCTCTCGAACCAGAAGTCGCCGAAGCGGTCGGTCCTGGCCACCAGCTTCTTCGCCTTGCCCGGCTCCGTCAGGGTGACCGTTGCCCCCTCGGTGCACTCGTCCTCCCCGGGGTCCCAGACGGCCCCGGCGATAAATCTCTTTGGTATCCCGATGTAATACACCCTTGGTTTGGCTTTAAACTCGGGGTGCAGCACCTCGGACTGCTTGATGTATTCCTTCAGCTCGGCCTCCTCGCCGAACCGCAGCGCCTCCGTCGGGCAGGCGTCGACGCACCGCGGCTCTTTCCACCCCCGGTCCAGCAGGTGCGCGCAAAAAGTGCACTTCTGTGATATATTCAGGTCGCCGTTGAAGTAAATCACCCCGTAGGGACAGGCATCGACACAGTTGCGGTTGCCCACGCACTTCTCGGGGTCGATGATAACGATTCCGTCTGCCCGCTTGTATATCGCCTGCTGGCGGCAGGCCTTCATACATGGGGCATCATCGCAGTGCTGGCAGATGTCGTGCCAGTAGGCTACCTTGACCTTGGGCAGGGTCCCCCTCACGATATCCGTCACCTTCATCCAGAACTGGCCGGTGTCCGGCTGCGGCTTGGCGATAGGAGTCCAGTCGTTGCCCACGTGCTCGTCCTTGCAGGCTATCTGGCAGTTGTAGCAGCCGTTGCATTTGGTAATGTCGATAATTAAAGCCTTACCCATTTTTACTTCTTACCTCCGTAGAGAAATGATGCTACGCCCGGACCGGCCGCATGGTGGTATGGCCGGCTGAACGCCTCGGGGTATTTCCGCCGCATCTCGTCAAGGTTGACGCGCTCCACCTCCACCAGGAAGCCGCTGGTGGCCATGCCCGTGGCATTGGCCGAGGTCACCTTGCCCGGAGTTATGGTATTGATGGCCCCGCCGCGGTCGAGCTCCCCGGCGACGATGGGGTCATACTTGGCCCCGTGGTCGATGGAGATTACCCCGGGGATAATCCTCTCGGTCACCATGGCGCCGGCGAGGACGCCGCCCCTCTCGTTATAGATTTTTACCACGTCGCCGTCGGCGATGCCCCGGGCGGCGGCGTCTTCGGGGTTGACCCAGACGGTATGGTAGAGGTACCCGTCCGCGCCACGTGTCTTACAGGTCCTGATTTCCCGGAACCAGGTGATATCGTCGTGGTTGGCGTGAACGCCCCACCGGGGGTGGTTGGAGCAGACCAGGATGGGATATTTCCTGGCGCGGTCGCACAGCCGGCTTTCCTGGTGGGTCTTGCCGTAGGGAATCCACCTGGGATGGGGAGGCCGCTCCTCGTCATCCGGGAAATGCTCGGCCAGTCTCTGGGAATAGATTTCCAGCTTGCCCGTAGGTGTGCTCAGCGGGTTCTTTTTAGGGTCTTGGTAGAACGCATTCAGGCCCCGGGGGTTTTTCTTCCATTCGGGGTGAGTGGGGATAACGTAGTACTCGTTCTCCTTGAACTTCTCCCAGCTAATCAGGTCGGCCAGGCCGGAATGGTCGAAGCCGACCTTCATCCACTCTTCGGTGGACTTGCCCTGGGTGAGCTTTTCCTTGAGGCCGAACCGCTCGGCAATCATGAGGGCTATTTCCCAGTCCCCCTTGGACTCTCCCAGTGGCTCGATGCACTGGCCTTCGTAGTTGATGGTGCGGTACTGCCCGCTGAGTCCGTCAACGCTGATATCTAGCTCCTCGAACTTGGTGCGGACCGGCAGGACGACGTCGGCGAAGAGGCAGTCGTTTTCCAGCCAGATGTGCTGGGCCATCATGAACTCAATATTGGGGCTCCTCAGGGCATCGATGAATTCGTTGCCGCCGTTCCAGCAGGTTATCCAGCAGGGGGAATCCGTCCATATCATGTGGACCTTGGAGCACCCTTCCACCGGGTACCGGTACTTGACGAACTGGTTTTCCGTCATTTCCGCCAGCAGGGTGGTGCCGTACCATTCGATGGGCGGGCCGCCCTTGAGGTCGTTGAGGATGGCCTTGGCCACCATGTCCTTGGCGATAATCTGCTTGGGGTACTTGGTGACGTCAAATCCCTTGTAGCAGGCGAAGACCTGCGGCATCACCACCGGAATGGGGACCGGCATCTCGTACGTCCGGCCGAAGAAGCCCCACTCCATCATCTTGACCTGGTTGGCCCCGGGTTTGCCCAGGGCCTGCATGGCGAGCAGGGTCACCTCGAGCCGGGCCGGCTCGGTGGCGTAGGGGCCGCGGATATAGGAGCCCCCGTTGCCGTGCACCACGGACGTCGTCCGGGAAGCCCACTCCCGGGCCAGGGCCTTGATGATGCGCGATGGCACGCCGCAGAGCTCCGAGGCCCATTTCGGCGTCTTGGGGACGCCGTCTTCCTTGCCCAGGACGTAGTCCTTGAATTTATCAAAGCCGACGGTGTGCGTGGCGATATAGTCTTTATCATAGGTGTCTTCGGTAAGCCAGACATAGGCGATGGCCAGCTGCATGGCGGCGTCAGTATTGGGCAGTATCGGTATCCACTTGTCGCCGTGAATGGCCGCGGAGAAATTGAGGTCCGGGCAGATAAATATTTGCTTTATCCCGAGTTCGGTAAACCAGTAAATAAAGCGGCTGGCCGATTGCCCCGCCCAGCCCCAGGGCGTGACCTCGGCATCACATCCCCAGTGCAGGAGGACATCCGTGTGCTCGGCGACGTCCAGCATGAGGTTGCCCTGCGGCGCCATGCCGACCGGCTCGCAGCCCCAGACGTGCTTGGCACCCCAGTACCACCCTTCCCAGCTATCGGGATTCCGGGCCTGCTGGGTGTAACCGCCCAGGAGGTCGAGCAGCTCGCGGTGGGCGCCGTGACCCCCGTTGACGATTTTGGTTTCGCCGTGGCCGTCCGACTGTGAAAATATGGCGTAGGGGCCGTACTTTTTAATGATTCTCTTCATCTCGCCGACAATGATGTCGAGGGCCTCGTCCCAGGAAATCCGGACATAACCGCTCTTGCCGCGGTTCTGGATGTTCCTCTCGCCGTTGGGGTCGAAATCCACCCTCTTCAACGGGTACAGCAGACGGTTAGATGAATAGACGCGCTTTTTATATCCCAGGGCCAGGGGTGGCGGCAGTGTCTTGAGAGGCGGTTCGTAAACCTTACCACGGGCTTCCAGCTTCCATGGCTTGAACTCCTCGGCCTTGTATTTGCGGGTATAGCGGAAAGGTTTTATCCGGATAATTTTACCGTCTTTGACATCTACTTCGGTGAGGTTTCCGTCAATACCGTTACCGCAAAAGCCAAGCCCCTTGATATAGGTCCTTTCCTGTCCGTTGTCTTTGCCGGTTTTTTTCTTTTCAGCCATTTGCCTCCTCCGTATCTATTTCAGGATTATCGAACGTAAGCATGGCGAAAATGTGTCCGCGCCCCGGTACTCTGCTTTATCGGCCACCTCCTTAAAAAAATGCCGGAGAATCAGCCCAATATTACTGAAATGACACCGGTATGTCAATCCTTAAAATCGCCGGCTAAATTTTCTCCCCCCGGTGAAGGACTCTCTCCCGGGTCAGGCCGGCACCCGGGTCATAAGGCCGGTTAAAAGCTTGATGATACTTCCGCTTCAGCTCGTCAAGATTGGCTCGCTCCACCGCCACCAGGAACCCGGCGCAGACCATGCCCGTGGCATTCTTGGAGATGGTCTTGCGCGGCGTGATGGTGTTAATCGCCCCGCCCCGGTCGAGCTCCCCGGGGACGATGGGGTCGTACCGCGCCCCGTGGTCGATGGAGACCACCCCCGGCATGATTCTCTCGGTCACGTAGGCACCGGCGAGGACCGCCCCCCGCTCGTTGTATATCTTTACCACGTCTCCCCGCTGGATACCCCGCGCCGCCGCGTCCTGCTGGTTCATCCAGAGGGGCTCATAAAGATAGCCGTCCTGGCCCTTGACCTTGCAGGTCTCGATTTCCCTTATCCAGGTGATGTCATCGAGGTTGGCATGTACCCGCCACCGGCCGTGATTGGAAACCACCAGCAGGGGGTATTTTTTGGCCCGGGGGTGCAGCCGGCTTTCCTGGTGGGTCTCCCCGTAAGGAATCCAGTGCGGGACCGGCGGCCTCTCCTTATCGCCGGGGAAGTGCCTGGCCAGGTTCTGGGAATAGAACTCAACCTTGCCGGACGGCGTCTTCAGGGGGTGTCCCTCCGGGTCTTCGTAAAAGTCCTGCAGGGGCGTCCGCCGCTTGACGTACTGCCTCGCTTCCGGCAGGGTGGGGGAAATGTAATATCCCTTTTCCCTCCATTCTTTATAGGTTATAAACTCTTCAGCGCCGGAGTTATCGAAGGCGTATTTAATCCATTGCTCCTCCGTCTTGCCCCCAGTCACCTTGTCCCGCAGTCCCAGCCGGTCGGCTATGAGGCAGACTATCTCGTAGTCGCTCTTTGACTCGCCGACGGGTTCGATGCACTTACCTTCGTGGAAAATAACGTCGAACTGCTCGGACATGGCATCCACCTGAATATCTTCTTCTTCGAACTTGGTGCTGACCGGCAGGATTACGTCCGCGAACTGGCAATCGTTCTCCAGCCACGGCTGCTGGGCCAGGATGAACTCTATCTTGGGGCTCCTGATGGCCTTGATGAAGTAGTTGCTGTCATTCCAGCAGGTTATCCAGCAGGGGGTATCCGTCCATATCATGTGTACTTCCGAGCAGCCCCTGGCGGGGTAGGTATATTTGACGAACTGGTCTTCCAGCGGTTCGCTCCAGAAGGTGGTGCCGTACCAGCTGACGGGCGGGTTGAGAATGGCCTCGTGGATGAGGTCTTTGGCGATAATCTGGGACGGCCTTTGCGCGGGCGGGGTCACCAGCCCGAATTCCGGCTTATGGAGCGGCGGCGGCGTCCAGCCGGCCGGGTCCCACCGCTTGATAAAATCGTTGCGGGATATGCCGTGAATCTCCGCCGCCTGAAAGGGGACCTCCGTGCCGCGGTAAGCGACCTGCGGCGAAAACATCGCCTGCGATTTAAAAGGCTCGGCGAGGAATATCTGGTTGAAACAGAACTGGTGCACCCCCGGTTTCCCCAGCCCCTGCATGGCCAGCAGCAGGACCTCCAGCCGGGCGGGCTCGGTGGAATAAGGCCCCCGGATGGCACCACCTCCCAGGTAGTGCGATATCGATGTCCGCCGGGAAGCCCACTCTCTGGCCAGGGCCTTGATTATCCTGGAGGGCACGCCGCAAAGCTCGGCGGCCCACCCGGGCGTCTTGGCAATACCATCCTCTTTACCGAGGACGTAGTCCGCGAACTTATCGAACCCGTAGGTGTGCGTGGCCACGTAGTCTTTATCATAGGTACCTTCGGTAATCCAGACGTAAGCGATGGCCAGACGCATGGCCGCGTCCGTGTTGGGCAAAATCGGTATCCACTTGTCGGCGTGCACCGCGGCGCCGTAGTTCAGGTCCGGGCAGATGAAGATGCCCTTTATCCCCAGCTCCCCGAGCCAGTAGCATACCCGACTCTGCGCCTGGCCGTGAAACGCCCATGACGTAGTCTCGGGGTCGCAGCCCCAGTACAGGATAAGCTCGCAGTTTTCGGCGATATCCGGGACCATGTTGGTCTGGGACTCGATGCCCACCGGGTCCATGCCCCAGGCGTGCTTGGCCCCCCAGTAAAACCCCTCCCAGCTATCCGGGTTCCGGGTCTGGAGGGTATAGCCGCCCATGTGCTTGAGAAGCAGGGCGGGACAGGCATGGGACGGGTGCACCACACCCGTTTCCCCGTGGCCGTCCCCCTGTAACAGCACGGCCGATGGCCCGTATTTCTTCTGGACCCTCTTCAGCTCGCTGGTGATGATGTCCAGGGCCTCGTCCCAGGATATCCTGACGTACTTGCTTTCCCCCCGCTTCTCCGGATTTCTCTGGCCGCCGGGGTCCCAGTCGACCCTTTTCAGCGGGTGGAGCACCCGGTTGCGTGAGTAAACTCGCTTTTTATAACCCAGGCTGTGCGGCGAAGGTAACGACTGCAGGCGGGGCCGGAAGACCTTGCCGCGGGCGTGAATCTCCCAGATGCCGAACTCCTCGGAGCGGTATTTCCAGTCGTAGTGGAACGGCCTCAGCCTGACGATTTTTCCATCCCGGACGTCCACGGCCACGGTGGAGCCGCCGGTACCGGTCTCCCCGATGAGACCCATGGCCTTGATAAAGGTTTTTTCTGCCCCGTTTTTCTTCCCTGTTCCGCGTTTATCGGCCATGTTGCCTCCCAATGGTGAACTTATAGCCAGACTCGGGGCCCGGGACAATTGAAAAAACCGATTGCGGCATAGTATATTCATATTTCAGGCGGCAAGTCAACCCGAATTGAACTTAACCCTGATAATTGCATTGTTGACAAAAAGGTATTGCCCATCTATAATCTCCATGACCCTGTACAATCTGGATAAACGCAGGATTCATCTAAGGGAGGTGTGACATGTAATCGAATCTTGACGGTTTTTTCCACATCCGTCGAAAACCAAAGTCTGGGAAGGAGACCATGTAAATGAGAAAAATTTTACTTCTGTTGGTTATTGTTATTCTGACCAGCGCCGTTATCTTTGGTTGTACTCAACAAGCCCCGGCCCCGGCACCAGCTCCGGCCCCGGCTCCAGCCCCGGCCCCGGCACCAGCTCCGGCCCCAGCCCCGGCCCCGGCGCCAGCCCCGGCGCCAAAACCGGCTCCGGCTCCGGCGATGAAACCGATGAAACTCCAGTTCAACAATGGTCAGTTTGGTCCTGCAGACGTCCCCAGCCAGACGTTCAGGTGGTTTACCGATATGGTCACCGAACGGACCAACGGCTTACTGACGTTTTCACACATCTATTCCTTCGCGCTGACCAAGGCAGGAGAGGAGATAGCCGCCCTCCAGGCCGGGTTAGTTGACGTGGGAAATACCTGTGTGGTATATCACCCCACCACGCTGTACATTAACTCCGGTTTCCCCCGCGCCGTGCCCTTCGCTATCAGTGACGTGCGCCCCGCCGCCGAGGTGATGTACAAGATGTACTACGAAGGTGAGACAGCCAAAATCCTGGCCGGCGAGTACGCCAAGCAGGGCCTGACCTTCCTGTTCGTCACCGTCGATGACAGTTATGTCCTGGAATCGAAGACGCCCATTACCACGCTGATGGACCTCAAAGGTAAAAAGGTAGCCTGTCTCGGTTCCCAGGCCGGGTGGCTCGCCGCCGCTGGCGCGGCGCCGGTGGGGATGCCCGTCGGGCCCCGGCCGACCGCACTGCAGACCGGTGTTGTCGAGGTATCCGCGACGCCCTTCGAGATAAGCTACCCGTTCAAGCTCTATGAATTTGCCCCCCACATGATTCAGACGGGGTGGGGCGCCGTCACCGGTAACCCGATTTCCTGGAACACGGAGAAATTTAACCAGTTGCCCGCGGACGTTCAGAAGATTCTCATGGATACCGGCAAGGAAGCCTTCAAGAAGAACGTCGACTTCACGGAGAAGTGGTACGAGACTTCGCTATCCCTCGCCAAAGCGGCCGGACAGATTGTCCATCCCGCGTTCTCCGCGGCGGACCAGGCCGCCTGGTCGGCCCTCCTCGGCGAGCCGGTGGTGGACTGGGTGAAAGCCGCCGAGTCCAAGGGCATCCAGGGGTCGGATAAAGTGGTGGCGAGGTATATTGAGCTAACCGCGGCAACCGGACACAAGTTCCCCAAGCAGTGGGCGGTTAAATAGCCCGCGGCGACCTACTGAAACCAGAGCTTAAAAGTAATGCAGTCTCCGAAAGGGATTAACCGGGTAGCCGATATAAGCTTATATATCAACAGGTGGCTGGCGGTAGTGAGCGGCATCATCATCATGGTACTGTGCCTCTACACCACCGGCGATGTCATCGGGCGTTATGTCTTTAACAAGCCGTTATGGGCTGCCTATGAGCTGTCCTTAATCTTCTTGATATATATCACCTTTTGGGGAATTGCCTACGTTCAGTCCCGCGGGGGCCATATGCGGCTGGGGTTCCTCTGGGCGCAGTTCGGCCCCCGCGGTAAGGCTACTCTCGACCTGCTTACCGTGCTCATCGGGCTTTTCCTCTTCGCTATCATTACCTGGCAGGGCTGGTCCTGGGCCATCGAGTCCTGGACGATAAAAGAGAGCACCATGGGCGCCTGGACCGTCCCGCTGTTCCCCGCCAGAATCGGGCTCGCCATCGGTTCGGTTACACTTCTTTTACAATACGTCATTGACCTCTTCCGGCACGTCAGTCAGCTCTTTACTGGCCGTCAGGTTGGTGTGGAACCATGAGCCCCGAGATTATTGCCGTCGGTTTCTTTGCCCTGGCGATTGTCCTGCTCGTCCTGGGGGTGCACATCGGCCTGGCCCTGGCGCTGGCCGGTGCCATCGGCTCGTTCGCCATCATCGGCAACTTCAGCACGGTCTTCGGTTTGCTGAAATCCACCCCGTATTATTCCATCTCGATATACGAGCTTTCCGTGGTCCCCCTGTTTATCCTTATGGGGATGTTCAGCCTTTACGGCGGCATCAGCGAATCGGCTTACCGGGCCATCAACAGCTGGGTGGGGAGGTTCCGGGGAGGCCTGGGCATCGCCACCGTGTGGGCGTGTACCGCCTTCGGGGCTACCTCCGGCTCCTCGGTGGCCGCCTCCTCCGTTTTCACCAAGGTGAGCTACCCGGAGATGAAGAAAGAGGGGTACGACCCCAATTTTGCCTGCGCCAGTATCGCGGTGTCGGCCGGTATCGCCATGCTCATTCCTCCGAGCCTGTACGCGGTAATATACGGTATGCTGGCCCAGGCGTCTATCGCCAAGATGCTCATGGCCGGGGTGTTGCCCGGTATTCTCCAGGCAGCCACCCTTTCCCTGGGTATTTTCATCATGGCGTTGAGGAACCCCGGACTGGCCCCGCGGTCACTCACCGTTTACAACTGGAAGGAACGGGTAGTCTCCAGCCTGAATGCCTGGCCGATGCTCGTGCTGGCGGCTATCATCATCGGCGGTATCTATTCCGGCGTGTTCACACCGACCGAAGCGGCGGCCGTGGGCGCCTTCGCCGCCCTGGTGATATGCATCGCCCGCCGGAAACTCAATGGAGGTCAGCTGAAAGACTCGCTGATAGATACGGCCTTCACCACGGCCATGCTGAACCTGGTCATCATCGGGGCTACCGTCTTCTCCCGCCTGCTGACCGTCAGCGGCCTGCCCATATGGCTGGGGGGAATCGTCGTCAACTCGGGGCTGTCACCTACCATGGTGGTCATTGCAATCCTGGTCATCTTCATCGTGCTGGGCTGCTTTATCGACGCCATGTCCATCATGTTCATCACCGTCCCCATCTTTGCCCCGATTATCGCCGCGGCCGGTGTTGACCTTATCTGGTTCGGGGTGCTGACTACGGTGGCGCTCAACATGGGTACCATCACCCCGCCCTTCGGCCTGTGCGTCTATACAGTAAAAGCCGTGGCCGGCGCGGAGGTTACGGTGGAGGGTGTCTTCAGGGCAGCCCTCCCGATGTACTTCCCGGTGCTGGTAACCCTGGCCCTGTTAATCGCCGTACCCATCATTGTCACCATACTGCCCAACACCATGCTGGGCTAGTCCGGGAGCGCGGCGATACAGACTATCTCTATCACCATGTCCGGGTGGGCCAGGCTCGATACGCCGATTAGCTCCGAGGGCGGCGGGTTGTCATCACTGCACAGGCGGGGGCAGTGCTCCCGGAAAAACTCATCGATGACATCGAGGCGCCAGTTTGACGACCGGCCCACTCCGTCCGGAAAAGGCCCTTTGACATAGTAGGTCATCTTAACGATGTTCTCCAGCGACGAGCCCATGTCCTCCAGGGCGGCCTTAATCTTCTCCATCACCAGCCTGGTCTGGGCCGCGGCGCCCTCCGCCACCGTAGGGGCCTGGTGAAATCCGGGCGACTTGGGGTTGTAGCCCTCAATCCACCCCGTCATCCCCCCCACGAAAACGAACCCCCCGGCTCCCCTGACCACGGTGCCTTTTCCCCACGGCATCGGGACGCCCCCGGAATAACATTTATAGGTCTTCATTTCCATTTCAGGTCCCTCCTTATTAGTGACCGTTAATCCCGGGGCAGCCGCGGCAATCAGTAGGCAGCCCATCCACCGTCAATCAGGAGGGTATCGCCGGTTATCATGCCGGAGTGATGGCTGGCCAGGAAAATGACGGCCGGAACGATGTCTTCAACCTTGGCCCAGCGGTGCAGGGGTATCTTGGCCATTTCCGCCTTTTCAAATTCCGGATGGGCCAGGACGAATTTCGCCATATCGGTGAGGGTCCAGGAAGGGCCCACGGCATTAATGCGGATATTGTGCTGGGCCCATTCCACCGCCACGGAACGCACCATCTGGACCACGGCGGCCTTGCTGGTATTGTAACCGATGCAATTCGGCGCACCGATGACGCCGACCACCGAAGCAATCACCACGATGGTCCCCGACTTACGCGGTATCATGGACTGGCGCCCGGCCGCCTGAATGCAGAAGAAGGTCCCTTTAATATTTACCGAGTGTAAGGAGTCCCACTGTTCCTCGGTAATGGTATCGGCCGGAGTCGGGCCGAGGTCAACACCGGCGCTGCACACCATGACGTCGATTTCACCCATTTCTTTCCTGATACGCTCGAAGGTGGGACCGATGGCGGATAAATCCCGGACATCGAGCTGGTAACCCTTGACCAAGCCCTTCTTTTGCAGCTGCTTGGTTGCCTTGGCCACGGTCTCGGGCTGGCGGCCAATCACCGCCACCTTGGCGCCCCTTTCCAACAGTGCTTCCGCGCATCCCAGACCGATACCCCTCGAGCCTCCGGTTACCACGGCTATTTTATTGTGAAAATCGAAATTGATGTCCATGAAATAACCCCCCGAATATCATTAGATTTTTAAAGGTCTTGAGGAAATTCCAGTATATAGTACCGTAGGGCTTACCGGTTGTCAACAGAATAGGGAAAGGCCCGGGAACCAGGGATGAATCTCTATTCGGCAGCCTATTTTAACCGGGCCGGTAGGCAGGGTATTATGTTGACAACCGTTTCAAAAAAGGTTATTTTAAATAAGCTGCAATAATAAAGTTTGCATCAGTAAGGCAACTTTCTGATAAAGCGTTAAAGAGGGAGGTGATAAAAGAGAGATAAGACAGGATTTTTCGGCAGTACGCAGTCTTGACAGTCAAGGTAAGCAATTATAACTTCATCAAATTTTAAAACCAGGCTGGTGAGAGCGTATCCAGACAAAGAGAAAGGAGAGAACAAGGTGAAAAGACTATGGCACAAAGTGGCAGCGGTGGGGATTATCTTGGTCGTTCTGGTGTTGTCGTTGGCGGCATTGCCGTCCTGCAAGAGTGGCCCGCAAGCTCCAAGTGAAATTGTTCTGGGTACCACCATGGGGTTAACCGGCGCCGCGGCCGGTTTCAGTCAGGGCGGTGCCTTCGGCCTGAAGGCAGCCGTCGAGGACATTAACAAACTTGGCGGGGTCTACGTCAAGGAATACGATAAAAGGATACCTGTCAAGCTGGTAATCCTCGATAACGAGAGCGACCCGGCCAAGGCGGGAACGCTGGCGGAAGACTTATTGACCACCCAGAAGTCAGACTTCCTGGTTTCTCCCCCGCAATGGCCTCAGATGATTGCCGCCATCGCCACCGCGGCCGAAAGACATAAGACGCCGTTCGTCGGCTTTGCCGGTCCCTTCGAGCCGAACCAGGCCCTGAGGGAATCGGCCGGACCCTGGAATTACACCTGGGAAAGCGGCTTCCATATCGGCGCTCCATTCACCCCGGGCGATTTCAGGAATGTACCCGGATATACCATGATGGACGTGTGGTGGGGCTTCCTTGATAAGTACGGCGGCCAGACCAACAAGAAAGTGGGCGCCTTCGCCTCGGATGACCCGGATGGACGCGGCTGGTACGGTGCCTTCACGCCGGCACTGCAGGGCAAGGGCTACACGGTTCTGGGTGCCGATAAGGAACTGGGTATCGCCCCCCTGGATACCACCGACTTCACGCCCATGATAAAACAGTGGAAAGATAATAACGCTGAATTGCTTGTTGGCAACGCCCCTGCCCCCTGGTTCGGGACGTTGTGGCGGCAGGCCCAGACACAGGGCTACCGGCCCAAGGTTGTCATCGCGGAAAAAGCCGCCATGCTGTATTCCGATGTCACCGCCTGGGGCGGCGACCTCCCCTGGGGTATCGCGGCCCTGGTCGAGTGGGTTCCCACCATTAAAGCCCCGGGCATCGGCGATACGACCCCCGTATCGCTCGACGAGCGATGGAAGGCCGCGACCGGCCTGCCGACGCATCAGCTTGTTGGTTCTGGCTACTGTCAGGTTCAAATCATAATTGACGCCATTGAAAAAGCCGGCACTCTCAACAAGGATGCGGTTAATGCCGCTCTAGCCCAGGTTGACCTCATGACCATTCGCGGCCGGGCCAAGTATGACCAGTTCCAGTTCAGCGGGTTCCCCATCGCCCTCGGCCAGTGGTTCAAGGTGGACACTGCGGCGAAATGGGACTTCAAGGTTATTTCCTCCTCGCACGACTTCTATCCCGCGACGGCTGAACCGATGTACCCCATGCCTTATAAGTAATGTCCAGGTAGCACAGAATAGGGTGGGGCTCGGGCCCCGGTTCCGAGCCCTACCCTGTAATTCTAAAACTGAAAGCTCGCTGCAAGTAATCAGGCGGCAATACGCGTTAACCTTAACTGAAGTTGTTGCTTAATTATTCATAGAAGGCACGGAATTTCCCGGGGCTTTTATTGTCCTGGCCAGCAAGAGGCAAGAGATTGGAAACACCTGTACTTTCAGTGGCCGGCGTCACCAAGCATTTCGGCGGACTGACGGCCGTGAAGAATTTCAGCTTTGATGTGCAGCCCGGAGAGGCCATCGGGCTGATGGGCCCCAACGGCGCCGGCAAGACCACGCTGGTAAACATCATCTACGGTATCTACAAGCCGGATTCCGGGAAAATACGGTTCCGGGGTAGCAACATCGGGGGGCTCTCCCCTCACCGGATCTGTCACCTCGGCATCGCCAGGACTTACCAGATTCCCCAGCCGTTCGCCACGCTGACCGCCCTGCAAAATATAATAGTGGCCGCCATCTACGGCCGGGGGCTTTCCCGGCCCGATGCGGAGAAGACCGCCCACGAAATACTCGAGCAGCTTGACCTTTCCCCCAAGAAGAATACCGTCACCCTGGACATGGACGAGGTGGCCCTAAAGAGGCTCGAGCTGGCCAGGGTGCTGGCGACCCGGCCCTCCCTGCTGCTGATTGACGAAGTGGCGGCGGGCCTGACCGAAGAAGAGCTGCCGCGCATACTGGAAATCCTGAGAAACATACGCCAGGCGGGCGTGACCATATTACTGATTGAACATGTTATGAAGGTAATGACGGAAGCCGTCGACCGGATTATCGTCATGGACCGCGGCGAGAAAATCGCCGAAGGCAATCCGGGTGACGTGATGAAGGACAGGAAGGTGATTGAGGCCTACCTGGGCGAACCGGAATAAACCGGCCACGCGGCACAGGTTAAAACTATCAGGGAAAGGCAGAGCCACAAGATGCCGGAAGAACCGCTGTTGAAGGTAAGCGATATCAACGTTTTTTACGGGGGACTGCAGGCCCTCTGGGAAATATCCCTGACCGTTAATACCGGGGAAATCGTCGCCATTATCGGTGCCAACGGGGCCGGCAAGTCCACCCTGCTCAATACTATCGCCGGTGTCATCCACCCGGCCAGGGGCAGCATCGAATTTGAGGGTAGAAGGATTAATACCCTGGAGCCTTTTCATATCGTGTCGCGGGGTGTCTGCCTCGTCCCTGAGGCGGGAAGGACTTTCCCCAACATGACGGTACGGGAAAACCTGAACATCGGCTCCTATAACAGCCAGGCCCGTGGTAAAAAAATGCAAAACCTGGAGCTGGTCTACGAGCACCTTCCCGTTCTGAAAGAACGACAAAACCAGCTGGCCAAGACCCTGAGCGGGGGGGAAAGGCAGATGCTGGCGATTGGCCGCGGCCTGATGTCCGACCCGAAGCTCATGCTCTTTGACGAGCTGTCCCTCGGGCTCAGCCCGATAATCATCAACGAGCTTTACCGGGTCCTGAGGGAAATCCGGGCCCGGGGTATTACCGTCATTCTGGTCGAGCAAAACGTGAGGCGAAGTCTCAAGGAAGCCGACCGGGCCTATATCCTGGAATGCGGGCGGGTGGTATTGAGCGGCAACGTGGCCGAGCTGCGCGAGGAAGAGAAGGTGCAAAAAGCCTACTTTGGCACCTGAAGTCGATGAGAATGGGTATATAGATGAATCTTTTACTTGACTTATCCACTCCCATCGTCATGGGTATATTGCTGGGCGGCCTGTACTCCCTGGTGGCCCTGGGTCTCTCCCTGGTCTTCGGGGTCATGAAGCTGATAAACGTGGCCCACGGCGACCTGGTCCTGATGAGCACCTACCTGGCCTTTAGCATGATGACCTCCTTCGGACTGGACCCCATTCTCAGCCTGGTCATCGGGATGCCGGTAATGTTCGTCATCGGGTTCGCCATTCAGAGGTACCTGCTCAACCGCGCTTTTAAAATATCCATGGAAGCTCCCCTGATTATCGCCTTCGGGATTTCCATTATCCTCCAGAATTTCTACCAGATAGTCTGGACGCCGCTGTCCCGTGGCTTGACCCCCTCTTACGCGATGCTCAGTTTCAGCATCGGCGGACTTAACGTCCCGCTGGTATACGGGCTTGATTTTGCGGTCTCCCTGATAGTGATGCTGGCCCTCCGCGAATTCATGAAGAGGACTTACGTGGGCCAGGCCATTAACGCCGCCTCCCAGGACCGCGGCGCGGCCCAGCTGATGGGCATCAACGCCAACCGCGTTTACGCGTTCGCCTTTGCCATTGCCATGGTCCTGGCTGCCATCGCCGGTGTCTTTCTCGGGCTAACTTTCCCGTTTACGCCGCAGTCGGGCGTCTCTTTCCTCATCATCGCCTTCGGCGTCGTAGTGCTGGGCGGCCTGGGCAGCATCGCGGGGACATTCATCGGCGGCCTGGTCATGGGGCTGGCCCAGACTCTCGGCGGCTATTTCATCGGTACCGGCGCCCAGATGTTCGTCGCCTATCTTATCGTCTTTATCGTATTAGGAGTACGGCCGCAGGGCATCTTCGGCCGTTAGGAGGCAAGTGAAGGTAAATCCGTTCCGGTTAAGAGGGGGCCTGGCACCGCTGCTGATAGCCACCGTGCTGCTGGCGCTGTTCCCGCTCATCGGGGTGCCTCAAAACTGGCTGCTTTACCTCTTCCTCTTTTTTATCTACCTGGCCCTGGCCAACATGTGGAACTGGCTGGCCGGCTACTGCGGCCTGATATCCCTGTGCCAGCCGGCTTTTATCGGGATTGGCGGGTACACCCTGGCCTTGATGACCTGGGTCGGGCTGCCTATCTGGCAGGGACTGATTGCCGGGGCCATCATCGCCGCCCTGTTTGCCGTAATCATATCGATACCCGTCTTCCGGCTCAGCGGTATCTACTTCGCGGTGGGCACTTTAATCGTACCGGAACTGCTGAGGCTTTTCTTTCTCAACTGGCGACCGGTCGGAGGATTGCTGTACGGCAAGGGCGCCGGCTATGCGGTGAAGGGGGCCACGACGATTCCCGCCACGGATATCTACTGGCTGACGCTTATTATCTGCATCGGCTCGGTGCTGATGATGCGCTTTATCCTGCGCTCCAACCTGGGACTGGGGCTGGCGGCCATCCGGGATAA
The DNA here is from genome assembly GCA_001796935.1 of Chloroflexi bacterium RBG_16_60_22. Classification (GTDB taxonomy): domain Bacteria; phylum Chloroflexota; class Dehalococcoidia; order Dehalococcoidales; family RBG-16-60-22; genus RBG-16-60-22. Next base: position 27,751 of record MGNX01000108.1, read on the forward strand.
TGCCAGCAGCGCGGCCAGTTCCGGGATAAACGTCTTCAAACTGAAATTCTACTCCTTCGTCGGCAGCGCCGCCATCACCGGACTGGCCGGGGCCGCCTTCTATATCCAGCAGGGGTTCATTGAGCCGACCAGCGCCTTCAACGTCAGGTGGACCATGGTCTTGATGCTGGCTACCGTCATCGGGGGGGTACGCCTGGAAGAGGGCCCGGCGGTCGGTGCCATTATCGTCGTTTTTCTGCACTTCCTGCTGGCCAGGTACGGCGGAGTCAGTCTCCTCATTCAGGGCGTCATCCTGGTCTTCATCATGCTGATAGCACCGCAGGGTATCATGGGCTCGGTGCGCCGCGCTCTGTCCCACCGGACTCCCCACCTCCGGCGACAGCCTGCCCGGACCAGGGGGTGAGCCAGCCGCCCGGCTTCCCCGGCTCGTTTCCTTAGTGGAAGCCGTACCAGGTGACGACGGAATCCATCGAATCCCGTGTGGAGCGGCGCTCGTTACGGGGGGCCTTCCAGTCCGGATAGCCGATGGCGATGCCCATCGCGATGAGCTTGGACTCGGGGATTCCCGTTGCCTTGCGGACAATATCCGGGTAGGTGACCGCCTGTGCCTGGACCACCGTGGCCAGTCCTTCGTTGACGGCCGCCAGCATGAGGTTCTCACAGGCCAGACCGCAGTCGTAAATCGACCATACGTTAATCCCTTTGCTCTGGTAGAAGAAGTCCCTCCCGACGAGGAGATAAATCACGGCCGGGGCGCCGTAGTGTGTAAAGTTCACCAGGATGCGTTGCTCCCGCTCTTCCTGGGTCAGCTCCGGCCGGCCAGGGTTAAGGGCGCTGATACGGTTGATGTAGGGCTCCGGGAACTCGTAGGGTCGGGCGATGTCCGGGGTGGGGTTTTTCACCCCCCGGGCCATGAACCCGTCCTGTATCGCCTTGAGGGGCTTTCCGGTGACTACGGCGAATTCCCAGGGCTGGGTGTTGGCCCAGGACGGGGCTTTCAACGCCTGCTCTATTACCTTCTTCAGTACCGCATTGGGGATGGGGTCGGGCTTGAAGGCCCGGCACGCCCGGCGCTCCCGGATGGCATCAAGAATGTCCATTAACTGCTCCTCCTTAAGTCTTTCACGGCTGTCAGCGTACCGTTCTGGTTAAATTATCCCTGCTGCCGCCAGGGCAAGTCAAGTTTGCCAATGACGTTCGTTAGCGTGTAAAATAAAAATGAAAGTCAGCTTCCCGCCATCGTTAGAGAGACCGTCCGCCGCGTTACCTGTAAATCAATCGCCTTCAGGGTGGCGTGACGTCAGGAGGAGCGTATTGAGCAAAGTCGCTGAAATAACGATTACCTCCGATGCCCCCGGCGCCCGACTCTTCATGCTGGGCAATGAGGCCATCGCCCGGGGGGCCATCGAGGCCGGTGTCCAGGTGGTGGCTTCCTACCCCGGCACGCCTTCCAGTGAAATCACCGAGGCCCTGGTGGGCATGGCCGACAGGATGGGCTTCTACGCCGAGTGGTCGGTAAACGAGAAGGTGGCCATGGAGGTGGCCATGGCCGCTTCTATCTCCGGGCTGAAGTCCCTGGCGATAATGAAGCACGTGGGCGTCAACGTGGCCCACGACCCGTTGATGTCGGCCAGCTACATGGGTGCCCGCGGAGGCCTGGTGCTGATTTCCGCCGACGACCCCGGCCAGTGGAGCTCCCAGAATGAGCAGGACAACCGCTACATCGCCCGGCAGGCCTATATACCGGTGCTGGAGCCGTCCTCCGCCCAGGAGGCCAAGGACATGATGGCCAACGCCTTCCGCCTCTCCGAGGAGTTCAACCAGATGTTCATGTTGCGCTCGGTGACCCGCCTGGGCCACGGCCGCAGCGATATCGTTTTCGGGGAGATTGAGCGGGAGAAACGGGCGGGGAAGTTCGTCAAGGACCCCGGCCGGCTCGTCTGCCTGCCGGCGAATTTCCGCAACAACCGCCGCCTGGTGGTGGCGCGGATGGAAAAAATCCGGCAGGCGGTGGATGCCTGGCCCTATAACCGCCTGACGCTGAAGAAAAACGCGAAGCTGGGCATCATCGCCACCGGCATTGCTTACGGCTACGCCATCGAGGCTGTCCAGTGGCTCGGGCTCGAGGACAAGGTATCGGTGCTGAAGGTCGGCACACCGTACCCGCTGCCCGCGGAGCTGACGAAGCAGATGCTTAAGGCGGTGCCGGAGGTCCTGGTGGTGGAGGAGCTGGAGCCCTTCGTGGAGGAAGCCGTCAAGGTAGTCGCCAAGGACGCCGGCCTCACCACGAAAGTCCACGGCAAGGATATGCTGTCAGTGGTCGGGGAGCTTTCCACCCGGCAGGTCTCCGAGGCGCTTTCAAAGCTGACCGGGGCCTTGCCGCCGGTGGACTTCGCTATGCTGGACAGGATAAAGGCGGAGACGCAGTCCCTGCTGCCCCTGCGTCCCCCCACCATGTGCGCCGGGTGTCCCCACCGGGCCACCGCCTATGCTATCAACATCGCCTGCCGGCGCTACCAGCAGGAGACCGGCCGGGAGCCGGTCAAGACGGGTGACATCGGCTGCTACGCCCTGGCGGCTAACCCGCCGCTCAACTCGGACGACGTCGCCGTCTGCATGGGTGGCGCTTTCGGGCTGGCCAACGGCTTTGCCCACGTGGTGGATGCCCCGGTGGTGGCCCATCTCGGCGACTCCACCTTTTTCCACTCCGGCATCCCCCCGATGATTAACGCCGTTTACAACAAGTCCCGGGTGACGATGGTGGTGATGGATAACGCCACCACCGGCATGACCGGATTTCAGCCCCACCCCGGCGCCTCGGGGGATGTCTCCGTGGACATCAAGATTGAGGACATCGCCCGGGCCAGCGGCGTGAAGTTCGTCGAGGTGGTGGACTCCTTCGACCTGCCGAAGCTTATCGAGACGCTGGATAAAGCCCTGAGGTTCGACGGGCCTTCGGTCATCGTCGCCCGCCGGCTTTGCGGTATCCTGGACCAGCGGGAGAAGCGGAAGCAGGGCGTTAAGACTGTCCCCTGGGAGGTAGAGGAAGAGAAATGCCTGGCCGGCGCTCCGCCGTACTGCCAGGCCACCTGCCCCCTGCACATCGATATCCGCGGCTATACCCGCCTGATTAAGGAGGGCAAATTCAACGAGGCGCTGGCCATCATCAAGCAGACTTTGCCCTTCCCCGCCATCATCGGGCGCATCTGCACCCGCCCCTGCGAGGCCAGGTGCCAGCGGGCGGAGGTGGAGGAGGCCATCGCCATCAATGCCCTCAAGCGGGCGGCGTCCGACTTCGGTAAATATAAAGAAGGCTACTCCGTCAAGGCGGAGAAGAAGGAAAAAGTAGCCATCGTGGGCGGCGGTCCGGCCGGCATCATGGCCGCCTACGATTTGCGCAAGGCCGGCTATAAAGTGACCATCTTCGAAGCCCTCCCCAGGCTGGGTGGCATGATGGCGGTGGGCATACCCGAGTTCCGCCTCCCCCGGGACATCCTGGACAAAGAGACGGCCATCATCAAGAAGCTGGGCGTGGAGATAAAGCTGAATACCAGGGTGGGGAAGGACGTCAAAATGTCCGACCTCAAGAAAGACTACCACGCCGTGTTCATCGCCGTGGGCGCCCATAGAGGCCGGAACCTCGGCATCGAGAACGAGAAAGCCCCGGGCGTCATCGACGGCACCGAGTTCCTCCTCAAGGTGAACACCGGCCAGAAGGTAGCCGTACCGGACAGGGTGGCGGTGGTGGGGGGCGGCAACGTGGCCATCGACTGCGCCCGGACCGGCGTGCGGCTGGGCTGCCCTGATGTCACCATCGTTTACCGGCGCTCCCGGGCGGAGATGCCGGCCATCGCCGAGGAGATAGCCGGGGCCGAGAGCGAGGGCGTGAAAATAAGGCTGCTGGCCGGCCCGAACAAGGTTGTTCTTAAAGGTAACAAAGTGTCCGGGCTGGAGTGTATCAAGATGAAGCTGGGCGAGCCGGACAAGAGCGGGCGGCGCCGCCCGGTGCCGGTAGCCGGCTCGGAGTTCACCGTGGCGGCCGACCTGATAATCGCCGCCGTCGGCGAAGAGCCGGACCTGGCTTTGATGACCGGGGACATGACCAAAGCGGTCAAGGACGGACTGGTCAAGGCCGACCCCCTGACGCTGGAGACCGGCATCCCCGGCGTGTTCGCCGGCGGCGACGCCGTGACCGGACCGGCCACGGTCATCCAGGCGATGGCGGCGGGACGGAAAGCGGCCGTGTCCATCGACCGTTTCCTCAAGGGCGAGCAACTGGACACCGGCCGGGAAGGGGAGGCCGTCTTCGAGAGCAAGCTTATCGTCGATACGTTCGGCATTACCCCGGAGTCCCGGCTGGACATGCCCCTGCTGCCGGTGGCGCAGCGGCGCGGCAACTTCCGGGAGGTGGAGCTGGGGTTAAGCCAGGAGGAAGCGGTGCGGGAGGCAAAGCGCTGCCTTTCCTGCGACTGCCATATCTGCATCGATTTGACGGGCTGTCCCGCCCTGATTACGGAGGACGACAGGGTAAAGATAGACCAGGAGAGCTGTCCCGGCTGCGGGGTCTGCGCCCAGGTCTGCCCGCACGACGCAATCTTTTTACCGGGAGCGAAAGATGGCCGCGACGAAAGAGCTTAACATAATAATAGGCGGGGTCGGGGGTCAGGGCGTGGTACTGATGTCCGAGCTGCTCGGCAACGCCGCCGTCCGGAGTGGTATTCAGGTGAGGGGCTCCGAGGTCCTGGGGATGGCGCAGCGGGGAGGCTCCGTTTTCAGCAATATCCGCCTGGGACACGGTGTGGCCTCGGCGCTGACGCCGGAAGGCAGGTGCGATGTCCTCATCGCCGTGGAGCCGTCGGAGGCACTCCGTAATATTCAGTACCTGGGGAAGTCCAGCGTGGTGGTAGTCAACACCCGGACGGTATTGCCCTTTACCGTGTTCCTGGGCAAGAGCGGCTATCCCACCCTGAAGCAGATACTGGCCGGACTAAAAAAAGTTACCGACCGTGTTATCACGGTGGACGCCGCCGGGCTGGCCGAGAAGGCCGGCAGCCTGCAATCGATGAACGTGGTCATGCTGGGGGCTTTATACGGGACCGGCCTGGTGCCGGTGGACACCGATACCGCCAGGGAGGTCATCCGGGGGCGCTTTCCGGCCCGGGCGGCCGACACCAACCTCAAGGCTTTCGAGCTGGGCTATAAGGAAGTCCTGAAGGCGCTGCAAAAGACGGCGGCCGGTCGCGACTCCTGAGGAACGGTCTAGGCCACCATCAGCCTGACGATGCGGCTGACGTCGTCAATGTCTTCCAGGTCCTGGAGCATCTCCAGCAATCTGGCGGCATTTTTACGCGAGACCGTCTGCGAGAAGTCCACCTGGTGCCAGAACTTGTCCGTGACCTGCTTCAGGGGAGCGGGCTTTTGGGTCCAGTCGCGGTTGAGCAAGCCTGACTCGGTGAACTCCCGCCCGTCCTTCATCTTTACCTGGAGGGTGATGGCCCAGCGTTCCGAGGCGCTGGCTGGCTCAATCATCTTCGTCCTGGCGGTCAGCTCGCTGGCTCGGGGGTCGAGGATGGCTTCCTCGGTAAAGTTGGGCAGCCCCACGCTCTTCCTGAGCAGGGCGGTGGCCACGGTATAGGGGTAGCTGAAAATGGCGTCCCCGTGGGGGAACTCCCGGATAACGAACGGCTTGGCGTAGTAGCTGCGCTGGAGGGTTCCCGGGGGCACGGTGAGGATAACCTCGGCGATGTCGTCGGTGCTGATATCGTGTTTGCGGACGAGCTCCAGGGCGCAGTTGATGGCGATGTGGTTGGGCATGCCGCAGGGGTAGGGCTTGAAATAGGCCTCGCCGTAGTATTTCTTCCCCAGGTCACGGGTGAGGATGGACGGGTCCTTGCAGCCCTTGGCGTAGAGGAAAAAGTAGCCGAACCGACTCTGCAAGGCGTCTTCCACCCCCGTCCACCCTCTGGCGGCCAGCTCGGCGGCGAAGATGCCGTGGCGGGCGGCCGTGCCCTGGCCGAGCTTGAAGGTGGTAGCCCCGTCCCAGATGCTCTGGATGGCGGCGGCTATCAGGTTGAGCACGATGCCGAAGGCGTGCCGCATCCGGTGCGCGTCCAGCTTGAGCAGCCGGCCCGCCGTGGCCGCGGCCCCGAGGTGGCTCAGCGTGCCGCAGCCGTCCCAGCCCAGCCCGATGGGGTGCTCGGCGGAGGCGGCCTGGACCCTGGCGGCAACGTCATCGCCCACCAGCATCGCGGTCAGCAGCTCCCTGCCGCTGACTTTTTGCGCCTCGCCCAGCGCCAGGGCGGTGGGCACCAGCGTGGCGGCGTGGTGGGAAGGAAACACCTGGCCGTCGATAACGTAGGACATCACCTCGAAATCGTAAGAGCGGGCCATGATGGCGTTGAGCATGGCCACGTTCTGGGCGGGCGCCTTGCCGCCGCGGACGAAGATGGTGGACTCGGTTTTGCCGCCCCATTCCCGGAGGAGGTCGAGCAGGGCGGCGTTGCCGGGGGCATCGGCTCCGCCGATGACACAGCCGAGGACGTCGATGATGCGCTTTTTGGCCAGGTCCAGCGTGTCGTCGTCGAAGTCCTCAAAGCGCGTCTCGACGACGTTTTCCGATATGGCCTCGATGGCGGTCTTGCCTTCAGTATCGCTCATTTTACAGCGTAATCTCCCGGATAAGCTCCGGGACGCTCGCTTTCTCCAGGTTGAGGAGTATCTCCACTGCCCCGTTTATTTTATCGATGGTCAGCGCCCGCTGGGCGTTGTGGCGGAACTTGGCCACCAGCTCGTCTACGGTCAGGGGGGACTCGGTGGAGCCGTGGGGCATCTTCCGGTCTTCCTTGAAGGTCTTGCCTTTGGCCCTGACCTCCAGAGTGGTGAGCTGGGGCTCCGTCTCCGTTTGAGGATGGACTATCACGCTGACTTTTTTAGCAAACGACTGGATTTCCGGCGAGCGCAGGGTGTCCATGTCCTGCCACTCCACGCCCGGCCGGATGCCGTGGGCGACCACCGCCAGGACGTAGGGCAGCCCGAACTGGAAATCGACGGTGTTGGTCAGCTCCCGGTTCTGGAAGAGGGGGGCCTCGACGGTGCGGGGGAGATAGCCCTTGACGCTCTGGATGTCCTCCGGCCCGAGGTTGTTCTGCTTCATGATGTTTTGCAGAATCTCGAGGGCGGGGTGGAGCACCCGGCAGCAGGGGTAGGGCTTATAGTTAACCCGGGTGACGAAGAGCCAGCTCTTGCCGAGGTCGGTGGTGACGTTCTCCGGGCTCCAGCTGCCGTAGCCGGCGAACTTCCAGAAGCCCTTGTCCGGGGGGTCGAAGACGGTGGTATCGCCCATGTAACCCATCTCTGCCCAGAGCGCCGCCATGATGCCGCCGGTGTTCTGCCACCCCGGCACGCCGTACTTGGTCATGGGGCGGTGCTCGCTGAAGGAAGAGCGCACCCAGGTCAGCACCTGGCTCAGGTGGGCGGCGAGGCCCAGCGCGTGGGTCATTTTACCTTTATCGAGCTTGAGGAGCCGTCCCGCGCCGGCGGCTACCCCGAGGTTGCAGTTGGCGTAGCCCGTCCGCTCCGGCCAGCGGAAGGGTTTGGTGCCTATCGGCGAGGCGTCCAGCATGCCGCTCAAGACCCTGGCCCCGACCTCGAAGCCGAGCGCCGTGGCCAGTATCAGGTCCTTGCCGGAGGCCCCGGTACTCTCCGCCACGGCCAGCACGGAGGGGACGATGTAGGCCGGGGCGTGGCCGCCCGGCATGAGGGCGTCAAAGTCCGGGGTGTTGACCAGCTGGGCGTTGGCGAAGGCGGCGCTGGTGCAGGAGACCTTGTCCCCCAGGCCGATGATGGAAGATTCCGGCGGCCCGCCGAGACGTTTGGCCAGGGCGACGGCCATCTTACCCGGGTCGAGGGTCAGCCCGGCCAGCGCATTGCCGATGGAGTCCATCAGCAGCAGCCTGGACTCGCGCACCACGGGCTCGGGTAAGTCGGCGTACTTCGTTTTAACGGAAAATCCGGCCAGTTCCTCGGTGATATTGCTCATTGTCTTGACCCCTCCCGTAACGTTACTTGATTTTCGGCAGGTTCACGCCCTGCTTCCCCAGGTTCTCCCGCAGGGCTGTATAGTCCACTTTTCTCGGCTGGATGCCGTCCCTGGCCGCCATGGCCGCCGCCGTGCCGGCCGCCTGGCCGTAGGCGATGCAGTGCGGGATGATGTTGAAGGTCTCGTTGACGGTATCGGCGGAGGAGAAGGCGCGGCCGGCCACCAGCAGGCCGTCCACCCGCTTCGGCACCAGGCAGCGGTAGGGGATGCAGAGGGCGGGGTGGTTCGAGGAAATCTCCCCGAAGTCGTTATTGGCCAGCACGGCGATGGTATCCGGGAAGACCTCGTCCGTTTCCAGGTCCTTCTCGCTGAGGGTGTACTCCCCGACGATGCGCCGGCCCCCCTGGGTGCCCAGCTGGGGTGCGGTGAGCATGATGTAGGCATTCTCGAAACCGGGGACATGCTTCTTCATGAAGTCGTAGGTGACGAGGGCGCGCTTGCGGGACTTGATGTCTATCCGGGTCAGCTGCTCCACGTCCATGGCGTCGGTGCGCTCCGGCTGGGGCTGCATGCAGTGGTACCAGAGGACTCCGGGCTGGTTGCGGAGGATGCCCTTGAAGAAGTTGGGGTAGCCGCCGAGCCTGGACAGCTCCTGCAAAAGCTCGCCCCATTTATCCGGCTGGGACGCCCGGAAGTGGTCGAGCTTCCTGATATCGACGTTGGCCATCCAGAAGACCAGGGCCAGCCAGGCGGTGCGGCGCTTGTTATCGCAGTCGTTATCCATCTCCGCCCCGGCGGAGACGAAGATATCGCCATCGCCGGTGGCATCGATGATAACCTTGCCGAGGATGGCCTGCCGCCCGGACTTGCTCTCGAAGTAGACGCCCCGGACGGTGTTCCCGTCGGTTATCGTGCGGGTACCCCAGGAGTGCAGCAGCAAATCGACCCCCGCCTCCAGCACCATGTCGTTGAGCTCGTCCTTGAGTATCTCGGGGTCGACGACGGCCGTGTAGTGCACCCGCTGCTTATCGGTCTTGTAGTCGTGGCGGACATGGAACCACCCGAGGTTGGCGTCCAGGTAGTAATCGACCACCTTCCTGTCGGTGGTGCCCCAGTCCTCCTTCTTCGGGTAGGAAGTGCCGCCCCTCCGGTCCAGCCGGTCGATGAGCTCCTGGTTGAGGCCGTAGAGGTGCTGCTTCCCGTAGATATCGCTGAGGTTGGGGATGATGTTGACCAGCCCCCCGGTGGCCATGCCGCCGAGGTGGCCGTAGCGCTCGATGAGGACGGTTTTCGCCCCGCTACGCGCCGCGGCAATCGCCGAGCCGATGCCGCCGGGACCGCCGCCCACCACCACCACGTCCGCCTCCCGGCAGACCTTGATTTCCCGGGCGGGTTCCGTAATCGTTCTGACTGAAGGTCGCTTTGCCATGGGTAACCTCCATCGCAAGACTAATTACTGCCCCCTGTTGGTGCCCAGGGCGGCGGTTAGGTGCTGGCCGCTATTAGTCTATTACCGTACGCCCGCCCTGACATCCGGCAGGGGGACGCCCTGCTTGATGAGCCGGGCGCGCAGGTCGGCGAAGTTCACCTTCTTGGGGCTGACGCCGGCCTGAAGGGCCAGGGCCGAGGCCGTGCCGGCCGCCTCGCCGAAGGCGATGCAGTGCGGGATGAGGTTGAAAAACTCCTGGACGTGCTCGTCCGACGAGAAGGCGCGGCAGGCCACCAGCAGGTTGTCCACGTTCCTGGGCTGGAGGCAGCGGAAGGGTATGAACATGTTGGGGTGGTCCACCGATTCCTGACCGCGGTCGAGGTCCGGGAAGATGGCGATGGTGTCCTCGAACGGCTCGTTGTTGGCCATGTCCGCCTTGGTCAGCTTGTATTCGCCAATCAGGCGCCGACTGCTCCGCGTGCCCAGCTGCGGGGCGGTCAGGACGATGAAGCTCTTCTCGAAGCCGGGGAAATTTTTCTTCCAGAAGTCATAGGTCTTCAGCATCTTCTTACGTCCCTCGAACTCGATGCGGGTCAGCTCTTCGACATCCACCTGGCTCTTGTTCGGGTAGCGGTTGTGAATCCAGACGACGCTCTCCTGGTTATTGAGGCAGCTCTTGAGATAGCCGGGGAACCCCCCGAGTTTCAGGCATTCGCGCTGCATGGCGGCAAAAGCATCAGGTTGATTATTCTTGAAGTCCTCGGCTCTGCGGAGGTCGACACCGGCAATCCAGAAGCACAGTGCCAGGTTGGCAATCCTGAAATTGGCGGGGATATTGTCCTCGAACTCGATACCGGCATAGGGGAGGAGGTCGCCATCGCCGGTAGCGTCGATGACAACCTTGCCCAGCACCGCCTGCCGGCCCGACTTGCTCTCGAAGATGACGCCCCGACACTCGTTGCCTTCCATGATGGGCTCGGTGCCCCAGGAGTGCAGGTAGGTCTTGACGCCGGCCTCTTGAACCATGTCATTGAGGACGCATTTGGAAATTTCGGCGTCGATGACGGCGCTGTAGCAGACCCTGTCCTGGCGTATGTAAAAGAAAATCCGGTTGAAATAGTATTTAACGAGTTCCTTATCGGTAACGCCCCATTCTTCTTTTTTAGGGGCGGCCACGGCATCCCTGACGCGGAGCCTCTCTATCCATTCCTCGCAGATGCCGGCAATCTGCTGCTTGCCGTTGATATCACTCATATTGGGAATAATAGTAACCAGGCCTCCCGTGCCCATGCCGCCCAGGACACCGTACCTTTCGATGAGCACCGTGCTGGCGCCGTTCCTGGCGGCGGATACCGCCGCCCCGATTCCCCCGGGACCGCCCCCCACCACCACGACGTCGGCCTCGCAGGCTACTCTGGTATCTCGGGTCGCTTCCTTAATCGTCTTCATTTATTTACCTCCTTCGCCGGTGATGCGGTGCTTTTTCAACGTGATATCAGTGAAAAGCATATAGGATACCCCGCCGCCGTGTCAAATTTATCCCCTCCATATTACGAGACTTGAAGTCGGGGGGAAAACCGGTTCAGTGAGGCATATTCCTTGACATTTAAAATCAATGGTGAATATAATGAGCCGATAAAAACTGGCGTTCTTCGTAGCTGGTTAGCCGAAAGGCCGGATGGACGGTTGAATAATTGCTACTGCCGAATATATTGAGATAAGTCCTGGTTACAGCGGAAGCAGGGAAGGAGGTGCCACAACCCAGAAGATAAGCAGTACGGGTTTCACAGGCTTAACCGGAAATGATATTGATGATTAAGGAGGAAAAGGTGATGAAGAGACTGGTATTAATCCCGCTGATGGTTGTCCTGGCCGCCGTGCTGGTCTTCACCGGATGTGCGCAGCAGGCCGCACCAGCCCCCGGCCAGGCCACGGTACTGAATCCGGCCCCCGCCCCCCAGGGTCCCCAGACCATTACCGCCCAGACCCAGGCCCCGGCGCCCTCCGCACCCGCGGCAAAGCCGGGAAAAATTTACTATCTGAAATTTAACGACTGGGGTCCCTCGGCGATTACCATCGGCAAGCTGCATATCCAGGCGGCGGAGATGATTGAAGAGAGGACCGGCGGCAAGGTAATCGTTACCAACTACTTCAACCAGTCCCTGTTGAAGTACGGGGATACCTTCCGGGGCATCTCGGCCGGTATCGCCGACCTGTCGCTTTACGTTATCGGGGCCACCCAGGGTGTCCATGATATTAACCAGGCTATCGCCCTGCCTTTCATGGGTCTCCCTGATATGCCCAGCGGCACCAAGATTTATAACGAGCTCCGGCAAAAGTTCCCCGAGCTGGACCGGGAGAACACCAAGGCCAACGCCAAGTGGCTGACCGTCCGCATGATGCCGCCCACCCAGCTGCATCTCGTCAAGCGGTTTGCGGCCCTCCCCGACGACCTCAAGGGCATGAAGGTTATCGCCGGGGCATCCCTGGTGGATATGCTCAGTCAGGTCGGGGCGGCCGGCGTGATGATGGGCCCGCCGGACTGGTACATGTCCCTGGAGAGAGGACTCGTCGAGGGGCAGTTTGTCCACTGGCCGGCCGTTTACGACTTTCATACCCTGGAGCTGTTCAAGTTCCATACCCTCTACGGTGACGGCGGCATCCAGATGAGTCCCATCGGCTTCATGGCCAATCTCGATTCCTGGAACCAGATACCCGCGGAGTACCAGAAGATAATCGTGGACGTCTACCAGTGGGTAAATGATGAGTCCACCACGGCTGATCTAGACCTTATCGATAAAGCCGTGAAGGCCGCCAGGGACTGGGGCCATATCTCCGACTACCTGACGCCGGAAGAAATCCAGTTGTGGGCTAAACTTGTGGAACCATATCACCAGAGCTGGATTGCGGATGCCACAGCCAAGGGCTGGCCCGCCCAGCAGGTCTACGACGGACTGAAGCAGATAGTGGCGAAGTATTAAGCAATCAGCAGCAGAGTCTGTCATGAAAGGGGCCGGTCCTGTTTAACCAGCGGGGCCGGCCCTGCCTTTTCCCGGGTGAAAAGATGAGGCTGACCCGGCGGGATGCGGGCCGTTGCGGCCGCGCGTCGGGCCAGCCTCAATAGTTCAGTAGCGGTTAGCCGCCAATACCCTGGGTGGCCAGGCCCTGGCGGTAGATGCCAATCCAGTTCTTGATGGCATCATAGACCTTCTGTCCCGGTCTGCCCTTAGCTTCGTTGCCCTGTATCCACTTCTGGTGGAACGGGGAGGCAACGTCAATCCATGCCTGCTCTTCGGCGGCCGTCAGCGTCTCCAGCTTGCCGCCGGAGTCGATGAAAGCCCGGATGCCCTTGGCAGTTTCGCGGGCGTCAACGGCGACCATTTGAGCGACGAACTCGGCACGCAGCGCCTTGAAGGCACCCTGCATCTCGATGGGCAGGCTCTTGAATTTCTTTTCGCCCATCACCCAGTTGGTGCCGGTGTACCCGAAATCGCCCGAGGGGAAGGACACGGCGTAATCGAGGACCTCAGTCAGTTTGAACATGGGGTACATGCTCATGCCGACGATGAGGGTATCGGCCAGGCCGCGGTCGAGCGAGGTATACCAGTCGGCCGGGGCCAGCTGCAGCGCCGCACCGCCGAAACTCTGTACAATCTCGCCGATGATACCGGAAGCGATTATCTTGTGGCCTTTGTAGTCGGTGGGAGTCCTCAGCGCGCCGGCATTGGTGCCGATGTAGCGCTTCAGGCCGTTCCACCGTCCGAGCACCTCGAAACCCTTGTACTCGGCAGCCACCTCGGGAATGGTGATGTTCAGGGCTTCCCAGGCCTGGGTGCCAATGCCCGAGCTCTGGAACCCCATGAACGGCAGACTCATCACGTCGTTAAGGGGCGCCCGTTCAATCTCCCAGGAGTTAACCCAGGTGCAGATATCGGCCAGGCCCTGCTCGACGGCGTTAATCTGGTCCTGATAGGGGAACAGTGACGAGGCATGGTACCAGGTGAACTCGACCTTGTTGCCCAGTTCGGGGCCGAGCATCTCTTTCAGCCTCGGCAAGTACCACTCGTGCATCAGCACGTTACCGCCGGCCGTCGGCGGAGCGTGGTCGGTGTAGATGAACTCATACTTTTGGGGGGCCGGAGCCGGAGCCGGTGCTGCCGGTGCCGCCGGGGCCGCCGGGGCCGGTCCGGGCGCCGGGGCGGCTTTCTGGCCGCAGCCAACGAGGATGAGGGTGACACCCATCACCAGTGCCAGACAAATCAGTAAAATCTTTTTCATCCTTATTACTTATAGCCTCCTTTAAGATTCGGAAAATCGCTTCTGGAAAATCGGGAAGGAATCGGTTATAGGCTTATAGTTATCACCTCCCTTCCGGTACAGGTATAAGCCGTGAGCCGTCAAGGGACGGGCAGTTTCTGGTTATTATACCACCATACGGAAAAATGGTAAAGAAAAAACACGATAAAGTCAATAGCGAATCGATTTATTAATGATTCTATGGGAGAATTAAAAGTAAGGGCGGCTCATTAGCGACAAAAATCACATACGGCCCAGGTTTGCCTGAGCTAAACTTAGGCGAGCTGAAAGTGATTTCACACTCAGTTGGGGGAGACATGCCGATATACGCTTACAAGTGCCGCCGATGCGGCGAAAAGTTCGAGCAATTCCGGGGAATATATGATGCCGACAGCGAAGTCGAGTGCCCGAGGTGCGGTTCCAGGGACCCGGTGAGAGTGCTGTCGCCCTTTTTCAGCCAGAGCTCGTCAGGGGGTGGCGCCATTTTTCCCACCTGAGGCAGCTCCTGTTGAGCCAGTTGGCTCACGGGAACCGATTGAGAGAGACGAAGCAATGATGCAAATGGCGAGGAAGATGGCCCTGGTGGACTATGACCGCTGTCATCCGGAGGCGTGCGAGGGCGGCGTTTGCCTGGCCGAGCGGGCATGTCCTTCCGGGCTGCTGAGGCAGGAAGCCCCCCACGAGATTCCGATGCCGGAGCCCTCTTTCTGCCGTGCCTGCGGTGAGTGCGTGAGGGCCTGCCCGCAACAGGCGATACGACTTTACAGTTCTTGATGTTTCAGGCGGAAGACGGCAGGAAAGGTTGACATGAAACTGGCCCGGCTGGCCACAGCATCAAGGGACGACCTGGAAGCCGAGCCGGGAACAGAGGCGGTCACCCCAATCGTTCCCGCCGCCGTCCCCTAGCCCCCCGGATTACCGGTACTGCGTCGTCCCCCGGATGAGGTCCACCAGCATTTTCACCAGCCTCACCAGCAGGCTGATGCCGATGCCCACGGCGATAAGTATCAGGACCACCGTCACGCCCACGTTGGTGGCGGCGGCGGCCGCCGCGCCGGGTATCACGCTGAAGTCGAAGGGGAAAATCGTCAACAGGCTCAGCACCGTCGCCAGCCCGAAGATGTCGATGATGAAGAGCACCATTTTCCGCAGCAGGTAACGGTCATGGATGATGATAACGACGTGGCCGGCGATGGATATCGCCAGGGTCGTGTTCAATATCGGCAGCCACTGGGCGATTTCCCGGGTAAAAAAGGTGTACCGCGTCCAGGTGACGATACTGCCCGCCGTGCTGGCGTTGTAGTAAGCGACGTATTCGTAGAAGAAATTGAAAAAGATGAGCAGGGCAATGCTCCAGGCGATGGCAAACGCCGAGGCCGTTACCCTCCCGGCATGCTTCCTCTCGAAGAACTCCTCCACCTTACGGCTGATTTTCTCGTCGATGTCCTCCCCGGCGGCGGGGGGCGTTTCCTTCTTTTGGGGAGGGGCCGCCGACCGCGGCGACTCCGGCGGCCGGCGGTAACCGGTGGTGGCCACGGTGACACCGGCCATCCTCTCGGCGATATCACCCGCCCAGGCCAGCTTGAAACGCTCGCCGTTGTAGGCCTTGACCATGAGGACTATCCACAGGATAAAGCCGGTGATGCCGATGATGACGGAGAAGACGGTGCCGATGACGGGTATCCACCCCAGGATGATACTGGCCACGGCCAGGGTGCCGAAGGTGACGATGGACTGCGCGGCGTGGAAGCGTATCCAGCCGTTTTTCTGCTCCAGGACAAAGATGATGATGCCGCTCACCCAGGCACCCAGGTAGCACAGCCACCCGGCAACGTTCGGCGCGAGGTTCAGCGTGGTCTCCTGGGACATCTGCTGCTTTTCCTGTTCTATCTGCTGCCGCGCCTCAATCCTGGCCTTCTCTTCTTCGTAGATTCTTCGTCTTTCCTCCGGTGAAAGCTCCATGGCAAACACCTCCGTTACCAGACTTTAAGCCCCCTTTGAGATGGCGTAGGCGGTATATCCGGCAAACCTCAGTATTCCGGCCTGATTATACACCCGGGCGGGGCGCCGGTAAACATACGGCGAAGGACGGCCTTATTTCCTGGCCCAGAAGAGCACCTCGCAGCCGATAATCCGAACGCCGCTCTCGCGGAAAAGACGGGCCAGGTAATCCCGGAGGACATCGACGTCATCGTCACGGTTGGTCATGATGCCCCGCCAGTTATTGAAGGCCAGGGCGGCGGCGGTCAGCGGGTTACGCCGGTCCTTGCGGTAGATAATGGTGCTCCCGAAGAGCACGCCCC
>MGNX01000109.1:0-8533 GCA_001796935.1 Chloroflexi bacterium RBG_16_60_22
CCTGGGAGGTGGCGTTAATCTCCAGGACGCGCCGGCCCTTGAGTCGTTCGGCGGCCCGCTGCACCCTCTCCATTCTCTCGTTACCGATGATGGGGGCGTAGTTTTTCAGGGGTGGGGCGCTGAAGGGACGGTAGCCCAGTCCCGGACTGTAAACAACCCCGGGGGCCGGCGGCGCGGCTGCCCCGGCGCCATTTCCTTTCTTATCAGCGTGAGGTACTTTAACGGCTACGGCCATCGGTCTGTCTCCTTTAATCACGGCGTATGTTGTCAGAGTGCCCGTGGCGGGCATCGGTCGGGTTAAAGTATCTCCAGAGTAAACTTAATAGTGACATCATAGGTTAGCTAGTATCCGCGGGCAACGGTGTTTACACTGATACTGTCTCAGGGATAGCTGGTAAATGAGTTTAGCCGGGGTCTCAACGCCCACGGAGATGGCAGACCAGTAGCTAAATGTTGTAGAATTTAGTCAAATCCGGGAAAGGGGAATATTTAAATGATTGTTGACGTCTTCTCTCACCATATCTCGGCGGCGGTGGGGAAAATGATGGAAAAGAGCCGGTATTACGGGCCCGGCAAGCAGTATCCTTACCCCACCGAGAATGCCGACGTCCGGGTGCGGCTGGGGCTGATGGACAAGTACGGCATCGATGTCCAGGCGCTCAGCCAGACCACGCCCGTACTGATGGGATTCAATGCCAGGGACGCCGCGGAAATATGCCGGGTCTCCAACGACGATAACTACGCGCTCTGCAAGGCCTACCCCAAGAGGTTCGTGAATATCTGCATGATGTCCCTGCTGGACGTGAAAAGCGCTATCAGAGAGCTGGAGCGCTGCATCGCGGGGCTCGACTGCCGCGGGGTGACGCTCTCCTCTAACCAGAACGGTAAGGGCCTGGATTCCCAAGAGTATTTCCCGTTCTACGAGAAACTGGTGCAGCACGACCTGCCCATCCTTATCCACCCCGCCCACTGGGAGTCTTACCCGCTGGTGGACCAGGAGAAGGGCTGGCGGATGATGCACGTCTTCGGCTGGCCCTTCGATACCACCCAGGCGGTGTGGCGGCTCATCATGGGCGGCGTTTTCGAGCGCTTCCCCAACCTGAAAGTCGTCGCCCATCACATGGGGGCCATGATTCCCTACTTCGTCAAGAGGATGGAGTCCACCTTCAACCGCTTCTTCAAGGACAAGCTGCCGAAGCACCTCTCCGCTTACTACGCCAACATCTACGGGGATACGGCCGTGGACGGGACCGTCGGCGCCTATCCCTGCGGCTACGCCTTCTTCGGGCCGGACCGGCTGATGTACGGCTCGGACTATCCCTTTGGCGTCGAGGCCGGGGAGGCCTATATCCGCGTTAATCTCGACGGCGTCAGGGCCATGGATATCCCCGCCGAAGCCATGGAGAAAATACTCGGCGGCAACGCCCGGAGGCTGTTAAAAATAAAATAAATATTTTCGGCGTCCCCGGCCGCCAAAGCTGCGGGCCGGTGGACTTATCCCCGAAAAGGGAGTAAAATTTAGTCAATGGGCTACGTTGGTCGGGGTATCGTCTCTAACCCGCGTATCAGAGTAGAGGAGCACCGGGCTCGGAAGGGCTGGTGCTCTTTGTGTTAAGGAGGTAACGGAGATGCAGTCAAGCCTGATTGGCAAGATTGAGAAGGCCAGGCGCTATGCGCAGGAAACCGACCGGGTTACCTTCTCCGAGCTGGCCGTGAAGTTCCGCGGCGAGAACAGCGAATACAATACCAGCTACAAAGACGGCAAATGGCACTGCACCTGCAGCTTCTTCTCCAGCTGGGGCCTCTGCAGCCATACCATGGCCATGGAAAAAATCCTGGCCAACATGCTCCCCCCGGAAGCCCTCAACACCCAGTACGACGTTTCCAGCCTCTCGGCAGAAATATAGCCGGGTGCGGCCGAGCGAGCCATGAGTTTTACGGAAAAGCTGGCCCGGGCCAGCCAGCAGAACCGCAGCCTGCTCTGCATCGGGCTTGACCCGGACCCCGCCCTGATGCCCCCCGGTATCGGGGTGTTCGAGTTCAACAGGGCTATTATCGACGCCACCGCCGACCTCGTCTGCGCTTACAAGCCGAACATCGCTTTTTACGAAGCGCTGGGCAACGAGGGCCTGGACGCCCTGAAGCGCACCCGCGACCATATCCCCGCCGGTATCCCGGCGATAATCGACGCCAAGCGGGGAGACATCGGCAACACGGCCCGGGCCTACGCGCGGAGCCTTTTCGACCACTTCAATTTCGATGCCGTCACGGCCAGCCCTTACCTCGGTTTCGATTCCCTGGAGCCTTTCATCCAGTACCGCGACCGCGGCGTGCTGGTGCTCTGCCGCACCTCCAACCCCGGCGCCGTCGATTTCCAGTCGCTCACCCTGGAGACGGATACCGGCCGTAAAGCTCTCTTCGAGATAGTGGCCGAGAAGGTCAGCGAGTGGAACACGCACGGCAACCTGGGCCTGGTGGTGGGAGCCACCTACCCCGCCGAGCTGAAGCTGATACGGCAGCGCTACCCGGAGATGCCGCTCCTCATACCCGGCGTCGGCGCGCAGGGCGGGGAGCTTTCGCAGGTGGTCAGCTACGGGGTTGATAAAGGGCGGCGGCGGACGATTATCAACTCGTCGCGGCAGATACTCTACGCCTCAAAGGGGAAAGACTTCGCCGAGGCCGCCCGGAAGGTCGCCGGGGAGCTCCGGGACCGGATTAATTACTATTTGTCTAACCCCGTAGATACGATTCCCTTGGGCCCGGATAAGAATGGTACCGGAGACTAAGCCCGGTGACGTGGTACGTCTCAAGAAAGGCTACCCCTGCGGCGGCAACGAGTGGCAGGTGGTGCGGCTGGGGGTGGACATAGGTTTAAAATGCCTCAGGTGCGGGCACCGCGTCCTCCTGCCGGGGGAAGTCTTCCGGCGGCGGGTAAAAGGGTTGCGCTGACCGTCTCAGGCTGCCTGGTGCAGCAGGCTGGCGATGGTCTGGCTCAGCCGGTGGGCGCTGAGCGGTTTGACGAGGTACCGGGAGGCGCCCATGCGCAGCGTCTTGCGGCGCTGTATCGTTTCGGCGATGGCGGTCAGCACCACCACCGGAATCCTGGCCAGCCGGGGGTCGGCCTTCATCTGGCGCAGTATCGACCAGCCGTCCGGGCCGGGCAACCTTAAGTCCAGCAGCACCAGGGCCACCTTATTCTCTTTGATTATCTCCAGCCCCGCCTGGCCGTCGTTCGCTCTCAGTACCCGGTACCCTTCGAGTTCCAGCACCCGGCAGATGAAATTCTGGATATCGATTTCATCCTCGATAATCAGTACCGTTTTTGGTCTGCGCCTTGTCATAACAGTCATCATACGCTTGCTTGCTTACATAATACTATTGTCTCTATAATATGTCAAGTAGTAGCCATATGTCATTTATAATATATACGTTAAATAGTATTAACATTATATAAACATGACACATTATGTGACATATGACGCATTGTTGTCGCTGGCGTTGACTCCGGGGAATCCCTTGTCAAGGTCGGGCGCAAAGTGCTATGCTGGGGTGAGCGGAGGGGGGAGGGGAGTACGGTCGGCCAGCGTAGCTCAGTGGTAGAGCAGCGGTTTCGTAAACCGCGGGTCGTAGGTTCAAATCCTATCGCTGGCTCCAGTTATTGAAGCTAAATAGCCCCGATTAGATTATCTAATCATCGGGGCTTTTGTATATTTGCTAATCTCTTGCTGATTTACATTGGTTTGTAATCCGTAGAAGTATATAATATTGAAAAATGGCATAATTCGAATATTATTGAGGAGGGATGAAAAAGATGGGTGACGCGGGAGGTGTAAAGTGACCGACTGGAAGATGAAGGGTAAACCGGCGCTGGTGATACTTCACATGCAGGAAGGGATTTCCGGCGCCTGCAGCAATATCCCCGGCCTGACCGATGCCATCAGGAAAAACCGTGTTATCCCCCGCCAGCAGGCGCTGCTGAAAGTCTTCAGGGATAAAAAGCTGCCGGTGGTCTTCGTGTCCGCCCTGCATGTGACCAGGGAGCAAAACCCGGCGGGTGTGCTGCCGGCCTACGGCGGCCTTTTCCGACTCATCGAGATGGCAAAGCCGGCCCCCAATAATCTGGCCGTTATCCCGGAGCTGGCGCCACGGCCGGGGGAGCCGGTACTGCACAACTGGGTCATCGGGGCGTTTACCAACTCCGGTCTGGACGAGGTACTGAGGGCCAAGGGCGTGGAGACGGTGGTGCTGGTGGGGTGCGTCACTCACATCGCGGTTTATACGGCAGCCCTTCAGGCGGTGGACCGTCTCTATTCCGCGATTATTCCCCGTGATGCCTGCACCGCCCCGGATTCGCAGGCGGAAGCCGAGAGGGTGGTGCTGGATATCATGGCGCCGAATATATCCCTGGTGACCACCACGGACGACGTCATCGCCCACCTGTAATAAAGGGATGGCTCCCCGCCCGTACCTTATCTCTTCTTGACCCGGTACCTGATAATAGTCTTGGGGGTCTTGGCGTCGGGGCGGGTGAGGTACTCTTCCTCGTGCACGCCGATAATCTCGTAATCGCTATCCCGGACAAAGCGGAGCAGGCGTCCTATGGAATCGGCCTCGTTCGCGTACGACCCCAGGTGGAGAATCTGGGCCACCGTACCGTACTCCCATGTTTCCAGCTTGACCGGGGCACCGCCGACCTTCTGGGGAAGGGAGACGGTATCCTCGGGGACGGGCAGGCCGATGACGTGCATCCATTCCTCCATGGGGGTGAGGTGGGCATCCGGGTAGCGGGCGCGCAGTCCGCTGACCTTGAAAGTGGGGCGACCGTCCTTTTTAAGCCCGAACTTGAGGGCATAGACCGCGCCGTAGAGGGTGGGCAGCACCTGCCGGAAAACCTCGCCGGGCGTTCCCCGCGCGTAGACGGCGGCCATCTTCTGGGAGGGCATCTCCAGGATTTCCGGCTCCGTCCCGGACGTCTTTCGCGGTGCCATCGTGGGGTCTCCTCCGCAATAGCTAGGGTCGCTTATTTTTAACATATCCGGCACAGCGCCTGCAACCCCGTTTGTAATTTGACCGGCGAATGTATATAATTGGGACAATCTTCCTTTCTCATGATGCCCGACCAGCTTTTATTCCTCCCGGATGCGGTACGGCACCCGTTCCAGAGCTGGAATTTACCTTGAAAGGGTACTGCCATTAACGAACCGAAACACCGTTCCTTTCTCTGGAGCTCGCTCCCGTTTTTCATACTGGCCCACTTCGGGCATCACCTGCTGACGGCCCTGCCCCAGCCGCTGCTGCCTTATATCCAGGAGGAGTTCAGCCTGAATTACACGCGGTCAGCCTTCGTGACTTCCGCCTTCGCCCTGGCCGGCGGGGCGGCGCAGCTGCCGTCCGGCTGGCTGGCTGACCGCATCGGCCCGACCCTCCTTATCGGTATCGGGACCTTCGGCGTGGCGATTGGGGGGGTGCTCATCGGGATTTCTCATACCTATGTCATGCTGCTGGTCTTCATGGTGGTCATGGGGCTGGCGTCCGGGGGATACCACCCGGCGGCCACGCCTCTCATCTCGGCGGCGGTGGACCCCCGGCAGCGCGGGCGGGCGCTCGGTTTTCACCTGATCGGCGGCAACGCCAGCTTCTTCGTGGCGCCGCTGGTCGCCGGAGCTGTCGCCGGGGTATGGGGGTGGCGCGGTTCCTACTTTACCCTGGCGGTGCCCACGGCGCTGTTCGGCCTGATATTCTATTTCTACCTGACGAAACGGGGCGGCCGGGCCCATATCGACATGGTGCGGCGGCGTAAAATCGAGGAGAAACCGCCGCAGCCCGGCCACACGCGACGGCTGGTGTCCTTCCTGGTCATGATGGTGCTGGGCGGCGGCGCGGGGATGTCCCTCAATGCCTTCCTGACTCTCTACATAGTCCGTGAGCTCGGGGCTTCCAAGGAGCTGGCGGCCATGCTGATGTCGGTGGTCTTCTCCTCCGGGCTCTGGGCGGGGCCGGTGGGCGGCTATATCTCCGACCGCATCGGGAGCGTCAGGGTCATCATCGTGACCGGCCTGGTCAGCGGCCTGCTCATCTGGGGACTGAAATCGGCCACCCTGGGATTCAGCCTTTACGCCGTCCTCTTTCTGATGGGCTTGAACATGGCCGTCCGGTTCCCGGTGACCGAGGTCTTCATCATGGGGCAGACTTCTCCCAGGAACCGCTCCACCGTCTACGGCGTTTATTACTTCACGATGCAGTACACCGGCGCTGTCTTCGCCCCGGTCATGGGGGGGTTTATCGACCGCTTCGGCTTTCAGACCATGTACAGCTTTGCCGCCATCGCCGTTACGGTCGTGGCGGTGATAACCTCCGTGTTCATCTGGGACGCCAAGGACAATTATACTCCACCGGCATCAGTCCAGGGGTGAGAATAACCTGAAAGGAAACCGCAGCTATCAAACGTAAGGAGCGCTCCTTTTTCGTGACGCTGCTGCCTCTCTACGTGCTGGCTCACTTCGGCCATCACCTGCTGACGGCGCTGCCCGTGCCGATGCTGCCATATATCCGCAACGAGTTCAACCTGAACTTTACCCGGTCGGGCCTGGTCACTTCGGCTTTCTCATTATCGTACGGCGTCGGCCAGCTGCCGGCGGGCTGGCTGGCGGACCGTATCGGGACGCGCGTCCTGATTACGATAGCCATCCTGGGGGTGGCCGCGGCCGGTGCGCTGGTGGGTATCTCGCAGACCTTCATCATGCTGATTGTTTTTCTGGTACTGATGGGCCTGATGGGGGGTGGCTACCACCCGTCTGCGGCACCGATGATTTCGGCCTCGGTCGAGCCCCGGCAGCGGGGACGGGCGCTGGGCATTCACCTGCTCGGCGGGGGTGGCAGCTTCTTCGTGGCGCCCATCGTGGCGGCGGCCATCGCCAGTGCCTGGAGCTGGCGGGTCTCCTTCCTCGTGCTGGCAGTACCCAGCGCCGTGCTGGGGATTATCTTCTTCTTCAAGCTCGGAGGGCAGAAACAGGGGGTCCACGCCGCCCGCATCGCCGCCGAGTACCCGGCCGCCAAACCGCCGCCGGGCAACGTGCGCCGTCTGGTGGCCTTCCTGATTTTCACCGTCACCATCGGAGGGATAGGGTTCTCCATCACCGGCTTTATCCCGCTGTACCTGGTGGACCACTTCCACGTCAGCGAGCAGACGGCGGCTTCCCTGATATCGATAATCTGGTCCGCCGGGCTCTGGGCCAGTCCCATCGGGGGGTACTTGTCCGACCGCATCGGCCGGGTGAAGATAATCCTGGCCGCCGGCACCGGAATCGGCGTCCTTGTCTACCTGCTGAGTGTGGTGCCTTACGGTTGGGGCATCGGCGACCTTTTCTACGTGGACGGGCTGGGCATCGGCATCCTGCTGTTCTTTATCGGCGTCGTAACCTATATCCGCATGCCGGTCTCCGAGGCGTTTATCATGTCCCAGGTCTCGGTGGAGCGCCGCTCGACGATATACGGGATATACTACTTCGCCACGCAGCAGGCCGGGGGCGTCTTCGCCCCGCTGATTGGTATGCTCGTCGACCGCTCCGGGTTCCACACAACCTTCCTGATTGCCAGCGGCGTGAGCGTCGGGCTGGCGGTGGTCTGCGGCCTTTTCATCTGGGACAGCCCGGAATAGGCCTGTTACCCCGCCTCCCCGCCCTCCACCAGCTTCCGACCGTATTCCATCAGGACTTTCTGCTGCTCCGGCGGCACCTTCTGGTCATCCAGCCAGAGTTTGAGGGCGTCCAGAGGCGCCACCCCCTCGATGGCCCGGTCCCCCAGCCTCGTGCGGGTATCGCGCTGCACCTCGCGGGCCACGGTGAGGTAGTGGGCGTCTTTGAGGGCTTCCCGGATTTCCCCTTCGCGGAGCTGTCCTTCCAGCTTCGAAGGTACGCTAATGTTCAGCCGGACGACGGCGTCCCCGGCCAGCTCTCTCCGGTCGGCGATGGCCCGCAGCACGGTGGCAGTGGGGTCGAGGTCGTCGGCCCCGACCGGGGCATCGATGGTGAGGAAGCGGCGGGCCCTGACCGGTTGGAACTCGAATTTGACCTGCCTTTTACCGTTCTCGCCGGTAAGAATGTCTACCACGTTGAAACCTTTAGCGTCGTTCTCCTCCCCGAAATCGACGCGCTCCAGGCTGCCGGCGTAGACCACCGGCGGGTGTTCATTCAGAATCTGGTGCTTGTGGATGTGCCCCAGCGCCACGTAGTCGAAGGCCGGATTAGCTACATTGCTGAGCAAGATGGCCGGCTCATTCCCGATGGACATCAGCTTTTCTGAGCCTCTGCCTACTCTGGCATCGCCGACCAAAACGTGGGCGGCCAGCACGGCGGGCAGGGAGGGGTCGAGTCTGGCGGCCCGGGTGGCGATGATGTCCGTCAGGGTCTTTTGCATCTTGTCGTTGAGCTGCTCCAGGTCCAGGTTCCGGGCATCGTCGCGGCCGAGCAGGGCGCTGCGGCGGAGCCAGGGCAGGGCGACCACCTGGACGGTGCCGGCGGGCGTGGCGATTTTA
>MGNX01000109.1:8555-8749 GCA_001796935.1 Chloroflexi bacterium RBG_16_60_22
CGTAGACGTTTTTCACCGCCAGGGTATCGAAAATCTCGGTGGCGGTGGCCCGGCCGACGGCGTTGGGCATGTCATGGTTGCCGGTGAGCAGGAACACGGGTATATTGCTGGTGGCGAGGCGGTTGATGCGTCTGGCGAACTCCCGCTGCTGTGTCTGGGTGGGCTCGCGGGTCTTGTAGGCGTCCCCGCAGAAC
>MGNX01000109.1:8838-10187 GCA_001796935.1 Chloroflexi bacterium RBG_16_60_22
TCGAGGCTGCCGTAGTTCTCGACGCCGAGATGGAGGTCCGCGAAGTGGATGATTTTCAATTTATTGACCCTATCCCCCTTAATCCCCCTTCCCCAGGGAAGGGGGAGGGATTTAAGAAGAGGGGGCTTCGCCCCCTCTTGGACTCCTAGTTTTTATCAACTTACCAATCCTTTACGGCTTAATTTGTTCAATTCTTGCATCTTTTTTGGGTAAGTCTAAGGGTTTCTCATCATAATACCAACGCCCTTCTGGTGTCTCTCTGACATAATAAGGAGATATTCTTATGATTTCTGGTGTAATTGGTATTATCTCATTCCTGGTAGCATAAACTGTTCCATCAGGCATTAAGATGTAATATTTAGGATCGCTCGGTTTATGATCGCCAAATTCTCCCCCAGAAGGGTAACCTTCAAGCCGAACATTCAAAGGAAAGCTTTTTACTTCTTTGTGATATACCCAATAATCACTTTCCTTTACCCAATATTCTTCTATTTGTATAGTGTCTCCATAAGAATATGAGTCAGTAAGATACACCTCTCCGTCTAACGTTTTAATGAGATGCTTTGTTATAGGTGGCCTAATGCTTTTTTCGTGTTCAGTAGATGTTGGTGTATTATCTTCTTCTTCAGTTGGTACACCAAATGATTTAATATTAGCGTTACTACAAGCCGTCAATGTGGCCAGAATTAATAAACTGATAATAATAATTGATACCGGCCCTTTTACGCTTCTCACTTAAATAGCCCTTCCTTCTGCTTGCGATAATAATAAACAAATATTAACCAAGTATCAATAGACTATTCAGATAACTCCTTTTCTCTCTTGTACTTCAAATTGACTAGCGACGGGAACATCATCATAAATATTCCCACTATTATACCTAACCAAGCAACCCAACCTATAGCTTTAACGCTTAATGCCTCATTGAGCATATTAGTAAAATAAAGAAAGATAGCTAAACCAAAGGGGATAGAGAAGAAGAATTTATTTTCTTTTTGACTTATTGTTAACATTCTTTTTAATCCTATTATTTCTTTCCTTACGCTCTTTAATTCATTTGATAATTTATTTTCTTCCATTTGACCCCTCAAATTTGTTATCTTTCGCCTTATTATACGAAGGAGCACCTAGCTCCCCTGTTCAGCAAATTATGAATGATTTGCGTCAATCCTATCGTACGCCCTCTTTCCACACCTGCCCGCCTTCCGGCAAAACAAATAAGTCCTCGCCGGCGAGCTTGGCGGCCAGGGTGTCCCGCAGCGCGGCCACCGGCACGCGTATCTGGTTCATGGTGTCACGCTCGCGGATGGTGGCCATGCTGTCCTCCAGCGACTGGAAGTCGATGGTGA
>MGNX01000109.1:10439-11931 GCA_001796935.1 Chloroflexi bacterium RBG_16_60_22
CAGAGGACGGCCAGCACGGTGCGGTCCACCCCGGCCGAGGGCTCGATGACGTAGGGGACGATGTGCTCCTTGGACTCCTCGTCGAGGTAGGTCAGGCTCTTGCCGCTGTACTCCATGTGCTGCCGGAGGTCGAAATCGCCCCGGTTGGCGATGCCCTCCAGCTCCGACCATCCCATCGGGAAGAGGTACTCGATGTCCGAGCAGCACCGCGAGTAATGCGCCAGCTCTTCCTTACCGTGGGGGCGCAGGCGCAGGTTCTCCTTTTTAATCCCCAGGCCGTAGTACCAGTTAAGGCGCTGCTCCACCCAGTAGTCGAACCACCGGTCGTCGGTGCCCGGTCTGACGAAGTATTCGACCTCCATCTGCTCGAACTCCCGACTGCGGAAGATGAAGTTGCCGGTGGTTATCTCGTTGCGGAAGGACTTGCCCACCTGGGCAATGCCGAAGGGCAGCCTTTTCCGGGTGGTGTTGAGCACGTTCTGAAAGTTGACGAAGATACCCTGGGCCGTCTCCGGACGCAGGTAGACCACGTTGGCCGCCTCCTCCACCGGGCCCATGAAGGTCTTGAACATCAGGTTGAACTGCTGGGGCTCGGTGAGGTCGCCGCCGCAGGCGGGGCACCTGTTCTCCTTCAAGTCGTCGGCCCGCCAGCGCTGGTGGCAGCTTTTACACTCCACGAGGGGGTCGGAGAACTTGGTGACGTGCCCGCTGGCCTCCCAGACCCGGGGGTTCATCAGGATGGAGGTGTCCAGCCCCACCACGTCGTCCCGCTCCTGGACGACGGCGCGCCACCAGGCCTCCTTGATGTTGCGCTTCAGCTCCACGCCGATAGGCCCGTAGTCCCAGCAGGCGGAGAGTCCCCCGTAGATATCGCTGGAGGGGAAGATAAAGCCGCGCCGCTGGCTGAGCGAGACGAGCTTTTCCATGGTAACCTTGCCTGTGTTAGCTGACATCTGATATTACTCCCGGAGGATTTTAGCCTGGCGGCGCCGGAACTGCCGGGCGGTCCGCACGAAGAACACGACCAAAATGATGCCGCCCAGCGCCATGACGATGACGGCGAATACCCAGACCGGCATCAGCTTTACCTGGTAAGCATTGTATAGAAAAATATCCAGCATTGCAAAGATGAGGATAACCTGGGGGAGTGCCAGCATATTGCCCATGACCGGCAGCAGCCCGGGCATGGGGGATGACTCCGGCGGCAGGTAACGGGCGCTCAGCATGGCCGTCCTGACCATGCCGAAGGCCAGCAGCGTAAAAAGCGCCTGCGGAACGACCAGCCAGGCGGTGACGGGGGCGCGGCCCAGCCAGCGGTCCGGGGAACCGTTCTGAAAGTGATAGGCCACGTCCGGGGGGAGGAGGCGGTAGAAAAAGGCGGCCAGGACAATGGAAATAATGAGTATGGCCGCCGGCAGGACGATGTGCGTCAATCGGAAGGAGATACTTCCCACGAATAAAATCTACCAGCTTTAGGGCCAGGGTGTCAAAG
>MGNX01000109.1:12018-12323 GCA_001796935.1 Chloroflexi bacterium RBG_16_60_22
GCTGGCACCGGGTATGGTCCTGGGCACGCCGCCGAGGCTGGCGCTGAACGCGGCAAAGGTAGACATCTTGCGCCGGGCGGGCCGGTGGCACTTCGGGCAGTCCGCCGGCTGGTCGGACTGGCTCAGCGGTCGCATCTGCTCGAACCCGGAATTGCAGACCTGGCAAACATACTCGTATATCGGCATGGTGTTTCTCCTGTTTATAGTTTAGCGTTTTCAGGCACGATGGTCAAGGCGGGGAGGGACAGTTGTGAGGTCTTTACCTCACCCCCTGTGTCCCCCCGCCTGCCAAAGCCTTGTGCGGC
>MGNX01000110.1:0-9093 GCA_001796935.1 Chloroflexi bacterium RBG_16_60_22
GGCGGTAATCGAGGGCGGCCGCCACGGTGGCGACGGCGAAGTGAGGCACGAAATAGTCGGGATAGGCAAACATGAACGATAGAGGGTCCCGGTCAGGCCAGCCCGTAAAATGAACGAAACCGCCCAGGGCATTCAATTGCAGTCCCAGCCCGCCGAGCCTGCTGAACGGGCCGGTCTGGCCCTGGTTTGAAGTCCGCAGCATGATGATACCCGGCCTTATTTTTTTCAGGTCTTCATACCCCAGGCCCCATTTCTCCATGACACCCGGGTTGAAGTTCTCCGCCGTGATATCGGCCCAGGCGACCAGTTTCCTGGCGACATCGCGTCCTTCCGGGTTGCCCAGGTCGAGGCTCACGGAGCACTTGTTGGGGTTACAGTAGGCGTAAAAACCCGAGCGGTCGACCCCCGGCACGTTGTCTTTGTAGGGCATGGTTATCCTGAGACCGCCGGGCCTTTTCGCCGATTCGATGCGTACCACCGTCGCCCCGTAGTCGGCGAGCGTCTTGGTCGCCAAAGGGCCGGCTATCCACCACGAGAAATCGGCAACCTTTATTCCCTCAAATGGCGCTTTCGTCATCGGCTCCTTTCAAATAACCCCGACCTGATTGAGACGGACAATTTCCCGGTCGGAAATGCCCAGCTGCCGGTAAATCTCCCGGTTGTGCTCCCCGATGAGCGGCGGTCGGCGCGGCTTCACGGTGTCCGGCTCCGCCGTCCTGTAAAAAGCCCCGGGGTAGGTCAGCGTATCGGCCAGCTCCGGGTGGGCCACCTTGACCCAGAATTCCCTCGATTTGAGCTGAGGGTCTGCCATGACATCCTTCGGGGAATATGCCGGGAATATCTTGATGCCCCTTTTCAGCCCTTCCCCGTAGAGCTCGAGCTTGTTGTGCTTCAGGAAGAGTTGGCCGGCATACGCTTCCAGCCGGTCCTGCTCCTCCTGCACGGCCACGGCCAGGTCATAGCTCTCCCAGTCGAATTCTCTAAGGAAATCGTCGGCGATGCCCTCTTCGTCGAGCCATGCCGCCAGCTGGCAGTTGCCCATGCTGACGCCGAGCCTCCCCCCGAATATCACGTAGGCAACGAAGCCGTCGCGGCACGGCCAGAGGATACGCTGTATGTTTCTCCCGAAGCGCCCGCTCAGCACCGAGCCCCGGCGCGACAGGTTAATCCCTTCCAGTTCCCAGTGAGCGACCGCGTTGGTCAGGGCCCAGGTGATACTGGCCTGGATGGAGACATCGACGTGCTGCCCTTCGCCCGTGCACGACCGGTGATAGTGAGCAATCATCGTGGAGGCCGCGGCGCTGGACCCGGCCAGCAGCCAGGACTGGGGAACGCTGACACGCAGCGGGGGACGGTCCGGGTAGCCGGTGATGTAGAGCAACCCCCCCATCGCCAGCAGCGTGATATCGGAACCCTTATAGTCGCGGTACGGGCCGCGCTGACCGAACGGCGTGATGGACGTCATGACAACCGAGGGATTAACGGCGCTGAGGGCCGGGTAGCCCAGTCCCAGCCCGTCCAGATAGCCCGCCGGAAAGGACTCGATGACGAAATCCGCCCCCGCCACCAGCTTCTTAAAGATATCTTTACCTTCCCCCGTCTCGATGTCCAGCGTAATGCCCTTCTTGTTAAGGTTGTAGGCAAACCAGTAAAGGCTCTTTTCCGGGTGCGGTATGTCGTGATAGAAAGGCCCTTGACGGCGCGAAGGGTCACCGCCGGGCCTTTCCACCTTGATGACCTCGGCGCCGAGGTCGGCGAGGACCTTGCCGCACAAAAAACCTTCCACGCCCGTTAAATCCAGGACCCTGCCGGAGAGAAGTGCCACCCCAGGCTACCTCCAATCTTCCATAACGTTGCTCTTTTACGTCACTGCCGGGACGTGTCGCGGGGCCGGTTTATACCTCGTCAAGTGGCCTTTCATCAGGGCCAGGGCGGCTTTCGGCTCCGTCTGCGCCAGCAGACCGGCGGCATAGAGGATATATTCCGTATCTACGTAGAACCGGGGTGCCCTGGGCCGGAGTATATGGGGACTGGTCTCCCGGAACAGGACGGCATCCAGGATAGCCCCGGGGTCCCGGGAGAAGACGATGGGCCCGCCCGTGCCGACCACGTGGCGTACCTCCGTCAGGTCTTTGCCGCGCTGGACCGCCATCTCGCCCATCGGACCGTACACGATTTCCACCCGGCCCGCGTGCCGCTCCATGGCCACCTCGACGGCCACGGTCGCCAGCATCGTGTCGACGGAGTACTGCGCCGCGTTTTGGGGGAGCCGGCCAACCGCCGAGAGGCCCTCTATTGCTTCAGCATAGCTGTTATCCGGAAGTCGTCCCCTCAGTTTGAGCTGCTCTACCAGCGTGGTGATATTGTGCCTGACGCCGAGGTCGCCCTCCACGGTCCGCTTCACATACGGTTCGGGGAGACCCGTCACGATTACGTCGCCATGCGCGGGTCTCCCCGCGGCGACCGAGTGTACATCGGTGGTGGCGCCGCCGACATCGACGACGATAACCTCGCCCAGCCCTTCCTCGTCCCGGTAACCTTCGGCCAGAAGTTGGGCGGCCGCCAGCACCGCGGAAGGCGTGGGCATGATGATATCTTTAACTATGGCTCTGGCCCGGGCGATGCCCTTGGCTTCTATGATGTTCCTGATGAATATATCCCGTATTTCCCGGTTGCAGTGTTCCGTTTCCAGCCTGCCGATCTCCGGCATAACGTTTTTGGTGAAGCGGACATTTTTTATACCGGTGTTGAAGATTTCCCTTATGCCGTCATACGCGGTCTTGTTGCCGGCCACGACGATATAGACTCTCCTGAGGTCAAGCCGGGAAAGCATCCGCGCGTTATGGGTGATAACCCTTTTGTCACCGCCGTCTGTCCCGCCGGCCAGCAGGATGATATCGGGGGAAATTTCTCCTATTTCGGTCAGTTCCCGGCTGGTAAGCTCGTAGGAATAGCAGCCGACAATCCTGGCACCGGCGCCCAGCGCCGCCCGGGTAGCGGCTTCGACGGTAAGCTCGGGCACAAAACCGATGGATACCACCCGCAGACCGCCGGCGGCGCTGCTGCAGGCGAGCGCTTCTTTCTCCTCCTCCGGTCCGGTGTGTGCGGCGGCGTCAATCTTCTCCAGAGCCTGCTTGAGGCCGATGGTTATATCTTCTTCAACGGTGGACGGGACCTGCGACCTCGCAAGTACTTCCCCTTTGCCCGAATCTACCGCGACGACCTTGGTGAACGTGCTCCCGAAATCGATGAGGAGCCTGACGTTTCCCATTAACGCACCCCCGGCAGCGGCTAAGCCTGGCGCTTAGCCTTCAAATCGTTTTTCAGGTCGGAGACTACGATGGCCATATCGACTTCCGGAGGGTATACCCGGTCGAACCCCATCCCCTTGAATTTCCGTTCGTCGTCCTCGAAGCGGTGCCGGCCCACCGCCAGGTTTCCGCCGAGGTAAAGAAGTACGTCTCCGAGTCCGGACTCGGTGCATTTCTCCTTGAACCCGGCCAGGTCGAGCTCGGCCATGCCGTAGAGCGAGCTGATGAGAATGGCGGCGGCGGCGGTCTCCTGGGCAACCTTGATGAATTCCTCCGCCGGGGTAAGCCCTCCGAGCTCGATGACTTTATATCCCTGCTCCATCAGGTACCGGGACAACAGCTTGATACCGATGACATGGGAGTCCTGCCCTACGGTTCCGGTCACTATGGTTGCTTTTTCTGCCATCTTAACAACCCCTTTTTACGAAAAGCGTCTTTGCCTTAAAAGTACTTCAACCGTGTCACCCTGAGCGTAGCGAAGGGTCTAGGGGCGGCGGGGATTCTTCGTCACTTCGTTCCTCAGAATGACATTTGGGGCGTGCTACGAAAAGCCTCCCCGGGGTCGATTATACCCTCGGGAAGCCGGCTCTCCTTTTATCTTGCCTTTACTGAACGCC
Organism: Chloroflexi bacterium RBG_16_60_22; assembly: GCA_001796935.1. Classification (GTDB taxonomy): domain Bacteria; phylum Chloroflexota; class Dehalococcoidia; order Dehalococcoidales; family RBG-16-60-22; genus RBG-16-60-22. Next base: position 3,929 of record MGNX01000110.1, read on the forward strand.
CAGAAGTCCTGAATGACCGCGTTGAGGTCCATCTTGCGCCCTTCCGCCTGTTCCCGCTCCGCTACCTTTTCCCGGTGGAACTCTCTGGCCTCTTCGGGGATGGGCAGGTTACCGAAATCGAGGTAGCGGCAGGCCCCTTGATTATCCCTGATACCCAGCACCTTCGACTTGAGATTAACATTGCTCGAAAGCGGGCAATCGATGGCGCCGGTCTGCACGCCCTTCTCAAAGCCGACCGCCACGTCGCCGTCTCCCAGGTCCAGCACCCGGTCCATTATCGCCCTGACCTCGAGCTCGGTGATTCTTTCCTCGGTCTTTATCGATGCAATGTCCAGGTCGATTTTCTGGGCCCGGATAACATCGAAAATAAACCTGGCCGCTCGGTAGCTCACCGCATGCGCTTCCTTGGAGGGTATACCGGCCGCTTCGTCGATTGTCCGCACGTAGACGATTTCACCTTGGGCCAGCGCCGCCACCGTGGCGCTGTAGCCGAGAAAACCGAACGACATCCCCGTATCCTGCGGATGGGGGAACAGGGGCACCTGGTCCAGGGCCAGGCCGGGAACGATGACGTCCCCGTAGCCGAATTTATCCAGGTACTCCCTCATCAGTTTTCGCAGTACCCGCGCCCAGGCGATGTCCTGCGCCAGGTGACCGAACATGGATATACGGGGGATAACGCTTTTCACGCCCTGTTCGGCGCCCAGCATGCCGACGATGATAACGCTGGCGATATCGACGCTCATGGGAAACTGAAGATTGGCATTTATCCCGTCAGTGTCATTGGCGATGGTAACGCCTCTTTCCGCGTAGTAGCCAATCAGGCGCTGGATGTACTGGTATTCCTCGATGGACTCGGCGGCGGTGGTCTTTTTCTCGTACCAGCCGAACGTCAGCAGGGGGTCGACGAGGGCGGCGGTGATGCCGGAGGCGAAGGCGATTTCAGCCATTAACCTGATTCCGCCGATGTTGGTCAACCGCTGGTTCAGTGCGGCCTCGGTGTTTTCCACGACTTTCCTGGTGTTCGGCACGCCATGGATGACCGTTGGGTAGCCGTTTAGCTTCGGCTGACCGGCTTTGATGCTTGCCTCCAGCCCCTGCTGGGCCTTGGCATACTGCCCGAGGCGGCAGTAGCTGTCCGGGGTGAGAGGAATCACGGGGAGACCGGCTTCAAATAACGCTTTATTAAGTTCAATCTCCTGCTCCAGGATGGGCGTGCCACCCCTGGGGAAAATGACGGTCCTGCCTTCCCGGTGCAGCTTCTGCATTACCCTGGTAAAGTTCTTATAGTCGGGTAGTCCTTTGTGGTATTCCACCGCCTCCTCGAAGTCGACCTCTTTGCCGGTCGGCCACCGGGAAAGCACGTCTTTTCTTTCGTTAAGAAACCTGTCTTCTTCCCACTTCTTGTTGCGGACGGTAATCTCCATTTCACCCCTTAGATGCAGATTTACTCGTGTTTCCTGACTTTTTTATCTTCTTCTTCAACTTTCATAAAAGCGGCCAGCGCCACCCCGAAAGCCGGTACCCCACCCGGTACAATCGTCGTTTTGATTGCATCGAGGACTTCCTGCCTGGTGGCCCCGAGCTGTAGCGCCCGCTTGATGTGCAGGTATACCGCGTTATCCTGTCCCCTGAAGGCGAGAATACCGATGGCGATGAACTCCCGGAACTTTGCCGGCAGCGCCTTCCCGTCCGCCAGGGCCATCTCGTAGAGGGCATCGTAGGCCTCCATGAAGTCGGTATCATTTTCGACCATATAGGTCCAGGCGGGAGGCATATAGCCCCTTTCTTTCTTCATCTTCCTGATGAGCTTCTGCTTTTTCCCTGGCTTATCATCGCTATCCATCGTGTTTCTCCTTGTTTATGATTCGCGTAAATGAACTGGCGGCATACATCGGGCGCGGGTTGGTACTTCTGCCTTGTCCACGGGAACTGCTTGAAATATGCCATAATTTCCCGGTCCGGTCAAGGTCTCGGCTGTAGCAAACCCCCTTAAATGAGTTTTTCTTAAGGAATTTCCGATTTCATTATCGATTCTATCGGTTTTCAGCCCTCTCTCAAGGTTTACAGGTGGCGTATAATACGGGCTAAAAGGGCACCACCGGCGTCTTGACAAGATAATGTAATCAACTCAAGTATCCGTTACGAGTTGTGCCCTGAATCCTGACCAATCGGATTATCTGTTCCGCAGGGGGACCAAGGGGTTGAGGTAGAAAAGGTTTCCCTGCGCCGGTAAATGCTTTATAATAAGAATAGAGCCATGACAGCGTTTTATTTAGTCCTGGGGGCGGTCTTGGGGGGAGGCCTGGGGTGGCTATTCGGCCGCTTTAACCAGAGGCGCACGGCGCAGGGCCCCTGCTGAGGCCTCACCGGAAACCCCTGGTCAGGGGCTTTCGTCGGGGCGTTCTTCGGGTTCCTCATCGCCGCCATACTGGCCGGCATGCCGCAATAACCCCACCCCCACGATTGATATCTATTCCCACCCAAGCCACCCTGGGGAAAATCCCTCTCTAACTCTCCCTTTACGAAAGGGAGAGGATGAGTTTCCCTCCTTCGTAAGGAGGGATTAAGATAGATTTTCATCTCCTCTTTCTCTTTCCGCCCCCACGCGATATACTATGCTTAGAGAAAGCCACCGGAGGTATCAACATGGCGGAAAGAAATAAACCGATAACCAAAGGGGAGGTCGCGCCGGACTTCACCCTCAAGGACCAGAACGGCCGGGACTTCAAGCTCTCGGCGCAGAAGGGTAAAAGAGTGCTGCTGTCCTTCCACCCGCTGGCCTGGACCGGAGTCTGCGCCCAGCAGATGAAGAACCTCGAGGCCAGCGCCGGGACCTTTGCCTCCCTCAACACCGTGGCCGTGGGCATCAGCGTGGACTCCGTGCCCACCAAGCAGGCCTGGGCCAAAGACCTCGGGCTCAAGGAAACAAAAGTCCTCGCCGACTTCTGGCCGCACGGAGGCGTGGCCAAACTCTACGGGCTTTTCCGGGAGGAGGGAGGCACCGCCCAGAGGGCCAACGTCATCGTCGATGAAAAAGGGAAAGTGGCCTGGGTCAAGGTGTACGAGATAAGCCAGCTCCCCGACCTCGACGAGGTCATCGGCGGGCTCAAAAAGCTCTAGGAGGACGGTTACGCCGCCATGGCGCCCTTCAAGATAGTATCGGATTTCCGCATGACCGGCGACCAGCCCCAGGCGGTGGACAGGCTGGCGGAGGGGCTGGAAAAGGGCTATAAGCACCAGACGCTGCTGGGGGTGACCGGCTCCGGCAAGACCTTCACCATGGCCAACGTCATCGAGAGGGTGCAGCGCCCCACGCTGGTCATCTGCCACAACAAGACGCTGGCCGCCCAGCTCGCCAGCGAGTTCAAGGAGTTCTTCCCGGAAAACGCGGTGGAGTACTTCGTGAGCTACTACGACTACTACCAGCCGGAGGCCTATATCCCCCGCACCGATACCTACATCGAGAAGGACGTGGACATCAACGAGGAAATCGATAAGCTGCGCCACGCCGCCACCCGCGCCCTCTTCGAGCGGCGGGACGTGCTCATCGTGGCGTCCGTTTCCTGCATTTACGGCCTCGGGGAGCCGGAGGAGTACCGCAGCTTCGTGGCCAGCCTCAAGCGCGGCGAAAGCTTCGGACGGCAGCAGCTTTTGCGCCAGCTGGTGGACATGCAGTACGAGCGCAACGACATGGACCTGGCGCGGGGCAACTTCCGCATCCGCGGCGACACCCTGGAAATCCAGCCCGCCTACGAGGAGCTGGCCCTGCGCATCGAGTTCTTCGGGGACGACATCGACCGCATCATGACGGTGGACCCGCTGACCGGCGAGCTTTTGAACGAGATGGACAGCGTGGACATCTACCCGGCCAAGCACTTCGTGACGTCCCACGACAAGCTGGTGCGGGCCATCGAGAGCATCCAGGCGGAGCTGAAGGAGCGGCTGGCCGAGCTGCGGGCGCAGGACAGGATACTGGAGGCCACCCGGCTGGAGGCGCGCACCAACTATGACCTGGAGATGATGCGGGAGGCCGGCTACTGCACCGGCGTGGAGAACTACTCGCGGCACCTCTCGGGGAGGGTGCCGGGCAGCGCCCCCTGGACGCTCATCGACTACTTTCCGAAGGACTTCCTTTTGCTCATCGACGAGTCGCACATGACGCTGCCGCAGATACGGGGGATGTTCCACGGGGACCGCTCGCGCAAGGAGACGCTGGTGGAGTACGGGTTCCGGCTGCCATCGGCGCTGGACAACCGGCCGCTGGATTTCCGCGAGTTCCAGGAGCACATCTGCCAGGTAATCTACACCTCGGCGACGCCCGCCGATTTCGAGCGCGAGCACAGCCAGCAAATCGTCGAGCAGGTGGTCCGCCCCACCGGGCTGCTCGAGCCGACCATCGAGGTCAAGCCGACCAGGGGGCAAATCGACGACCTTTTAGAGCAGATAAGGGACCGGGTGGAGCGGGGGACGCGCTGCCTGGTGACGACGCTGACCAAGCGCATGGCCGAGGAGCTTTCCGAGTACCTGCTGGAGATGGGGGTCAAGACCCACTACCTGCACTCGGAGGTGGACACGCTGGAGAGGGTCGAAATTCTGCGGGACCTCCGCCTCGGGGTGTACGACGTGGTGGTGGGTATCAACCTGCTGCGGGAAGGCCTCGACCTCCCCGAGGTCAGCCTGGTCGCCATCCTCGACGCCGACAAGGAGGGCTATTTAAGGTCGAAGGGGTCGTTAATCCAGACGATGGGTCGCGCCGCCCGGCACATCGACGGTCACGTCATCATGTACGCCGACGTCATCACGAAGTCGATGCACGAGGCCATCGAGGAGACGGAGCGCCGCCGGCGCATCCAGGAGGCGTTCAACCGCGAGCACGGCATCACGCCGCAGGGCATCAGGAAGGCCATCAAGGACATCACGGAGCGGGTGAGGGCGGCGGCGGTGGCGGAGAAACGCGCCACGTACACGTTTGAGGCCCCGGCCACCCGCGAGGACACCGCCCGGCTGGTCAGGGAGCTGGAGACACAGATGAAGAACGCGGCCCGGGCGCTGGAGTTCGAGAAGGCGGCGCTGATACGCGACCGCATCATCGAGCTGCGGCGGGAGATGGTGATAGAGGATGAGCGGAGAGTCGTCTGACCGGGAGACGCGGCAGGAGCGCC
>MGNX01000110.1:9157-10889 GCA_001796935.1 Chloroflexi bacterium RBG_16_60_22
TTACATAGATGCTATTAGGAAGAGGCTGGGGGGGAAGTGAGGGAAGATTTTCACTATTTGCAAAACACCAATTTTTTAGTAAACTATTTCTAAATATAATGGTAAAATACGGTTATGACTATTATGCTTGAATTAGATACTATATTAAAAGGTGAATCTTTATTAACGCTAAAGGCGTTACACGATTCATGTATTGACTTAATATTTACCTCACCACCGTACGCTGATAATAGAAAAAAGACATATAAAGGAATCCCGATCAAAGATTATGTTAATTGGTTTCTGCCTATATCTTGCGAGTTAAAACGTGTATTGAAAAATGATGGAACGTTCATTTTAAACATTAAAGAAAGAACTGAGAACGGAGAACGCCAGACATATGTACTTGAGCTAATCCTCGAAATGAAGAGGCAAGGCTGGCTATGGACAGAAGAATTTATTTGGCATAAAAAGAATTGCTATCCTGGGAAATGGCCCAATAGATTTAGAGATGCTTGGGAAAGATGTTTGCAATTCAATAAACAGAAAAAATTTAACATGTACCAAGATGCCGTAAAGGTTCCAATAGGTGACTGGAGTATAAAGAGATTAGCTAATCTGAGTGAAACAGACCGTAGGAGAGACGAATCTAAGGTTGGAAGCGGCTTTGGTAAAAATATATCAAATTGGTTAGGGAAAAAATTGGTCTATCCTACAAATGTTTTACACCTCTCTACGGAATGTGCTAACCGTGGACATAGTGCTTCTTTTCCAATCTCTTTACCATCTTGGTTTATAAAGCTGTTTACCAAAGAAGATGATTTAGTGCTTGACCCTTTCATTGGCTCTGGAACAACCGCATTAGCTTGTCTTGAGCTTAACAGACATTATATTGGTATTGAAGCGATGGATAACTACCATCGATTAGCACAAGATTCAATTGATGCCTGGGAAAGTAAAAATAACGGTAAATCTAGGACATTGGATTTATGGGCTCTGTTAAAATAGAAGAAATAAGTGACTACGTAAAAAAGAATATTGGTAGTTTTCATAACGGAAGGCTGGAAAGGCTAAAGAGCCTCAAGCTTAGTGATATTTTACAGAGAAAAAATCCGTACCTGTTTAAGGCCAAGAACATCTCGTTAGCTCAAGATTTAGTCAGAATTTTACTGGATGCCCATTTGTCCTCACAGGAAGAAACAATTTTCGGTAATTTCTTGGAAAGATTAGCTATTTTCGTTAATGAAAAGGTTTATCATGGCTGGAAATCCTCTACACAAGGTGTTGATTTTGAATTCAATAAAGATAATGTGCGGTATATCGTAGCAGTTAAATCCGGACCTAATTGGGGAAATAGCAGTCAAGTAAGAAAAATGAGAGATGATTTCCGAAAAGCCCAACAAACTATCAGAACGAGCAACTCGAAAATTAATATAATTGCTGTAAATGGATGTTGTTATGGTAGAAATGCCAAACCGGATAGAGGTGACTATTACAAGTATTGTGGTCAGAAGTTCTGGGAATTTATTTCTGGCAATTCTGACTTATACTTAAAAATAATAAAACCACTCGGGTATTTAGCAAGAGAAAAAGACGAAGAATTTAAGAAAGAATATGATAAGATATTAAACAAATTTACTTTAGAGTTTAGCAAGTTGTTCGTATTTAACGGTGAAATAAATTGGGACGCTTTGGTTCGGTTTAATTCTGCTGAGGTTAAACCAAAACTTCCCAAACGTTAAACAATGTTCCC
>MGNX01000111.1:0-11061 GCA_001796935.1 Chloroflexi bacterium RBG_16_60_22
CCTCGTTGATTTCCGGTCGGCGCCTCTTGCCCGCCGTCTGGCCTATCCCCACGATGGCTACTCTCTCTGACATGACCGACCCTCTCTTTACTCAGTTTCCCAGGATGATGACGCATTGAGATTGCCCGCACGGTCCGTAGAAACCATGCGCCAGGGCCGTGCCGGCGTTCTTTACCTGCCGGTCGCCCGCCTCTCCCCGGAGTTGCAGCGCGGCCTCGGCCACCCGCGCGGTGCCGGCCACCTGAAGTGGATTACCGGCTAAAACACCCCCGGACGGGTTCACCGGCAGCTCTCCGCCCATGGCGGTGGCGCCGCTGTCCAGCAGCTTGCCGCCTTCGCCCCGGCCGCAGAAGCCGAGTCCTTCCGTCCACAATAGCTCCTGGTAGCCGTACTCGGCGGATATCTCGGCCACGTCAATCTCCTTGAGCGGGTTACTTATCCCCGCCAGGCGGTAGGCCCGCTGCGCCGCGGCCACCAGCGAATCACAATCGCCCAGGTCCCTGTCTCCCAGGTAATGGGCGTCATAGCAGTTCCCCACGCCCTTCACCCATACCGGCTTATCCGTTACCTTTCTGGCCGTTGCCTCTGAAGCCAGTATTATGGCGCAGGCCCCGTCCGAGACGAGCGGCTTGCTGTCCAGGAGCCTGATGGGAGAGGCCAGTACACGTGAGCTGAGCACATCATCCACATCGATATCCAGGGGCTCCTGGGCGTACGGGTTGTTCCTGGCGTTCCGGCGGCTTTTCACGGCCGCCCTGGCGCACTGCTCCGGCGAAATGCCGTACTTTTCCATGTACCTCTGTGCCTGCAGCGCCGACGCGGTCAGGCTATCGAACCCCAGCGGCTGAAGGTAAATGTGGTCGAACATGCAGTTTTCGACGGCCGCCCTCGATGTCTCCGATTCCTTGGTTATCGAGACCACGAGAACGATGTCATAGTGGCCCGAGAGTATGTCGAGAACGGCATGATAGACAGCGTAGGTGCCGTCCCCCGATACGTTGTCCTGCGCCAGGCCGAAGGCCCCTAAATAGTGGTGTATCCAGAACGCGTTGCAGGTCTTGCCGATGAAGTGGTCCTCCCCGGTGGTCAATATCCTCTCGATGCCCACCCCGTCGGGGGAAACATCTTTGTAGGTGACCCCCGCGTGCTGCAACGCCTTTTCTATGGCGGCGTAGGCAACGTCGCCCTGCCACATATCCGATTTGTTCGCTTCGTACTTCGTCTGGCCTACGCCGATAACAGCGACTTTGTTTTTCATTTATTCAACACGCTCCTTTTAATTATCTTGAGCACCAGGATAAGAGTATTTTGCCGGTTAAACCACGAAAAAGCAATGTGCCCGGGCCCGCCGAGCGGTTACACTCCCCGGGTGACGAGCTCCAGCAGCACGCCGCTGGCACATTTGGGGTGCACCACGATGCGACCCTCCGGCTCATCCTCGATTGGCACGCGTCTGGTTAATACGATACCCCTCTTCTCAAGCTCCGAGCCTGTCTTTTCCAGGTCATCAACCACCAGAGCTACATGATAAATTCCTTCGCCTTTGGTTGCCAGGCGTCTGGCGATGGCATTGTTCGTATCCTGTTTATCGGTTGGCTCCATAAGCTCGATGTAACTGTTTCCCACTATTAGAAAAAGGTTCCTGATTCCCTCGGCGTCCACCCTGCCGCTCTTGAGTACTTTGAGCCCGTAAGTCTCGGTCCATAATTTCGTGGATTCTTCGAGGTTATTAACGACGATTCCGAAGTGGCTCATCCTGGTTATCATGCTTCCTCCCATTTCAGGCTGGTATTTTATCGGCGGCTAAAGCCGGTCGTGGCCGGATGCCGGGTCTACTATTGAGTTGCGCTTCTGCTAAATTGCACTCTTGCGGCAGGACCAATCCGATATATCTAGGCTCTCGCCATCAGGCCGCCGTCAGCAATATAGAAACTTCCGTTCATGAATGAGGAGGCTTGAGAGGCAAGGAACACGACCAGTGGGGTTATGTCCCCGGCACGGGCACGGCGACGCGCCGGTATGTAGCGGGCGAGGAGGTCTTTTTCATCCCCGACACCCTGACTTTCCGCCCAGCCGACTCCCAGGGCATTTACCCTTACGTTTTGCGGCGCCCATTCCAGCGCGAGAGCCCTGGTGAAGGCAAGCACCGCGCCCATGCTGGCACAATAGGCGGTGCCGTGGGGTATTCCCCTTTCCGCCAGGCCGGATACAATGTTAATGATACTGCCGGCCTTCTGGGCTACCATATATTTGCCGGCTGCCTTGGAGCAAAGAAAAGCCGCGGTAAGGTTAGCCTGGAGCACCCCCTGCCACTCTTTTTCGGTCATGTCCAGCAGGGGTTTCCAGAGTTCCAGGTTAAGACCGTTAACCAGGATATCGACCTTACCGAACTGCGATACGGTCCGTGTCACCATGTTTTCGATTTCCCGGCTGTTATTCAGGTCGGTGGGAATACACAGGACGTCCTGCCCGGGCAAAGCCGCCGTTATCTCGTTTATCTTTTCCCGGTCGCTGGTAGCCACGGTAACCCTGGCTCCGGCCTGGTTCAGAGACAGGGCCAGCTCTTTAATCCAGCTGAAGCCACGGGAAGCGATGATGGCTACATTCCCGTCTAATCTAAACTCCTCCAGCATATCTCCGGTATCCCTTCCTTCAAGTTTTCAGATGCTATCCCCGGCCATCCGGTATCAGGCCCGTCCGGGCTCAGGTGCCGGGTAGATAGCCCGTGGGAGCATAAGTCGCGCCGGCGGCACCGTCGAGGGGAAAGAATTGCCCGGTGACATAGTCTGATGCGCTCGACGCCAGGTAGACGGCCAGCGGCCCGATTTCCCGGGGGATGCCGAAACGCCCCATCGGGAAGAAGCGCTCCGTCCGGGCTCTCATTTCCGGCGCCATCTCCACGACGGGGAGAAATCCCGGGGCGATGCAGTTGACCTGGATATTATCGCCGGCCCAGGTGATGGCCAGCGTCTTGGTAAAGGCGATTACCCCCGCTTTGGCGGTACAGTATCCGAACATACCTTTAACGACCCTTATCGCGCCCATCGACGAGAGGTTTATCACCTTGCCGCTCTTCCGTTCCAACATATGCCTGGCAACCGCCCGGCAGCAATAGAAGGTCCCGGTGAGGTTGGTAGCAATGGAGTAAGACCAGTCTTCGTCGCTCAGTTCCCAGAGCGACCTTGCCGGCGGCGCCAGGACATCGTTCCCGGACGGGTCCACCCCCTTGGCGATGCCGGCATTATTGACCAGGATATCGATTTTACCGAATTCGGCCAGGGCCTTTTCTATCAGGCTGTTGACCTGCCCTGAGTCAGTAACATCGGTAGGTATGGCCGCGGCCCTTTGACCGGACTTTACGATTTCCGCGGCCACTTCATTGATGGGACCGGGACGGCGGCCCGCTATCACCACGTCCGCTCCGGCTCCGGCCAGGGCGAGGCATATTTCCCTGCCCAGGCCGCTGCCGCCCCCGGTTACCACGGCGATTTTACCCATCAGGCTGAATTCATTCACGATATTAACTCCCCTGGTGTCAAAATGTTCGGCTCTGTGCTGCCGCCGTTTATCAGTTGCCGCCAATGGCGCTGGCGGCTATTTTTTGAATTCTTGCCCTCTCGGTACGGCATGGGCCCTCATCGTTATTTCTCCCGTTCCCCCGCAGTGGACGCCGACATCCGGACATTTAATCGTGTTGTGGAAAATCTGCGTGCTGCCGTCGAAAAAGGCCTGCCAGGCATACCCGATCAATGGCTTAAAAGCGAAGATAGCGCCGGTGCACAGTTTCGGAGGGCACTGGTCCTTTATCAAGAACCCGAAAGGGTCGACGCGGAACGTGTCTCCCACCTTGTATTCAGCGATGCAGTTGGCGGACTCGATAACCTCGAATACGACCTCGTAGTTCGCCATCAACGGTGAGGCTTCGATGGCCTTAACGTTCTGGGGAAAGGAGCGGAAGACAGCTAGCTCTTCGTCAGTGTAACCCGTGAGTTCTTGATACTTCCGCCACCGCTTCTCCGTTGACTTTTCTTTTTCAGACATATGGCCCTCCCGGACAAATTCTTGCTTAACCAGGGATTATTCCGGCTCCCGGACCGGATGCCGCCTTCAGCCGGCGTCTCGTCCCGGCCCTTCATTCGCCGGCTTGTTCGTCTACGAAGCTAATTTTATACCTCCACCGCCGCCAAAGTCAATTTTCCCTCCGGCCGGGTAAGGCTTGTCAACTTGACTTAACCGTCTGGAAACGTATATAGTTATCGCTGTAAAAATCTGACCGTTGATAAGTGGGGAGTGAATTAAGAATGGATGTCACCAAAGCCATCAAAGAGAGGATGACCACCCGTGGTTTTAAGCCGGACCCGGTTCCGCCGGAGCTTTTAAGGAAAATCATCGAGCAGGCCTTACGGGCGCCGTCATGGGCCAACACGCAGCCCTGGCAGTTTGCCGTAGTTACCGGCCAACCGCTGGAGGAAATAAAGAAAGGCTTTGTCGAAAGGGAGGCGGACGAGCGGACACCGGACATCGCGCGCCCTTACGATTTCCCCGAACCTTATATCTCCCGGATACGCAATCTGTCCGCCACGGACCGGACGACGGAGCAGGACAAAGATTACCGTCGCCGGCAGAACTATAAGAACCATGATGCCCCGGTGGTTATCTACCTCCTCATCGACCGGGCTTTTTATTATCAGTCGAAGGGGATTAACGCGTGGTCATTGTATGACTGCGCCTCGGCGGTACAGAACATCATGTTGCTGGCCACCAACTACGGGCTGTCGACCGTCGCCCAAGCGTCCGCCGTGGTATTCCCCGACATCATCAGAAAGGCAGTGCCCATACCCGATTCCAAGCTCATTGCGCTGGGAATAGCGATTGGCTATGCTGATTGGGACAACCCCGTAAATCAAAGTCGCAGCCAGAGAGTGCCACTGGACGAAGTCACCACCTGGTACGGCTTTGACTAGGTTGAAACTCCGGTAGAGCCCCGGTCCATGACTTCTGAAAGAGCGGTTATCCGGTGGACCCCGGGGATACAAAGGTGACCCGATATATATAGCAGGTGCTTGCTTATCGCCTGTCTTTAAAAGGCGGGACGGTTCGCCCCTGGCCGCGGCGCTTTATAAACGCCTTCATTAAAAAGATTTAAGCATAAGATAGAAAGGGGGGAATCAATGGATATTGGCTTTATTGGAGTCGGGCAGATGGGAAGCCGGATGGCAAAACGTTTGCTCGATGCGGGCTATAAATTGACCGTCAACGATATCAACAGGAATGCCGCCCGGGCTCTTTCAGACCGGGGAGCCAGGTGGGCGGACACCCCCAAAGCCGTGGCCGAGTCATGCCCGGTGGTGATATCGATGTTACCCGGGCCGCCCGAGGTCGAGCAGGTTGTTTACGGTCACGACGGGCTCATGGCCGGCTGGAAGAAGGGCGATATTTACGTCGACATGAGCACCAGCCTGCCCGGCACCACCCGCCGGGTGGCCGGGGACGCCGGGGCCAAAGGAGTTGCGGTAATGGACGCACCGGTAACCGGCGGCTCGCCGCGCGCGGAGAACGGCACCCTGACGATTATGGTGGGCGGTGCCCCGGAAACGTTCCAAAAAGTCGTCGGTATCCTGGAACACATCGGCAAAAAAGTATTGCACATGGGGGATTCCGGCTGCGGCAACATCACCAAGCTGGTCAACAACCTTATCTCCCTGACCTGCACCTATATCAATGCCGAGGCCTTCGTCATGGGGGTAAAAGCCGGCGTGGATACCCAGAAGCTCTGGGAGGCCGTCACCTCCGGTTCCGGCAACAATTTTCAACTGCAGGAAGTCTGGCCCATCAGCATTTTAAAGGGAAACTTTGAGCCGGCTTTCGAGCTGGGCCTGGCGGCCAAGGACGTCGGCCTGGCGATGGCACTCGCCAGGGAATACGGGATACCGTCCCCCGTTGCCGCCACGGTGGAGCAGTGCTACGTTGAAGGCCGGGCTTCCGGTCTCGCGAAAAAGTCCCTGGCCACTCACGTCTGGCGTTTGGAAGAGCTGACCGGGGTGAAGCTGCGTTTCCAGCCATAACAATCGAACAATAAATACGGGAGGTAAATCAATGAAAATAGTGAAAATCGACGACAAAAAAGCGGTGGAAATGTCCGACCCGCTTTTCACCGGCGGCAAGGTTCACCTGCAGAGCCTCGTCGGTAAGGACGACACGGACCAGGTCGGCGCGGCCATGGTCAACTTCAGTGCCGGGGCCAGGTGCAAGCTCCACACCCACGATTACCCCCAGGTTTTATACGTCACCAGGGGCAAGGGCGTGGTGGCCACGGAGAAAGAACGCCACGAGGTAACGCCGGGCACGCTGATATTTATCCCGGCCAAGGAGCCTCACTGGCACGGAGCTACCGGGAAAGAAGCCTTCTCTCACCTCTCCGTTATCAGGCCGGGCGTGATGCAAATCGTCGAATAGCCGAAGGGTGTCCGGTGTGGCTGCCTTAACCTGACCGGCCCGCCCGGGAACGCCGAAAACGGGCGTGCGATATTCCCGTTGGCACACCACGAAGGGGCAGCCGGGTCAGGGGCTAAAAGTATGCCGAAACCATGGTCATCGGTGTGGGACCCACGGATTCCGATGGTTTTTCAACCGCGGGACTCTCTACTCCAGTATTTCAAAGACAACGTCAGGGCGACGCCGGGTAAGGTCGCTTTAAGCTTTTACGGGTACGACATGACGTACCGGGAGCTAAGCCAGGCGATTGACCGGTTTGCCGGAGGCTTAAGTAATCTCGGCGTCAGGAAGGGCGACCGGGTTGCCCTGTTCATGCAGAACTGCCCCCAGTTTGTTATAAGCTATTTCGGGGCTCTTCAGGCCGGGGCGATTATCGTAGCCCTGAACCCGATGTTCAAAAGCGCCGAACTGGAGTACGAGATTAACGATTCCGGCGCCGGGACCCTGGTGGCCCTGGACTACCTCTATCCTGAAATAAAACGGGCGGAAGGCCGGATAAGGCTCAAGAACGTCATTTTAACCTCTCCCAAAGACTATCTGCCGGAGAAGCCCGGGCTGCCTTTGCCTCCTGAGATGGAACAACCGGAGAAGACCTTTCCCGAAGCGCTGGGCTTTCTGGATTTTTTAAAGAAATCTCCGGTGGAGGCGGCATCCAGGGTCGGCGATTTAAAAGAGGATATCGCCTTGCTGCAATATACCGGCGGGACGACGGGACTGCCCAAGGGGGCGGTCATTACGCATTACACCCTGGCCCACAATGCCGCCGCCGTGCCGCTATGGTTCGGCTACACAGGGGACGATGTCCACACGGGTGTGATGCCTTTCTTTCACGTTGCCGGGATGGTCCATTCCATGTGTGCCGCGCTGGTCTCCGGGGGGCGCCTGGTTATCCTGGCCAGGTTTTCACCCGAGGTATTGGCCAGGGCTATCGAAAAGTACAGGTGCACCGTTCTGAACACGATTACAACGATGTACACCGCCCTGCTCGACTGGCCTGAAACCGGGCAGTACGACCTCAGCAGCCTCCGTCTCGTTTGGGAGGGGGGAGCGCCGCTGCCCGCGGCGGCCGAAGAGAGGCTGAAGCGGCTGCTTCCCGGGGCTTTCGTGGGCGAAGGCTACGGCCTGACCGAGACGCTGACCGGGGGGGTTAATACGCCCATTCCTTACCGCAAACCGGGGTACATCGGTATACCTTTTCTTTCAACCGATATTAAGATTGTTGACCTGGAGACGGGCTCGAAGGAGCTCAAGCCGGGGGAGGAAGGGGAGGTGGTGATAAAAGGTCCTTGCGTCATGAAAGGCTACTGGAACAAACCCGAAGACACCGAAAAACAGCTAAAGGGGGGATGGCTGTATACCGGGGACATCGGTAAGATGGATGAAGAGGGCTTCCTGGCTATCGTGAGCCGCAAGAAAGAGCTTATAAAGTGCTCCGGTTTCAGTGTTTTTCCCAGCGAAATCGAAGGTTTACTTTATAAACATCCCGCCATCGCCGAGGTATCGGTAATCGGGGTGCCTGACCCTTACCGGGGGGAGACGCCCAAGGCTTTTGTCGTGCTCCGGCCGGAGTACCGGGGGAAGACCCGGGAAGAAGATATACTGGACTGGGCTAAAGACAATATGGCTTCCTATAAGCGCCCGCGGATACTGGAATTCCGCGATGAGCTGCCCAAGAGCGGCGCCGGCAAAGTCTTGAGGAGAGTCCTGGTAGAAGAAGAGGCGGCGAAAACGCATCGCACGACAATACGGAAAAAATAAAATTTAAGGAGTTAAAATGTCTTACACTCAAATTATCCTGGAGAAGAAAGGCCCCGTTGCTTATATAACCCTTAACCGACCTGAAAAGTGTAACGCCTTGAGCATCAAGCTCTCCGCGGAGTTCGCTGATGCCGTCAACAACGTCAAGAGTGACGATGACCTCAAGATAGTGGTTTTTAAAGGGGCGGGGGGGAATTTTTCCGGCGGCGACGATATTACTGAATTCCCGAAGTGGGGAACGACCGCCAACATCATCGAAAGGGGAAAACTTTACCAGCACACCGCCGACGAGATTGAGGGCCTGAATAAAGTGACCATCGCCGCGGTGGAAGGTGCCTGCGTCGGCGGCGGCCTGGAAATAACTATGGTCTGTGACTTCGTCATCGCGGCGGAAAATTCCAGGTTCGGTATCCCGGAGATAGACATCGGGATGACGCCGGGCTGGGGAGGCACGCAGCGCATGGGGCGCCTCGTCGGCAGAAGGCGGATAAGAGAGATGATTCTTCTGGGAACGATGCTTGACGCCCACCAGGCCAAAGAGGTCGAGCTGGTGAACAAGGTAGTACCGGCGGGCAAACTTCAGCAGGCCGTCGATGATTTAATCGGACTGGTACTTACCAAGCCGCAGGATATATTGGTCCTGGGGAAATTCATCATCCTGAAGGGGCTGGAGGCCGACCTGCATACGGCGCTCGGCTTTGAAGTGGTGGCCGGCGCCCTGAATACCACCACCCGGTCGATGAAAGAGAGCACCACCTCGTTTTCTCAGAAGACGCCCCTGTGGCGAAATCGGCGGGAGAAGGCCGAGGAGTATTACCGCGAGTATCCCTGGTAAGAGTGTTATTCGGTTTTGGAATGTCATTGCGAGCTGAAGGCGAAGCAATCTCTAAGTGCTTTAAGATTGCTTCGTCGCCACGCTCCTCGCAATGACAGGTTAATTAAACAAATGCAAACGGAACCATGTAAGCCGAGCCGGGGGTGGGGCCGGTTATCTATGGCCACAATTGCGGGATAACATCATCGAGGCCCAGGCCGGTGAGGGTTGGCGGCAGCGGTTTACCCGTCTCCTCGTCCCAGCCCATGAGTTTGTAGTAGTTACGCAGCATTTTGTCCCAGTGGGACGCGATGCCACGCCCGGCGGCCAGGCCGTCCCGCGGGGTCGAGCCGTATCTCGGCGACGGCGCGTCAAGCTCGGCACCGATTCCGGCGCGCAGATTAAAGGCCCGGGCCAGGTTCACGGCCCGGAGGCCGACCGTCATGGCTTCCCGGAAGTCCATATCCCAGCCGGTAGCGGCGTTGACCGCCCGGCACAGGAGCTCCAGCGCCGTGGCCGTCTGGAACCGGCAGGTCACCATCGAGTCCTCGAATATCATGGCGCCCTTAATCCTGGCTTCGACCGTCGATATCGTCATGGGGTCGAAGGAATCGTAAGTTTCCGGCAAGCCGAGCAGCTTTAAGGGGGCCTTGGACTGCGTTTCCAGGGTGCCGGTGTTGGAGACGCAGGTATCAAACAGCTCCAGCCACATGACGCGGTGGTCATGGCTCCGCGGGGTGTTGCCCTTCCCGGTGTGAATCGCCAGTTCCAGCGCTTTCCCCCCGACATGCCGGGCGGCCCGCATGACGCCGTCCGCCAGGATGTTCCCGAACCCCTGGCGGCGGGCAATCTTACCGAGCATGGCCATGATGGCCTCGCCGTTGCCCCAGGTCATATCCAGCCCGTCCGTATCTTTCCGGGTCAGGATGCCCTTTTCATAGCATTCAATCACCCACGCTATAGTCCAGGAGACCTCGTTGACGTCCATGCCCAGGCGGTCGGCCTGGTTGGCCAGGACCACGGTCATGGTTACATCGTCAATACCGACCAGCGCGCTGAAACCGGCGAGCCCTTCATACTCCGGTTCCTCCACGATGCGCCCGGCGTATTTACCCTCGGTAATCTCGCCGAGATGGCAGTGTTTGGAGGCACAGGCCCAGCACGGGTTCGGCCGGGCTTTCAGCCTTTCCCGGATACTTTGGGGAGAATAGGTGGCCAGTTTATCGGGCGCGATGTCATGGATACTCGTGGTGTAATTCCTGTTGGGAATGAAGCCGGCCTGAGAAGCGGTAATCACGGCCGGCAGGGTCCCCCACGCCGCGATTGACTCGTAGAACTTATCCGCCAGGGTATTGGCCAGTATTTCCCTGGCCAGGCGCGATACGGACTGTTTATCTTTGAGCGGCACGGCGCCGCGGCCCCGCTCGACGGCGATGGCC
Organism: Chloroflexi bacterium RBG_16_60_22; assembly: GCA_001796935.1. Taxonomy (GTDB): domain Bacteria; phylum Chloroflexota; class Dehalococcoidia; order Dehalococcoidales; family RBG-16-60-22; genus RBG-16-60-22. The sequence goes on from MGNX01000111.1 coordinate 10,507, forward strand.
TTCAGTTTTTTAGAGCCCATGACCGCGCCCACCCCGTTGTGAGCCGCAGCATGACCCGTGTCCACGGCGATGCAGGCAAACCTGACCAGGTTCTCTCCGGCGGGGCCGATGCTCAGGACGCTTATTTCCCTTTCCTTTTTCCGCAGCTCGTCTTTAACGGCGCGCTCTACCTCAAACGTATCTTTGCCGATGAGATGGCGGGCGTCTTTAAGCTCGGCCTTACCGTCATGGATATAAAGATAGACCCAGTCGGGCGCGGCCCCCTGAAGAATAATGCCATCGAAACCGGAAAACCGGAGGAAGGCCCCGAAGAAACCGTTGGCCTGCGTGCTGGCCGCCCCGTTGGTCAGGGCCCCCTTGGTAACGACGGCGATGGTGCCCGAGCCTCCCACCCGGGTGCCGCCCAGCGGCCCCGAAAATAGAAAGAGGTGGTTGGCGGGGTCAGACCACTCTATCCCGGGCGGGACCTCGTCGTAAAGATATTTTATCCCCAGTGCCGCGCCGCCGACGTATTTCCTTAAAACGCCTTCATCGAGCGGCTCGCCGGTGGTCTCC
>MGNX01000111.1:11135-12764 GCA_001796935.1 Chloroflexi bacterium RBG_16_60_22
CGTATTTCCTTAAAACGCCTTCATCGAGCGGCTCTCCGCCGGTCTCCCCGCTGGTCAGGTCGACCCTCAACATCCGGCCGGCGTAGCCATAAATTTGATGGCCGGGCGCCGATGTTTGCCTGTCTATTTCCGTCATTCTCTCGTCCCTGAATCGATTAGTGCCGTCAAAGACTTTGCCGGTATGTCCCCGTATCTATAACATATTCGTGCGGTAGCCGTCAAACCAGGGGGGCCAGCAACGCGGTCAGCTTGCCGATGTCCCGTATCCCGTCCAGTCCATCGACCATATCGATAATTCGGTCAACTTGCGCCTCGCCGAGGATATACGAAGCGTTGGTCCGGAACTTGGCCACGATGGCGTCATCGGTCAGCCTGGCCCCGGGGTTCCAGCTATCGCCGGGAATATCGGTCGATTCGGCGGTGAACCTGCCCTTTTTCGAAATTACCTCGATAGAGGTGGGCGGCTGGCTGAAGAGCTTGCCCGGGTGCCCGGACCAGGCCGCGGTCATCCTCATCGCGTCCGGGTGCTCGCCGTGGGTTATCTTTTTCGTCATCTCCGCAATCCTGGGGCTTTTCAGTGTTTCCTCCTGGGCCCACTCGGGGCCGGGCGTGATGCCGTACGCGGTGCAGGCCAGGGCGTAGGTGAAACTGTCGATGGAGAGCCACAGCTCTTTGCCTGCGGACTCGGCCCATCTGTCCGCCGCTTCGAAGGTGGGCAGGGTGGTCGCCAGGGGGTGAGTATCGACCTTAATGCTATTGATATCCCCGGGTTTCAGGCCATGCTTTTTCATAATGTCTTCGAGCAACCTTATGCCGGTATGGAACCAGCGGCAGGTAGGGTAGGGTTTGAAACCGGCATCCATGATATACCAGCGCTCCCCCAGGTCGGCCACGAAGGTATCATAGTCGAAATCGGGGGCTCCCAGCAGGGCCGCCAGGCCGCGCGGCCCGTCCAGAATGGAAGGGTCGCCGACATAGCCGTTGAGGGCGCACAGGGCCGCCATGACGCCGCTCAGGCAGAACCACCCCATGTCTCCATACTTGTTGAAATTAGACGGCGGTGTAAAGACAAACTTGCTTTCGATGGCTCCGGGGGCGAAGTAGGCGACGGTACCCAGGGCGTTAATCATTTGTTCTTTGTCAAGCTTGAAGGTTTTACCCGCAGCTATGGCCGCCGCGAAGGTATTAAAACCCATCCCCGCGCTGCCGCTTACCGCCACCCCCTGCACCGGGTCAGGGCGGAAGGACGAGCCGCATATCCCGGACCTCGCGGCAAAATCGTAGGCCAGGACGGTCGCCAGGATAATATCCTTGCCGGTGGCCCCGGTCCTTTCGCCGACGCTCAGGGCGGGAAACAGGGGGACGCCGCCGATGTGCCGGTTATTATACAGGGTCTCATCCATATCAAGTATGTTGCCCAGCTTCCCGTTGACGTAGGCGGCGTGGGCGCAGTGCAACCTATCGCCGCTGCCTATCACGGTGGCCTCCGGCTTTCCCCCGAGGTCGCGTCCCACGTCGGCGACCCTTTTACCCCAGGCGATGGCGTAACCTCCCAGCGCGCAGCCGATACTGTCCAGAATAAACATCTTTGCCTGCCGGACGACCTCGGCCGGCATATCGTCAAAGGTG
>MGNX01000112.1 GCA_001796935.1 Chloroflexi bacterium RBG_16_60_22
CGGACATCGACCCGCGCTGGTCGGAGTTGACGAAACTCCTCTAGTCTCTGGTAAAATAGGAATCATAATAAGAACGGAGTAACTTATGGGAGCGCTGCCAAAACGTAAGGTAAGCCCGGCGCGTGCCGGTAGGAGGCTGAGCCACATCGCCAGGAAGCCCCCGGCGCTGGTGGAATGCCCCCAGTGCCACAGCCTTAAAATGCCCCACCACACCTGCCCCACCTGCGGGACCTACAACGGCCGGCAGGTCATCAAGATGGAAGGGCGGAAGAAAGAGGGCGGTTAACCGTTTCCCACCGGGGCTTTACCCCGTACCATCCTTTTCTCTTAGCCAGGGAGGGGTGCGGCTATACACCGCAGGATATTTTCAGAGGAGGGAAGGCAACCGAGATGACGCCAGCCGCCTGGGTCTTTCCCGGCCAGGGTTCACAAGCGGTCGGCATGGGGCGCGACCTCTTTGATAACGTGAAATCGGCCAGGGCCGTCTTCGAGCGGGCCGACGCCGCGCTGGGGTTCCCGCTCTCCAGGCTCTGCTTCGAAGGCCCGGAGGACGAACTGCGCCAGACCATCAACGCCCAGCCCGCGCTGGTTACCGCCGGCATCGCCTGCCTGGAAGCCGCCCGCGAGCTCCTCGGTAAGCACCTGCCGGCCCCGGCCTTCGTGGCCGGCCACAGCCTGGGTGAGTACACGGCGCTGGCCGTCGCCGGGGTGTTCGACTTCCCCACCGCCGTCCGCCTCGCCCGCGAACGTGGCCGGCTGATGCACGAGGCCGGGCAGAAGCGCGCCGGTGCCATGGCCGCCATCATCGGGCTGGATGAAGCCAAACTGGCGGAAGTCTGTAAAGAGTCTGATGCCGTCATGGCCAACATCAACTCGCCGGGGCAGATTGTCATCAGCGGCGCCGCCGATAACGTGAAAAAGGCCATGGAGCTGGCCACCGCCGCCGGGGCCAGCCGCGCCATTCCGCTCCAGGTCAGCGGCGCTTTCCACTCCCCGCTGATGCAGCCCGCCGCGGACGGCCTGGCCAAATACGTCAACTCCGTCCCTTTTCAAAAGCCTGCCATCCCCGTCATCGGCAATGTCAGCGCCGGGCCGCTGCCCACCCCGGAGGCGGTCAAAACCGAGCTCCTTAAACAGCTGCTCAACCCCGTGCAGTGGCAGCGCAGCATCGAGTACATGGTAAAGCAGGGCGTGACCACCTTCATCGAGATAGGGCCGGGCAGGGTGCTGACGGGACTCATCCGGCGTATAAATAAAGAGGTTGCCACCGTCAATATCGGTGATTTAGAGGCGATAAAGGGTTTAGGTAACCTAACCCCCTGACCCCCTTCCCTTGGTTATTGATGAAGGGAAGGGGGGAACTAGATGAGAGGGGTTGCACCCTCTCAAACTCTCCCCTATACTCTAGGAAACAGGATTTTCTTTTCTATCTTTAGGGGTAGGGAGGCAAAGAAGGGAGTCTAAGAGGGGCAAAGCCCTATTTTCTTTTGTCATTCTCGGGCTTGACCCGAGAATCCAGGCCTCTGCCTCCCCTGGATTCCCGCTTCCGCGGGAATGACAAGGAAGTAAAATAAGGATAATATATACCGAGGGGGAAGTTGTATGGACCTCTCCAATAGAGTCGCCATCGTCACCGGCAGCGCCCGCGGTATCGGGCGGGAGATAGCCATCAAGCTGGCGGAGGTCGGCGCCAACATCGTCGTCAACGATATCGAGACCGCCGCCGCAGCCCTGGAAGCCACGGCCAACGAAATAAAAGCCCTCGGCCGCCAGGCCCTGGCCGTCACCGCCGACGTCAGCAATGCCGCCGACGTGGCCCGACTCGTCGAGACCGCCGCCAAGACCTGCGGCCGCATCGATATCCTGGTGAACAACGCCGGGGTCACCCGCGACCAGCTCATCATGCGCATGACTGACGACGAATGGGACACCGTGCTGAACATCGACCTCAAGAGCGCTTTCCTCTGCACCCGCGCCGTGCTGCGGCACATGCTCCGGGCGCGCTGGGGGAGGATTATCAGCATCGCCAGCGTGGTGGGCATCATCGGCAACGCCGGCCAGGCCAACTATGCCTCGGCCAAGGCGGGCGTCATCGGGCTGACCAGGTCCATCGCCAAGGAGGTCGGCTCACGCGGCATCACCGCCAACGCCATCGCCCCCGGCTTCATCGAGACGCGGATGACGGAGCAGCTCGACGAGAAACAGCGGGAGGAGCTCCTGAAGCACATCCCCCTGGCGAGCCTGGGCACCCCGCGGGACGTCGCTGAAGCGGTGGCCTTCCTGGCCTCCGAAGAGGCCCGCTACATCACGGGGCACGTCCTGAACGTGGACGGCGGCATGGCCAACGGCTAGGCGGGACTAGACCGTTTCCTGCTTTCTCTCCGGTATCTCAATCCTGGGGCCGGCGCGCCGCATCCGCCACTCCCTGAGGTACTGGAGCACTTCATCTTCCGTAACGTCGTACCAGGTCCGGTAGTAGTCCGCTACGGCGAATACCCGTCCGGTGCCGATGGCGCACGTCACGACGCGGTCGGCCGCTTCCTTGAGCTCCTTGACAACGTGCTCCGGGCCCACCGGCGCCGCGGCGATTATTTTCTCCGGCTTGCGGTGGCGTACGGACGCGATGGCCGCCCTCATGGTATAGCCGGAAGCCAGCCCGTCGTCGACGATGATTACCGTCCGCCCGGCGATAGTCAGCGGCGGCCGGTCGCCGTGGTAAAGCAGGCTCCGACTGCGGATGTTCGACCTCACCTGGCTGACCTGGTAGTTTATCTGCTGGTCGGTCAGGCCGGCCTGCTTGACGAGCGCCTCGTTAAGAATCAAAGTGCCGTCGTCGGTGACGGAGCCGAAGCCGCTTTCCGGGTTGAGGGGCAGCGGTATTTTCCGGGAAATAACCAGGTCGAGGTCGGCATTGAGCGCCAGGGCCACGGCCAGGGCCACGGCCGCGCCGCCATTGGGGATGCCCAGCACCACCGCCGACTTCCCGGCGTATTCCGCCAGCCTTTCGGCGAGCTGCCGTCCCGCGTCGAAGCGGTTCTCGAAGATGGGCTCCACGGCAGAGTGGCGCATGTGACTCTCCTCTCCTGCGGTTGAGTTATTCTACCAGCTTGAACTCGTTAACGTCCACCAGCCCGAGGTCGGTCAGGCGCAGCTCCGGGATGACCGGCAGCGCCAGGAAGGACAGGGCGGCAAACGGCGCCGGCAGGGTCGAGCCCAGCTCCCGGGCCGCCTTGTCCAGCCCCTCCAGACCGGCCACCACCTTCTCCAGCGGCTCGGCGGAAAGCAGGCCGGCGATGGGCGTCGCCAGGCTGGCGCGCACCTTGCCGTCCGCCACCACCGCCAGGCCTCCCTGCAATTTTTCCACTTCCTTGACAGCCGCGTACATGTCATCGTCGCTGGCGCCGACCACCACGATGTTATGGGAGTCGTGGGCGGTGGACGAGGCGAGCGCGCCTTTCTTCAGCCCGAAGCCGGTCACCAGCCCCAGCCCGATGTTGCCCGTGGCCTTATGCCTCTCCACCACCGCCAGATTGAGGATGTCCCGGGCGGTATCCGGGACGACGAACCCGTCTCTGACACTGACCTTCAACCGCTTCCGGCGGGTGATAATCTGCCCGGGCACCACCCCGATGACCGGTCGGGTCTCCCCGGCCGCCCTGAGCCGGAGCGCCCCGACCGTAAAGGGCTTGACGTTGAACGTGCGGGAAAGGCGGTCGCCCGCCGGCCGGTAGGCCGGGAACAGCGGCTTTCCCTCCCGGGCCACCAGTCGGCCCCGGTAAAAGACAAGGTCGATTTTAAAATCGTTTAAATCCTCAAAGACAATCAGGTTGGCGAAGTAGCCGGGGGCCACCGCCCCCAGGCCGTACAGCTTGAAATACTCGGCGGGGTTGATGGTGGCCATCTGGATGGCCCGGATGGGGTCGAGCCCCCGCTTAATCGCCCGGCGCACCACGGCGTCGATATCGCCATCGCTAAGGAGGTCGGACGCAGAGCGGTCGTCCACCACGAAGAGGCACCGCCGCCAGGTCTGGTCGGTGACCAGGGGCAGCAGGGCGTCCAGGTTCTTCTCCGAGGAGCCCTCCCGTATCATGATGTGCATCCCCCGCCGCAGCTTTTCCGCCGCCTCGGCCGGGGCCACCGATTCGTGGTCGGAGCCGATGCCGGCGGCGATATAGGCATTCAGTTCCCGGCCGCCGAGGCCGGGGGCATGGCCGTCGATGGCCTTGCCGCGGGCAGATGCTATTTTACTTAGCAGGTCGGCATCCCCGGAGATGACGCCGGGGTAGTTCATCACCTCCCCCAGCCCGATGCAGTCGCGCCAGCGCAGCATCCGCCGGATATCCTCCGGCCCGAGTCTGGACCCGGACGTCTCCAGGTGGGTCGCCGGGACGCAGGAGGGGGCCATGAGAAAAAGGTCGAAGGGCAGGCGCCGGGCGCATTCCAGCACGTACCGGATACCTTCCAGGCCGCTGACGTTGGCAATCTCGTGGAGGTCGGTGACGATGCCGGACGTGCCGTGGGGCACCACTGCCCGGGCGTACTGGCCGACGTCCAGCGTCGAGCTTTCCAGGTGGGTGTGCCCGTTGATAAGGCCGGGCGCCAGGTATCTACCATCAAGGTCGATGGTCTTTTTCGCGTCCTGATAGTCCCCTAACCCGGCCACCCGACCCCCGCTGACGGCCACGCTGGCTTCTTCTATCTCACCGTTGAGGGTGTTGACGACGCGGGCATTGGACAGGAGGAGGTCGGCCGGTTCCGACCCCCCGGCGGCGGCGATGAGTCGATTCAACCCACTCAAATCAGTCCTCCAGAACGTGGATATCGGGGAGGTTGCGGTACTTCTCGTCACAGTCCAGGCCGTAGCCCACCAGGAACCTGTCCGGCACGGAGAAGCCCAGGTAATCGATTTTGACCGGCACCTGCCGCCGGGAAGGCTTGTCCGTCAGGGCGCAGAGGCGTACCGAGGCCGGTTTTTTCTTCCTCAGGTAGTCCAGGAGAAAGGCTACCGTGATGCCGGTGTCGATGATGTCCTCGACGACCAGCACGTGCCGGCCCCGGACGGAGGTGCGCAGGCCCTGCACCACCCTGACATGGCCCGAGCTCCGGCGGCCGCTCCCGTAGCTGGACAGCCGGATGAACTCCACCTCCAGGGGAAAATCGAGCTCCCGGACGAGGTCGGCCAGGAAGACGAAGGAGCCCTTGAGTATCCCCAGCAGGAGGGGCTCCTTATCGCGGTAGTCCCCGGCGATTTCCCCGGCGAGCCGCTTGACAGCGGACGCTATCTCCGCGCGGGGGACGAGGCGGTGCAACCCGGAGGGAGAATCCATAGCTAAATGAAATTATAGTCCTCCGCGCCGACCATGTCCAACGGAAGACCGCCCGCGCCCCGACTATTTGTTATTGGGCTTGCTCTCGATATACTTTTCCACGGCGCGCGAGCCGAAATAGAAGATGATGATTATCCCTTCAATCCAGGTAAAGTGCCCGACGATTGTCTTGGCCAGCTCGGTATCGGCGCTGGCCGCCTTCGTGAAGACCACCAGCCCGAGGAACACCAGGTAGACCAGGGTAAAGGAAGCGGCGACGGCCTTCCTCATCTCGGTCGTGGCCAGGGCGGGGTCATGCGAAAGGTAGTTGCACAGCATGAGAACGCCGATGAAGGTGATGACGCCGACGCCGCCCACGGACAATGCCACCGAGACGATGTCCGCCACCCCCAGGACGATAACCCCGACATCCAGGATGACGATGAGCGCCGCTATCCAGAAGGCCCCTTTACCACGCTTTTCCCAGGTTATTTCCTTCTGTTTATACTCTTTTTCCTCATTATTGTCATTCTTCGGCATATTCGTCCTCCTTTACCGAGCCTTCCCGGGGGCAGTCCGCTACGTCCCCTCTTTATACGCCGAATCCCGTTATTTGTCAATAAAAACACCGGGGCCGAAGCGCGCCAGAACAACGCCAAATTGCGTAGGGAAAAAGAACGTGGAATAGGTATAAATGCGTCAGCGGAGATAACCTGAGGTGCTTTAAATGCCTTGGGGCCGGACCGGGTGGTGAAATCAGAGGGCTACTGGCGTTTTTCCCGCAGCTTCTTGAGGATTTCCTGCTCTGCCTGCCAGCGTTTGAAGTCTTCTTCGCCGAGGGGCTCGCAGGACTGCAGCCTTTTGTTGGCGATGAGTATGGTAAAGAGGCTGCGGCACTTCCAGCAGCGCCAGGGCCCCTGGAATAAGTCCTGCACCAGGGACATCTTGCCGATAGTCCCGCAGCCGGGGCACGTTATCTCTATCATCGCGATAACCTGCTACCCTCCACCGTTTCCGGTCAGGTCTGCTCCATTTCCTCGATGGCCAGATTGAGCTTGACCCTCTCCTTGGTCATCTCGGCGACGTGCGTGGGTTTGAAATAGACGGCGCTGATATCGTCGTCAAGTCGTACCATGTATTTGCGTACCTCCCCGGACCAGACGTCGTTGATGATATGGTCAATCGTGCCGAGGTGCTTATCGTTTTTATCTACCACTGTCATACCGTAGTCTATTTCCATCTTAGCCGCCTATTACAAGGAGATTTTGGAGAGGATAAAAGAAAAAGCTGGTTATAATCCAGCTCGCATCCCTAACAATCTATCAGAGAACATGGTGCTTGTCAAGGGTTTGGTGGGCATTCAGCCGAGCCGTTTTACCTCACCCCCTTAATCCCCCTCTCCAACCTCAAGATGTTATTTCCCCTGTAGATATTTTGTTTGGAGAGGGGGAATTAATTTGAGAGGGGGCGAAGCCCCCTCTCGCTAGCGCACTCCCTCTTTTAGACCCCAAGCTGTCATTCTGAGGAGTCCCGATTGAATCGGGACGACGTGAGAATCCGGGGGTGGGGAAAATCTCATGGGCTAAGCCTCAGATGCCGCGGGGTGGCATGGGTGGGAATAGATATAACCCGAGGGGCGATGCGGCTACCCGTTCTTCAGCTTCTCGATGAGCCGCGGCACCACCTTAAAAAGGTCGCCGACGATGCCGTAAGTGGCCACCTGGAAGATGGGGGCATTGGGGTCGTCGTTGATGGCGACGATGATGTCCGAGGTCTGCATACCGGCCAGGTGCTGGATGGCCCCGGAGATGCCGCAGGCGATATAGAGCCTGGGGCAGACGGTCTTGCCGGTCTGCCCTACCTGGTGGGAGTAGGGAATCCACCCCTCGTCCACGGCGGCCCGTGACGAGCCCAGCGCCGCCCCGAGGACATCCGCCAGCTCGGCCAGCAGCTTGAAGTTCTCCGCCTTGCCCAGTCCCCTTCCCCCCGAGACGATGATATCGGCGTCCTCCAGCTTGACCGTCTCCGTAACCTCGTCAACGGAGTCGAGCAGCTTCACCCTGGCAATGACGCCTTCCTTCCGGAAATCTAATTTAACAATCTCTCCCCGGCGGCCGGCGTCCGGGGCGGCCTTTTTAAAAACGCGGGGGCGGACGGTAGCCATCTGGGGTCGTTTGTTCGGGCAGATGATGGTGGCCATGATGTTGCCGCCGAAGGTGGGGCGGGTCTGCAGGAGGAGTCGCTTCCCGGTATCGATGTCCAGTCCGGTGCAGTCGGCGGTGAGCCCGGTATTGAGGATGGCGGCCACCCGGGGGATGAAGGAGCGGCCCAGCGCCGTGGCTCCGGCGATGACTATTTCCGGTTTAAGCTCCCGGACCATCGCCACCATCTTATGGGTAAGGAAGTCCTCCTGGTTGTCAGCCAGGTCGGGGCTGTCCACCAGGTAGACCTTGTCGGCCCCGTAGGCGATGAGGCTCGCGACGTCCCGGACTTCGTGCCCGAGGCAGACCGCGCTGAGCCCGGTGCCCAGGGTATCGGCCAGCTCCCGGCCCCTGGAGAGGAGCTCGTAGGCGACGTTCTTCAGGACGCCGCGCCGCTGCTCGGCGAAGACCCAGACGCCTCGGGAGTCGTCGGCCGCCGCACCGGTCTCCATAACAGCCGGCAGGCTGAGGGCCTCGAAGGCGCAGGCATCGACGCAGGCGCCGCAGAGGGTGCAGCCCTCTTTTAACTGCACCTTGTCATCGACGACCTCCAGGAGACCGAAGGGGCAGGCCGGCACGCAGGCGCCGCAACCGGTACACTTTGCCAGGTCGATGTTAACTTCCATGTCCTTTTATGAGTCCTTTTTCTCCGCCGGTTGTTCTTCCAGCTCGATGGCGCGGAAGGTGCAGATGTCCACGCAGTCACCACAGGAAGTGCATCCCTCCCTGAGCCGGGCCTTCATATCGATGAGCGACAGCACCCCGACGGGACATATCGGGATGCAGCTGCCGCAGCCGACGCACCTCTGTAAATCTATCTTAATCCCCATTATCGGTATTTCCGGGTGTTACGTATTAGCAGCGACTTCAAAGCGTCGGTCATTCCGGACTTGATCCGGAATCCAGGTATTCCGGTCTGGATTCCCGCTTTCGCGGGAATGACAGTGATAATACTTATAAAGTAATCTTCGCGATAAAACACTAGCAGACCCGGGCGCTCCGCAATCGGTCAATCAGGGTATCCACCCGGGTATCCAGGTCGCCCTCCAGCATCTCGGCCTGGTGGACGCGCTGGGGGAAGAAGACCTTGATGACCTGCGTGGAGGAGCCGGCCAGGCCCACCATCTTCTCGTCGACCTCCAGCTCCCTGACGCCCCAGACGGGGATGGCGGCGCTCTTAGATTTCATGATGCCGCGCAGCGAGGGGAGGCGGGGTACGTTAATCTCCTTGGAGACGGTGATAACGGCGGGGAGGGTGGTCTCCATGACCTCGTGGCCCTCCTCCACCATGCGGCGGACGCGGAGCTTACCGTCGGCTATCTCCTCAATCCGGCTGACGTAAGCGATGAAGGGCAGCTGAAGCATCTCCGCCATCTCCGGTCCCACCTGCCCGGTATCCCCGTCGATGGTCTGCCGGCCGCAGATTATAAGGTCGCACGGCTGGAGTTTAGCGACGGCCCGGGACAGCGTGTAGGCGGTGGCCCAGGTATCGGCGCCGGCGAAGGCGCGGTCGCTGAGCAGGACGGCGGCATCGGCCCCGAGGGAGACAGCCTCCCGCAGCGCCGCTTCCGCCTGCGGCGGCCCCATGGTGATAACGGTGACCTTGCCCCCGTGCTTTTCCCGGAGGCGGACGCCTTCCTCGATGGCGTAGGTATCGAAGGGGTTGATGATGTTTTCGATTCCCTGGCGGATGAGGGTATTGGTCTGCGGGTCGATTTTGACCTCGGTGGTGCCGGGCACCTGTTTCAGGCAGACGACGATGTTCATGCCGTCCGGGCCTTCCGCTTGCGCAGGTTGACGGCGATGGCGTTCCGCAGTATCTGGTTGGTGCCTTCGTAAATCTGGAGGATTTTAGCGTCCCGCATCATCTTCTCCACCGGGAAGTCGCGCATGTAGCCGGTGCCGCCGCAAATCTGCACGGCGTCCGTGGTCACCTTCATGGCGGTATCCGAGGCGAATACCTTGGCGGCGGCCGATTCCTCGGTGACGTTGCGGGCACCGCTGTCCACGTACCGGGCGGCGGCGTAGACCAGCGCCCGGGATGCCTCCACCAGGATGGCCATGTCCGCCAGCATGTGCTGGACCACCGGCATGGAGATAATCGGCTGGCCGAACTGGACGCGCTGCTCGGCGTAGTCCACCGCCGCCTCCAGCGCCCCCTGGGCCAGCCCCACCGCCTGCGACCCGATGCCCGGACGGGAGCGGTCAAAGAGGCGCATCGCCTGGATGAAGCCCAGGCCCGGTTTGCCGAGCAGGTTGCCCTCCGGGACGAGGCAGTTGCGGAAAACCAGCTCCCGGGTGGCCGAGGCGCGGATGCCCATCTTCTTCTCCTTCTTACCGAAGGTGAAGCCCGGCGTGTCCTTCTCCACCATGATGGCACTGGCGCCGCGGGCGCCCCTGGTCTTGTCCGTGAGGCAAATCACGGTATAAAGGGCAGCCTCGCCGCCGTTGGTGATGAACTGCTTGGTGCCGTTGAGCAGGTAGCCCCCCGCCACCTTTTCCGCCGTCGTCTTGATGTTGCCGGCGTCGCTCCCGGCGGTCGACTCCGTAATGGCGAAGGCAGCCAGCTTTTTACCGCTGGCGATATCCGGGAACCAGCGGCGCTTCTGCTCGTCGGTGCCGTACTCCCCCAGGGTCATGCAGCCCAGGGCGCTGGCGGCGTAGCTCACGGCCACGGCGCTGCACACCCGGCTCAGCTCTTCCACCACCAGGCAGAGCTCCAGGCAGCCCCCGCCCAGCCCCTCGTATTCCTCCGGGACAAAGACGCGGAACATATCCGCATCGGCCAGCTCCTTCAACGGCGCCCAGGGGAACTCCTCCTTCTCGTCGAGCTCCGCGCGTACCGGCAGGACCCTCTCCTCGGCGATCTTTCGGGCCAGGCCCTTGATGGTCTTCTGCTCTTCAGTTAAAAAATAGTCCAAAATAACGCTCCTCCCTCCCCCAAGGGGGCGGTTAACGGGGCCGGATAAAGAATATAATACCAGCTTTAAGACTGATTATCACGGCGGATATCTTCAAGGGGATTCCGGCGACCGGTGAATCCACGAATAAACTAAACTCAATTATAAGCAGTGGCGAGTGCCGGCGTCAAGGAGACATATATTCCTTTTTTTACCTTAATGTGACGGTTTTTACCTCTCTCTGTTTTAACCTCACCCCCTTAGTCCCCCTCTCCTTACGAGGTGTCAACACTTTGCCCC
>MGNX01000113.1:0-966 GCA_001796935.1 Chloroflexi bacterium RBG_16_60_22
CCCCGGGCACGATATCAACTACATCGCTCATGCCGGCGTCGTCGGCGCTTTGACCATCGCCGGTCATCCTCCCTCGGTGCCGGGCAACTTCATCGGCGATATGGCCGCCGGGGGAATGCAGGCCGCCATCGGGGTTCTGGCGGCGCTGGCCGCCCGGGAGAGGACGGGGCGGGGCCAGTTCGTCGATATCGCCATGACCGACGGTGCCGTCAGCCTGGCCTGCCTGTACCTGGGCCGCTACTTCCAGGCAGGCCGACTCCCCGGGGCGGAGGAGAAGGAGACCTGCGGCGCCTCGCCCCTCTACAATTATTACCAGGCCAGGGACGGCCGGTTCATTTCGATAGCCTGCCTGGAGCCCTGGTTCTTTGCCAGCCTGTGCCGGGCCCTGGGCTGTGAAGAGCTCATTCCCCACCATGCCGATGCTGATAAAACCGAAGAGATAAGGGCATATTTCACCGCTAAATTCCTCACCCGCACCAGTGCCGAGTGGCTGGATATCCTTGCGAAGGCAGATGTCCCGGTGAGCCGGGTCAACTCCCTCGATGAACTGGCCGCCGACCCCCAGCTGAGGCATCGCCGGATGGTCGTGGAGGTGGATGGCGTTAAACAGGCCGGCATCTCCATCAAGCTCTCGGAAACGCCCGGCCGGATAAAGGACGCGGGCGCCCGCCCGGGAGAAAGCACCGTCCCGATTCTGAAGGAACTCGGCTGGGGCAAAGCGGAGATTGAAGAATTGAAAAGGGATGGCGTTATCGGCACGGGGAAATAACGCGGGCTAGTCCCGCATAAGGAGAGAGACTCATGGCGGAACGGTCAAAGCCTGAAGCGGCGCCCGGCAAGCGCCAGGTCCCGGTGCAGGAAGGGCTGTTTTACCAGCCGCAAACGCCCGGGGAGAAACCCTATCTCATCGGTGCCCGGTGCCGGGAATGCGGCTACATCAGCTTCCCCCGGCTGGAAGTCTGCCCC
>MGNX01000113.1:1027-6589 GCA_001796935.1 Chloroflexi bacterium RBG_16_60_22
GCTTCGCCGCCCTGCCGGGATTTCCCGCTCCGTCCATCCAGGGCTATGTCAACCTGGAGGAGGGGGCCAGAATCTGGGGGCTCATAACGGGTGTGGAGCCTTCCGATGAAGCCGTCAGGATGGGCATGGAGGTGGAGCTGGTCATCGAGAAGCTGCGGGAAGACCCGGCAGGCAATGAAATCATGAGCTACAAGTTCCGGCCGGTCGGGGCCGGATAGGAAGTAAAAGACATGAGAGATGTGGTCGTCATCGGCGTGGGGATGACCCGTTTCGGGAAATTCCTGGAGAGGGGTATGCCGGACCTGGGCCGGGAGGCTGTCTGGAACGCCATCGGGGATGCCGGTATCCCGCCCCGGGACATCCGGATTGCTTACGTGGCCAACGCGCTGGGCTATCAGCTCACGGAGCTTAAAGGGACCATCGGCCAGCACGTGCTGGCCGCGGCGGGCTTCTTCGGGATACCCATTGTCAACGTGGAGAACGCCTGCAGCAGCGGGTCGACGGCCCTGCGGGGCGCCTGCCTGGAGGTGGCCTCCGGCAACTGCGATGTCGCCCTGGCCCTCGGCGTGGAGAAGCTCTTTTGCGAGGACACCGCCCGGTCGGCCCTGGCCATGGCCTCGGGAACGCCGTACGCCAAGTTCGGCTTCATGTTCCCGGCGCTGTATGCCATGAGCCTGAAGAAGTGGATGGACAGATACGGGGTGACACAGCGGCACTTCGCCAGGGTGGCCGCTAAGAACTCCCATAACGGGTCACTCAACCCCAACGCCCAGTTCCGCAAGGCCCTCACCGTCGGGGAAATCCTGGCCTCGCGCGTCATCGCCTACCCGCTGACGCTCTACATGTGCTCGACGATGGGCGACGGCGCCGCCGCGGCCATCGTCGCCACCCGGGACGCGGCCAAACGCTATACCTCGAAGCCGTTAATCGAGGTGGCGGCCTGCGAGCTGGTGTCGGGGACGGTGAATTTCCCCGGTACGCCCCACGTGCCCCTGGAGACCCGCGCCGCCCGGCTCGCCTACGAGAAGGCGGGCATCGGGCCGGAGGACATCAACGTGGCCGAGGTGCACGACGGCATGGCCCCCGCCGAGATGCTGATTTATGAGGAGCTTGGCCTGTGCCGGGAAGGCGAGGCCGCCCGCCTCGTCGACGAAGAAATGACGGCCATTACGGGTTCCATTCCGGTAAACCCCAGCGGCGGGCTGACGGCCAAGGGCCACCCGGTCGGGGCCACGGGGCTGGCCCAGGTGGCCGAGATTGTCTGGCAGCTGCGGGGAGAGGCCGGACCGCGGCAGGTGAAGGACCCGAAGGTAGGGCTTACCGAGAACGCCGGCGGCTGGGTCATCGACGATAACGCCGCCTGCGCCGTGACAATATTGAAGAGATAGAGGGGGTGCGGTCCGCTATGGAGATTAAGAACGTGGGCGTGGTCGGCTGCGGCGTCATGGGCGTGGGGATAACCCAGCTCTGCGCGCAGTCGGGCTACAACGTCGTCGTTACCGAGGTCAGCGATGAGCTGCTGAACAAGGGATTGAAGTCCATCGACGCCGTACTGGGGCGGCTGGTGGCTAAAGAGAAAATTTCTCCGCGGGACAAAGAGTCCACCCTGGCCCGCATCCGGGGCACGACTGACCTGGGGGAGCTTTCCGGGTGCGACATCGTTATCGAGGCGGCCACCGAGGACATGGCCGTCAAGAAAGACATCTTCGCCCGTCTGGATAAAGTCTGCCCCAGGCGTACCATCCTGGCCACCAACACCTCGGTGCTGTCCGTGGCGGATATCGCCGCGGCGACAAAGCGGCCGGAGCAGGTGCTCGGCCTGCACTTTGCCAACCCCGTCCCGGTCATGAAGATACTGGAGATGATTGTCACCATCGCCACCAGCCAGGGCACGGCGGAGATAGCCAGAAAGTTCGGCGAGTCCATCGGCAAAACGGTGGTCACCGCTAAAGACCTGCCGGGGTTTATCTCCAACCGTATCTCGACGTCCTACCTGCTCAACGCCGTCCGGCTCGTCCAGGAGGGCATCGCCACGCCGGAGGACATCGATACCGTTTTCCGCCTCGGCGCCGGGCACCCCATGGGGCCGCTCCAGACGCTGGACCTCATCGGCATCGATACCGTTTACCGCGGCGCCAGCGCCCTCTACGACGAGCTGAAGGACCCCCAGTACGCCCCGCCGCCCCTGATGAAGCGGATGGTGGCGCTGGGCTGGCTGGGACGCAAGACCGGCAAGGGGTTCTACGAGTACCCCAAAGAGTAGGCGTTTTCCGAAGACCCGCAGAGAGAAACGATGGACGAGAAAAACGCAGGTATGCTCTCTCCCTACCGGGTGCTGGACCTGACCGGCGAGCGCGGTTTCCTCGGCGGTAAGCTGCTGGGTGACCTCGGCGCCGATGTCATCAAAATCGAGCCGCCCGGCGGCGACCCCGCCCGAAAGCTCGGCCCGTTCTATCATGACGAGCCCCACCCCGAAAAAAGCCTCTACTGGATGGGGTTCAACACCAATAAACGGGGCATCACCCTTGATATCGCCACCGCCCGGGGGCGGGAAATATTTAAAAAGCTGTGCCGGAAAGCCGACATCGTTATTGAGTCTTTCGACCCCGGCTACCTGGACGGCCTGGGGCTGGGGTACGGGTCGCTGGAGGAAATCAATCCCGGCCTCATCGTGGCGTCGATTACCGGTTTCGGCCAGACGGGGCCGTACAAAGACTTCAAGGCGCCGGATATCGTGCTCTGGGCCCTCTCCGGACTCGGCTACGTCCACGGCGACGCCGACCGCCCCCCGCTGAGCCCCAGCTATCCCGTATCCTATTTTTTCAGCGCCATGCAGGCAATCATCGGCGCTTTGATAGCCCTCTTCCAGCGCGGCACCACCGGCCGGGGCCAGCATATTGATGCCCCCACTCTCCTCGGCCTCGCCTGGGCCACCGGCCCGGAGGTGCAGGGACTCTGGCCCCTCAACGGGGAAATCGTCAAGCGCTCGGGGAGAATCTGGCCGCGCCCCCGGACCGGCCCGGACGGAGAGGTGACCTATATCAACGTCCCCCTGAGCTACCCCTGCCGGGACGGCGGCGTCAAGTTCTTCCCCTTCGTGGAGCCGGGCATGCTGCCCAGCACCAACGGCCTGACGCGGTGGGTCATCGAGGAGGGCCTGGCCAGCGAGGCGCTGCAAAATGTGGATTGGACGACCTGGGACTGGTCGGAGGTCACCCAGGAGGCCGCCGACGCCGTGACGGAGAGCTTCGGGCGGTTCTTCATGAACCACACCAAGGAAGAGCTGTGGCAGGGCGCCCGGGACCGGGGCATCCAGCTCTACCCCGTTTTTACCCCCAGGGATATGGTGGCCTTCCCCCAGCTTAAAATCCGGCAGTACTGGCAGGAGGTCGACCACCCGGAGCTGGACGCCAGGATTACCTATCCCGGCGCTTTCGTCAAGCTGGCCGACGGCTCCTGCGAGATACGGCGCCGGGCGCCGCGCATCGGCGAGCATAACCCGGAAATATATGAAAAAGAGCTGGGGATGTCAAAGCAAGAGCTGGAAAAATTGAAGCGAGCGGGCGTTATCTGACGCGGCGGAAAGGATTGGCTTTGCCCTAAATGTCATTCTGAGGAACGAAGTGACGAAAGAATCCCCTCAGCCCCTGGACACTTCGCTACGCTCAGGATGACATGGATGAAGTACTTTTAAGGCAAAGCCGAAATGATTTTCATGCCAAGCCGACCCTTCGAGGGGATAAATATCCTGGACTTCACCTGGACCGCCACCGGGCCCTTCACCCTTAACCCGCTGGCGTTCTACGGGGCCAATATCATCAAGGTGGAGTCGCGGGCGCGCTACGATGCCCTGAGGAGCCTGGGGCCCTTCAAGGACGGCCGGGCGGAGCCGGAGCGCAGCTTCTACTTCTCCTACGCCCAGACGGGCAAGCGCTATAACATCACCCTGAACATGGACCACCCCGGGGCCAGGGAGATAGCCCGCCGGCTCGTCGGCTGGGCGGACATCGTCGCCGACAGCTACGCCACCGGGACGATGGAGAAATGGGGGCTGGACTACGAGAGCCTGAAGAAAATCAAGCCGGATATCATCATGTTCCGCACCTGCATGCACGGGCATACCGGCCCGCTGGCCGGCCAGCACGGCCAGGGCTTTATCCTCACCGCCCTGTCCGGGGTGGACGCCATCATCGGCTGGCCGGACCGGGCCCCGGCCGGCGCCTTCGGGGCGCTGACCGATTTCATCGCCCCCCAGTTCAATACCATCTGCCTCATCGCCGCCCTGGACTACCGCCGCCGCACCGGTAAAGGGCAGTACATCGACCAGTCGCAGCACGAGGCCTCGCTGCAGCTGATGACGCCGCTTATCCTCGACTACACCGTAAACGGGCGCGACTTTCATGCCAGCGGCAACCGGCTGTCCGGTGCGGCCCCCCACGGTATCTACCGCTGCCTTGGCGACGACCGCTGGTGCGCCATCGCCGTCTTTACGGACGGGGAGTGGCAGGGCTTCTGCCAGGTCATCGGCCAACCCGCCTTGGCGGCCGACCCCCGGTTTGTTACCCTGGCCGACCGCAAGCGAAACGAAGACGAGCTCGACTGCATCGTCGAGGGGTGGACCGCCCGGCGTTCCCCCCACGAGGTCATGACCCTGATGCAAGCCTCCGGGGTGCCCGCGGGGGTGGTCGCCGATGCCCGGGACCAGGCCGAAGACCCGCAGCTGGCCCACTACAACTTCTTCGAAGAGCGGGAGCACCCGGTGACCGGCAAGATGCCTTTCTACCACGGTCCGTGCTTCCGTCTGTCCGCGGCGCCCTACGAAATCGGCCGGGCGACGCTGATTGGCGAGCATAACGAGTACGTTTACACCGGGTTGCTCGGCTACTCCGATGAGGAGTGGGCCCGGCTGGCCGCGGAAGGGGTAATCTGAAGGCGGAGACAGGTTGACATAATAGAACGCGAGGTCAGATATGGCTGAGTACGGTTACGCCGGGGGAGTCCTTAAGGTTGATTTAACGGAGGGTAAAATCTCCCGGCTTTCCACCGCTGATTACGTGGACAGGTTCATCGGGGGGCGGGGGCTGGCGGCCAAACTTTACTGGGACATGGTCCCCCCCGGGGCCGGGGCGCTGGAGCCGGAGAACGGCCTGATATGCGCCAGCGGCCCGGTGGCCGGGTTCCCCGGCTTCGCCGGCGGACGCTGGGTAATCTGCGGAAAATCGCCGGCGGGGGAGCGGGAGACCTTCAACTACGCCAACCTCGGGGGGAGGTGGGGGACGTGGCTCAAGTACGCCGGCTATGACGCCCTGGTCGTTCAGGGGAGGGCGGCAAGGCCCGTCTATCTCTTCATCAGTAACGATGCCGTCGAGGTCAGGGATGCCGCCGAACTCTGGGGAAAGACCGCCCCGGATAGCCACCAGGGTCTTCAGGCCCGGCTGGGGAAAGGGGTCAGCGTCCTGACCATCGGCCCGGCGGCGGAGAACCTGGTCACCTTCGCCACGTTGCTCGCCGATGAGGGCGCCTCCGGCTCCGGCGGGCTCGGCGCCGTGATGGGGTCGAAGA
>MGNX01000113.1:6605-18899 GCA_001796935.1 Chloroflexi bacterium RBG_16_60_22
CGTGGAGGGCAAGAAGCGGCCAACCGCGGCCGACCCGGCCCGGCTCCGCCGGCTGGCTGACCACCTCCGGGAGATAAACCGGAAACCCCCCATTTCCATGTGGAAGATACCGGGCCGGACCAGGGCCCATGTCTGCTACGGCTGTGTCATCGGTTGCGACCGCCAGATGTACACCGGCGAGGACGGGCGGCGCTACAAGCACTTCTGCCAGCCGACCGATGTTTATCGCGCCCCGGCGTTGGAGCGCTACGGCGGCTGGAACGAAGTGCAGCTGCTGGCTATCAGGTTGTGTGACGGCTACGGGCTGGATACTACCGTGATGAAGGGCCTTATCGGCTGGGTTATCGCCGGAATGCGTCAGGGTCTCTTGAGCGAAGCTGACACCGGGCTGCCGCTATCGGGGGTCGGCACCGCCGGGTTTATCGAGGCGCTCACCCGCATGATTTCCTTCCGGGAGGGGTTCGGGGACACGCTCGCCCGGGGCACCATCGCCGCCGCGGAAGCGGTCGGCGCCGAAGCGAAAGCGATGCTGCACGATTTCATCGGAACGCGCGCCGGGGAGAACAAGGACTACGACCCCCGCTTGATGGCGACCACGGCTCTTCTCTATGCCACCGAGCCGAGAAGGCCGATACAGCAGCTGCATGACGTGGCCGGCCCGGTAATGGGCTGGCTGGGCTGGGGAGGGGGAGGCGCGGCCGGCCCTCCCTTTTCCGACGCCCAGCTCCGCGACGTCGCGCTGAAGTTCTGGGGTAGCGAGATTGCCGGCGACTTCTCTACCTACGAAGGCAAGGCGCAGGCGGCCAGGCTGATTCAGGACCGCACCTGCGCCAAGGAAAGCCTCGTCCTGTGCGATATGAGGTGGCCGCTTAACCTGGCCTACTTCCCTTCCGGCTATACCGGCGAGACCGGGCTGGAAAGCCGGATTCTCTCGGCGATTACCGGGAAAGAGCGGGACGCCGCCGGACTGCAAAAAGAGGGGGAGAGAATCTTCAATACGCAGCGGGCGGTGCTGCTCCGGGAGGGGTGGGAGCCGCGCCGGGATGATGCCCCGCTGGACTACTATTTCCAGGAGCCCCTGAAACAGGGGGAGCTGTTTTACAGCCCCGACTGCCTGGCGCCGGACGGTCGCGGGCAGACGATATCCCGCCGGGGAGCTGTCGTCGATAGGGGAGCGTTCGAGGCGATGAAGCAGGAGTATTACGCCAGCCGCGGTTGGGATATTGCCAGCGGCCTCCCCACGCGGGCCGGACTGGAAGAGCTTCAGCTCGGGGATATCGCCCGTGACCTGGCGCCAAGGGGGCTTTTAAGGTAAGTCCCTCGTTTTGCGATACAGGCAGGTTTTTGTTACACTTGATGTTAACATGACTTCATCCGGGGGAAATTTCAGCTAAGGAGACGAGATAAATGACCAGAAAAACAGCGGGCGGCTACAACGGGAAAATCCTGAGGGTAAATCTCAGTAAAAGGACCACCAAGGCTGAGGAGCTTGACGAGCTGTTCTGCCGGCGGTACCTCGGCGGCGCCGGGTTCGTGGCCTATTACCTCTGGAAGGAAGTGAAAAAGGGAACGGACGCGCTGGGGCCGGACAACAGGCTGATATTCGCCCTGGGGCCGGTTTCCGGGACGAACCTGCCGGGGGCGGCCCGCCACTGCGTCGGCGCCAAGTCGCCCCTGACCGGCGGCATCGCCAAGGCCGAGGTCGGCGGCTTCTGGATGGCGGAAATGAAGCGCGCCGGCTATGACGCCATCATCATCGAAGGCAGGGCCGCTAAGCCAGTTTATCTGTGGATACAGGACGGTAAGGCGGAAATCAGGGACGCCGGTCACCTCTGGGGCAAGGAGACGCGGGAAACGGAGGCCGCCGTGCGCGCCGAACTGGGCGACGACCGCATCCAGCTGGCCATGATTGGACCGGCCGGGGAGAACCTGGTGCGCTACGCCTGCATCATGCACGGCTGCCATGATGCGGCGGGGCGCGGAGGCGTGGGGGCGGTCATGGGCTCCAAGAACCTCAAGGCGGTGGCCGTCCGGGGGCACCACCTGCCCGAGGTGGCGGACCGCGAGCGCATCAAGGAGATAAGGCAGTCCCTCAGCAAGCCCCATCACTTCTCCGAATATGGCACCGGCGGCCCGGAACTGCCGGGGATGGAGGCCGTGGGCAACCTGCCGGTGCGCAACTTCCGCGACGGCCTGTTCCCGGCCGTCAACCAGATACACGCCGGCGTGATGAAGAAATCGGATATGTGGGTCGGCATGGACGGCTGCTATGCCTGCCCGGTGCGTTGTAAAAAGACCGTCCGGTTCGAAGAGCCGTACCGGGTGGACGCCGCCTACGGCGGGCCGGAGTACGAGACGATAGCCGCCGTCGGGTCTAACTGCGGCATGACCGATGTCAAGGTTATTATCCGGGCCAACGAGCGGTGCGGGGCCTACTCTCTGGACACGATTTCCACGGGCTCGGTCATCGCCTTTGCCATGGAGTGCTACGAGAAAGGCCTGCTGACCAGGAAGGATACCGGCGGCATCGACTTGAGGTTCGGCCACGGCGAGGCCATGCTCCAGGCCATCGACCTCATCGCGCGGCGCGAGGGCATCGGCGCCCTGCTGGCCGAAGGTACCGCCCGCATGGCCCAGAAAATCGGCCGGGGCTCGGCGGACTTCGCCATGCAGGTCAAGGGACTGGAGGCCGGCATGCACGACCCCCGCACCAAGGTGGGGCTGGGCCTCGGCTTCATGGTCACGCCCGCCGGGGCCGACCACTGCTGCAATATCATGGACGCCTTTTACGCGCAGGAGCCCATGCTGAAACCCGTCCATCCCATGGGCATACTGGACCCCGTGGCTCTCATGGACATCGGACCCCACAAGGTGGAGCTGTTCAAACTGTCGCAGTCCAAGGCGATTATCGACGACTCCCTGGCGACCTGCGTCTTCCTGGGGTACTCCTACCAGCTGGCCGCCGATACCCTGGCGGCGGTAACCGGGTGGGACACCGGGCCGGCCGAGCTGGTGAAAATCGCCGAGCGCATCCTGACGGTGTTCCGGCTGTTCAACCTTCGGGAAGGGTTTACCGCGGCCGACGACGTGATGCCGAAGCGCTTCTTCCAGCCCAAGACGGACGGTGTCCTCGCCGATATGAAGCTCGACCCGGCTGCCTTCGATAAGGCCCGGCGCTTCTATTACGCCCTGATGGGCTGGGACCCCGAGGGGGTGCCCCTGCCGGAAAAGGTGGAGTCCCTGTACATCGAGTAGGCGGTCGTTTTATCGGGGCAGGGAAACGCCCCGATGGAATGCTCCTTCCGGTTACCGGGTCGGTCGCGGGCCGTCACCGGGCTTGGTCATATAGATACACGTTGTCGCTGACTTTCTGAAGGTCGGGATTGGAGCACTCGTCGCGGGTGTAAACAATCGATATCCCGTTTTGCCTTAAAAAATCGGTATCCTGGCAGCCGCCGTCCAGGAAGTCTTTTGCCCGCCGGGTTATTTTATCCGGGGCCACGTGCAGCCGGGCATAGACGTACTTGCCGGTAATGGCGGAAAAAGAGGTAGCCTTCCACGGGTCCAGTATGGCCAGCCGGTAGTTATCGCCGATGTTGTCTCTGATCCAGGTGAACGCTTCGTAGTCCGTGGTATCGATGATATTGTAGTACGGGATATGCTGCCGGACGGGTATACCCAGCCATAAGACGATGACGATAATCGCCGCCGCGAAAATGTAGCCGATTCTCCGGGCGGGCCAAGGCAGCTTCCATCTCTCGGGCAGCTGTATGTTCCTGAGCATCATCAGGCCGGCCCCGGCGCTGATGCCCAGCATCATGAAGGTATAGAGTATCCCCCGCAGATATATCGCGTCCACGCCGTAATGCAGCGTATAGAAGGTGGCCAGCATGGCCACCATCACCAGCAGCCCCAGGGCCAGCCCGTAATTGGTGGTGCCCCTCCTCCAGGCGAGCCAGAAGGTGCCGAGGATGCTCAGGGCCACGGGTAAATAGCCGAAGGTCCTGACGATGTACGGCAAATCATGAAACCCCGGCAGCCCTTTCGGGGTGAACAGGGACACCGCGGTACCGGATATCAGGTCATACGTCCAGGGGAGCGTTATTAAAAAGGGAACGGCCCCGGCCAGTATCAGGATAATGCCGTGCCTCGGTTCCTGCTTCAGGTAAAACAGGACGGACGGCGCGATTATCAGGATGAAGATTATTACCGAGGTGGGGTGGGTTATCAGCAGGAAAACGGCGAAGATAAACAGCGCCAGGTAAGCCCCCGGGTTCCGCAGGTAAAAGATAATAAAGAGCGATAGGGGAATGAACGGCAATGCCAGGGACACCGGTACCAGGAAACCCGGCCCCAGTATGCCGACGGTCGTTGGTATCAGGCACGTAAAGAAAGCCGCTTCCCGGCCGAACCCGCTTCTCCTCCCCATGACGAATACGGAAAAGACCGTTATCATGAAAAGGATGCCCGGGAAATACCGGAAAATGGTCATCCAGTCGAGCCCGCTTATCCGGTAGAGCACCCCGAACAGGATATGAAAGCCGAGTTCCAGGAGGGATACCAGGCTCGTAGTGGCTTGGCCGGTGAAGGGCAGGGGGTGAAAAATGTCTCCCGACCTTATCAGGGCGTCCGAGTAGGCCAGCTGGACCCATTCGTCGAGGTGGACGGGGTAGGGGTAGCTGGTATGTGGGATGAAAGCTATGTAAAAAGCCAGGGCCAGTATCGGCACCACCAGGAGATAGTCGTAGCGGGCCGGGCGCGGCAGGCTCGGTAAGCTCATCTCAGACTCTCTCCGGTCCGGTTTTTTCCCCGGCAGACCGCCGGATTACCTGGCTCGTGACAAGGTGGGTTTTTATTTCCGGCCCAACCGATGTGCCAGTACGTCCAGTATCAACCCGGTGCTGATAATCAACGTGCCGACGGTAATCAGCAGCATCGACATCAGGGCGGAGCCCACCTGCATTATCTGGATGGCACGGAGCGCATAAATTACCAGGATGCCGAAATAAACACCCAGCAGGATGAGAATCCCGCCGATGATGCCGAAGAACAGCAGCGGCCGTCTCTCGGAAATCATTACCATAATCCGCCGCATCACGCCCAGGCCGTGCGCCACCGGGTTCAACGTCGAACCGTCCCGCGTGTACTCAACCGTTATGGGTATTTCCCTTATTTTCAGTCCCTTGTGAGCGGCTTCCGATACTATCTCGGCAGATATGGACATACCGGTTTCCTTCAACTCCAGGGTTTTGATGGCCTTGCGGGAATATGCCCTGAAACCGGATTCGGTATCGGAAAGTTTTCCCTTCGAGGCGATGTTCACCAGGTTGGTCAGGAATTTCTGGCCCAGGCGGCGGTAGCGGGGGATGGCGTTCTTCTGCATCTGCCTCGACCCGATAACGACATCGGCACCCTCCGTCACGGCTTTTACCAGTTGCGGAATCTCGTCAGGATTGTGCTGTGCATCGGCGTCCAGGATAACCAGCACGTCCGGGTCGCGTTGCCTGGCCTCGGCGAATATACTCTGGATGGTGCTGCCGTAGCCTCTATTCCCGTCGTGGCTGACCACCGTAGCCCCGGCCAGCCCGGCCAGCATGGCCGTGCGGTCGTGACTGCCGTCATTTACGACCACCACCTCGGCGGCGTTCCGCCGGGAAAGTAAAACGACCCCGCTGATGTATTTTTCTTCGTTGTAAGCCGGTATGCCGACAATGACCCTGCAGGGAGCGGCTTTATCTTTTTCCTTCGCTGGCATGGCCATCCTTTGTTGTCCCGGCTTTGACCGGGTCCGAATTAATGTTATTTTACTCTTTCAAGCCCCTGAGGGCAATCGGAATAATTGAACCGGCATTTTATTCGTTAATTAATTATCCGGGATATTGCAACTCTCGTGCCAGGGCGGTTTTTCAACGCTTACGTCCCCTGGCTTGAATAAAGTTCATGATATGCGCCTCGCCTGGCCATCAGCTCCCGGTGAGTACCCTCCTCCAGCACGCGCCCGTCTCCCATGACGATTATTTTATCCGATTTGACTATCGTGGACAGGCGGTGGGCGATGATAATCACGGTATGGTCCCGGGAGATATCATCGATGGCTTTCTGGACGGCGGC
Organism: Chloroflexi bacterium RBG_16_60_22; assembly: GCA_001796935.1. GTDB lineage: Bacteria > Chloroflexota > Dehalococcoidia > Dehalococcoidales > RBG-16-60-22 > RBG-16-60-22. The sequence continues at coordinate 12,717 of MGNX01000113.1, forward strand.
CTCGGAGATATTGTCCAGGGCATTGGTGGCCTCGTCAAAAATCAGTATTTCCGGGTTGCGTATCATCGCCCGTGCCACGGCGATGCGCTGCCGCTGGCCGCCGGACAGCCTCATCCCCTTGTCCCCGACCGGCGTATCATAGCCTTCCGGCATCCGGGAAATAAAGCTATCGGCATCGGCATACCGGGCGGCCCGGACCACTTCTTCGTCGGAGTATTTCGACCCGAAGGTAATGTTGTTGCGAATCGTGTCATTGAAGATAAAGGTCTCCTGGCTGACGAACCCGATTTTACCCAGCCAGGACCGTGTTTCACATTCGGTGATATTTACGCCATCGATTCTGATTTCCCCGTCATCGACGTCAAACAGGCGAAGTATCAGGCTGACGATGGTGGACTTGCCCGCCCCGGAACGGCCGACGATGGCCGTCGTCTTCCCCTTCTCGAAGTAGACCGAGACTTTGTTCAGGATATCCTTGCGCCCTTTGTAGTTAAAAGAGACGTCAGCGAACTCAATACTCGTTTTGAAAGATTCCAGCTCGCGGTGGCCGTCCTTGATGCTGGACAGCCTTTCGTTCAGCAACTCGTGGACCGTTTCGCAGTTAGGGAGCGAAGCAACAATCTGCATGGTGGCATTGGCGATGCCGCCCATAATCGGTACCATCCGGAAAACGGCGAAGGCAAAAGTACCGAAGACGGGAATCAGGGTGTTGAAGCTTCCGGGGTTGATTACCCTGATGGAAATTGCGACCAGGCCGATGAAAAGGTAAAGGACTACCATGAGGATGGGATTTAGCACCTGTTGCCAGAAATGGTTCCTGACGAAATGGCTCCAGACTCGGCGAACCGTCTGGCTGAACTTCTTTACCTGGTCGCCCGCGGTGGCGAATACCTTGATTTGCTTGATACCGCCGATGGTCTCGTTGAGGATGACATTACTCTCCCGCATGGCTTCGACCTGAAGGCTTGCGGAGATATAGGCGACCCGGCGCGAGAGATAGCTGGTGAATACGTAATATATTATCGCCATGATTATAAAAGCTATCGTCCCCTGCCATGAGAGGGAAAACAGCAGCAAGAGAACGGAGATGGAGAGTATCAGCTGCGACATGAATTCCGTGCTGGCGGTGACGAGACGGGTAAGACCCTGTGGGGCGACCGTGGTATTATAGATGATGTCACCCTCCTTATGGTCGATGAAGTATTGATAATCAGCCGTAATGAGCCGGCTGAAAATCTCCTTCTGCTGCCCTTCCACCAGCCTGGCGCCGAAGGTCACCCGGTACCTGATGGAGACTATCTTGGTCACGAAGGCCAACCCGGCCAGGATGATAAAAAGGATGCAGTAGCCGATAAATTGGTCGGCCACCGGCAGCAGCTTGACGGTGTTTTGGAAAACGGAGAGGACGAAATTGCTCTGGTTGAGCCCCGATTCAAAGGCGGTGGTGAGGATAGGGTAGACGGCGGCGACGGTAGCGGCTTCCAGCCCGCCGACTAGTATTGAAATAACCAGCAGCAGGATAAGAGGCAGTTTATTCTGATTGAAGAAGAACCGGATGATACTTAAACCGCCCGTTTGTTTTTCCATATCAGTTAGAATAATAGCCGGGCCGGGACCGGGGTATGCCGATATTCGGAGTTATGAATTGTTGCTAGATTATACATCGCCCGCGGCTGGCAATACAAGGTTTGCGCCGGATAATCGGCGGAAATCCCCGGCTGGAGAACGCCCGGTGCCGCTGTTGCCATGCAGGACATAAGTCAATATATTATACTGTAATATAGACAAATGTCACATTTTCAGGCTAAAATAAAGCCAATTACCCGTGGACTGGCGTTGACAAAGCTTATATGACCGGCTAAACTTTACTTATTAAGGGACGGCGCTGATTTACCGGCACGGGCGTCTGCTGGTAAGCCTGAAGTGTTACCTGGGGCACGGGCCGTGGTATTTAGCCGCCGTCACGATAAAGTAAAGGTTGCGCGGGGGGAGTAAACAGTTTGAGCAGTTCACGACGAGCGCTGGTTACCGGAGGGGCGGGGTTTATCGGCAGTCACCTGGTGGACCGTTTGCTGGCAGACGGTCACGAGGTGATTGTCCTGGATAACCTGGCCACCGGCCGGCGTGAAAACCTGCCACCGCATCCGGGTAATGCACGGCTGAGCTTTCACCGGGTAGATATTGCCGAACCGGAGCTAATCCAACCGCACTTCAAGGGGGTGGACTGGGTCTTTCACCTGGCCGCCCTGGCGGACATCGTGCCGTCAATCCAGCACCCTCTTCAATATCACCGTGCCAACGTCAACGGTACCATCGTTGTCCTGGAAGCCGCCCGCGCCAGCGGCGTCAGGCGTTTCGTCTACACGGCGTCGGCCTCCTGCTACGGGATTCCCGATGAGTACCCCACGGCGGAAACCGCGCCCATCAGGACGATGTACCCCTACGCGCTGACCAAATACCTGGGCGAATGCTACGCACTGCACTGGAACCAGACCTACAAGGTACCCTGCGTCTCCCTCCGGTTGTTCAACGTCTTCGGGCCGCGCTCCCGGACTACCGGGGCTTACGGGGCCGTCTTCGGGGTTTTCCTGGCGCAGAAACTGGCCGGTAAGCCCTTTACCGTCGTCGGTGACGGAACGCAGACCCGGGACTTCATCTTCGTCACCGACGTGGTCGATGCTTTCGTGCGGGCGGCGGAGTCCGGGGTGGAGGGGGAGATATTTAACGTCGGTCTGGGTAATCCCCACAGCGTCAACTATCTGGTGGAGCTTTTAGGGGGTGATGTCATCCACGTCCCCAGGCGCCCCGGGGAGCCGGACCGCTCCTTCGCCGATATCGGCAAGTTATCACGGGTCCTGGGATGGCGGCCCAGGGTGACCTTCGAAGATGGAGTCCGCCTCATGCTGGAGAACATCGGGCAGTGGCGTGACGCCCCTGTGTGGAACAGGGAGTCCATTGAGGAAGCCACGCGCAACTGGTTCGACTATCTGGGTAATTCATCCGGGGGTTAGCTGACCATGAGTCTTCCGGGAGAAAAACGCACACTGGATAAAATAAAACCTCTAGAAAAGCTGGCCGGGATTACAGCCTCGCTGCGCGCCCGTAAAAGAAAGGTTGTACAGTGCCACGGCGTCTTCGACCTGCTGCACATCGGGCACATCCGCCACTTTGAGCAGGCGAAGCGACTGGGCGATGTCCTCGTCGTCACGGTGACGCCGGACAAATACGTCAATAAGGGACCGCACCACCCCGCTTTTACCCATGACCTGCGCGCCGAGGCCATTGCCGCGCTGGACTGCGTCGACTACGTGGCCGTCAATAACTGGCCGACGGCGGTGGAGACGATTAAACTCCTGAAACCCGATATCTACGCCAAGGGGTCCGACTACAAGGATGCCGAGAAGGACCACACGGGCAAGATTGTTGAAGAGGAGGCGGCGGTAAAAGCGGTCGGGGGCAGGATTGCCTTCACCGGGGATATCATGTTCAGCTCTTCCAGCCTCATCAACCGGTATTTGCCGGTCTTTCCGGAAAGTGTCCGCAAGTACCTCTCCGATTTTTCGCGGCGCTACCCCGTGGACGATATTCTGCAGTACCTCAAGAAAGCCCAGTCGCTCAAGGTCCTCGTCGTCGGTGAGACCATCATCGACGAGTACCTGTACTGCGACGTTATCGGCAAGTCGTCCAAAGAGCCCATCCTGGCCGCCAAGTACCAGTCCACCGAGAAATTCGCCGGGGGGGCCCTGGCGGTTGCCAACCACCTGGCCAACTTCTGCAACGAGGTGGGCATCCTCACCATGCTGGGGTCACAGAATTCCCAGGAAGACTTCGTGAGGCAGAAACTGGCCCGCAACATCAAACCCATGTTCTTCCGCAAGGCGGGCTCGCCCACCATCGTCAAGCGGCGCTTCATCGAGGGGTACCTTCTGCAGAAGCTCTTCGAGGTCTATGATATCAATGACGACGAAATCAACCCGGAGCAGGACCGGGAGCTGTGCGCCATGCTGGAGGCGGCCGTGCCCGACTACGATATCGTCATCGTCACCGATTACGGGCACAGTATGATGACCCGGAAAGCCATCGAGACACTTTGCCGCAAAGCGGCCTTCCTGGCGGTGAACACCCAGGCCAACGCCGCCAACCGGGGCTACAACACCGTTTCCCGCTACCCCCGGGCCGACTACATCTGCCTGGCCCGACATGAAATCACGCTGGAGGAGAGGAACCGCCAGGGCGACCTCCGTCAGATGATTCTGAACCTGTCGAAGAAGCTAGCCTGCGGGCAGATTATGATTACCTGCAGCAAAGACGGCAACATCGGGTACCGGGAGCCGGACGGTTTCGTCGAGGTCCCGGCCTTCGTCGAACGGGTGGTGGACCGTATGGGGGCGGGCGATGCCGTTCTCTCGCTGACCTCGCTGTGTACCGCCCAGCAGGCGCCCCTGGAGGTCGTTGGCTTCATCGGCAACGTGGTCGGGGCGCAGGCCGTCAGCACGCTCGGCCACCAGAAGTCCATCGAACGGGACACGTTGTTTAAGTTTATCGACTCGCTCTTGAAGTGAGCCGCAAGGTATGATTGCAGGAGGGGAGGTTTGACCAGCCGGAAAGCGACATCATATTTCAAAGACCTGGACGACCTGCTTAAGCGGGTACAGGTGACGGACGGTAACGGCACCGCCATCCCCGTAGATGAAGGCGCGGCGCAGGCCGTTGCCCGGTTGCTGGCCGTTAAAGCCGGCCCGGGTAAGGTCATGCTGGTGGGTAACGGCGGCAGCGCCGCCATCGCCAGCCACCTGCAGAATGACCTCGGCGGCGGGGTCGGGGTGCGGGCGATGGTCTTCACCGGGGAATCGTCCCTGACGGCGCGCGCCAATGACTTCGGCTACGAAAGCGTCTTCGAGAGGCCGGTGGCGCTCTGGGCCGAACCCGGCGACCTCCTGGTGGCCATCAGCAGTTCGGGGAAGTCGGAGAATATCCTGCGCGCCGCCCGGACCGCCAGGAAGAAGGGCTGTGCCGTCATCACGTTCTCCGGTTTCCGCGCCGATAACCCCCTGCGCGCCCTGGGAGACCTGAACTTCTACGTTCCCTCCGGGGAGTACGGATACGTGGAATCGGCCCACGCCGTCATCGGGCACTTCTTAACCGACGCCGCCATGAAGCCGCGTGTAAAACCGGAGGCCTCCCGTGACTGACATGAATATCCTGCTGGGTGGCGGCAATGTGCTGCGGGGTGTAAAACCGTGAAGCCGATTAAACAGGTCCTGGTAACCGGCGGCGCCGGGTACGTCGGCGCCGTCCTCATACCCAGGCTTCTGGCCGGGGGATACCGGGTCAAGGTGCTCGACCTGTATATCTACGGGGAGCACATTCTCGATGCCGTCAAGGACGACCCGAAGCTGGAGCAAATCAAGGGCGATATTCGCGACCGGAAGCTGCTGGAGAGGGTCATCCCGGGCTGTGACGCCGTTATCCACCTGGCCTGCATCTCCAACGACCCCAGCTTCGAGCTTGACCCCCAGCTGGGTAAATCAATCAACTATGATGCCTTCATCGACCTTGTCAACGTGTCCAAGCACGGCGGCGTGCGGCGCTTCGTCTACGCCTCGACCTCCAGCGTTTACGGCATCAAGAACGAGCCAAACGTTACTGAGGACCTGCCGCTGGAGCCGGTGACGGACTACTCCAGGTACAAGGCGATGTGCGAGGAGGTGTTGCTCCGGGAGCGGGAGCCGGGATTCGTGACGCTGATACTGCGCCCGGCCACCGTCTGCGGGTACTCGCCCCGCCTGCGGCTTGACCTGACGGTCAATATCCTGACCAACCACGCCGTCAACAACCGCAGGATTACCGCCTTCGGCGGGCAGCAAATGCGCCCCAACATTCATATAGCGGACGTCGCCGACCTCTATGTGAAGTCGCTGGAGTGGCCCGACGAGGCTATCGACGGCCGGATTTTCAACGCCGGCTACGAGAACCACAGGATAATCGAGATTGCCGAGACGGTGCGCGGCGTGGTCGGGAAGGACGTTCAGATTGTCACCACGCCTTCCGATGATACCCGCTCCTATCACATCTCCTCGGAGAAGATAAAGAAAGAGCTGGGCTTCGTGCCCGGGCATACCATCGAGGAAGCCGTGCGCGACCTGGTGAACGCCTTCCGGTCCGGGAGAATCCCGCAATCGA
>MGNX01000114.1:0-311 GCA_001796935.1 Chloroflexi bacterium RBG_16_60_22
TGATTGTTTAATAAGGAGGCCGAAAGTAATCATGGATACGATGCAGAAAGAATACCTCGAGCAGAACTTCGGCGACCGCGCCACCTTCCGCCGGACGGAGAGAAAGCTGTACGGGCATGACATCGCCGCCGTACCCGGCATTATCAAGCCCTTCATCGGCAGCACCGTCCCGGATGCCGTCGTCCAGCCGGAGAGCGAGGAGGAGCTGGTGGCGCTGGTGCGGTGGGCGGGCCGGAACAATGTGCCGCTGACGCCGCGCGGCAAGGCGACCTCCGGCTACGGGGGGGTCCTCCCGGTGAAGGGCGGCGTGG
>MGNX01000114.1:340-18087 GCA_001796935.1 Chloroflexi bacterium RBG_16_60_22
AAAGACATCGATGCGGCGGCCCTGACCGCCACGGTGCAGGCCGGGGTCGTCTGGGAGCGCCTGGACCGCGAGCTGATGAAACAGGGACTGACATTACGGCTGTACCCCTCCAGCTATCCGGCGGCCACCGTCGGCGGGTGGCTGGCGCAGGGGGGCGCCGGCATCGGCTCCTTTGAAGCGGGATGGTTCCGGGAAAGCGTGGTCAGCGCCCGGGTGGTCCTGCCCGGCGGCGAGGTCAGGGAGTTCCGCGGGGACGACCTCGACGTCATCTCCGGGGCCGAAGGCACCACCGGCCTCATCAGCGAGGTGACCCTGCGCCTCCGGCCCCTGGAGGAGATGGAGGTCATCGCCCTCGGCTGCCCCGACGCCGCCGGCCTCCAGCATATCGTCCGGTCGGTAATCGATAAAAAGCTGCCGGTGTGGTCGCTGGTGTTCATCAACCCGCGCATGGCCCAGCTCAAGAACGAGGCCCCGCTCCGCGAGCACCTGGGGCACCCGGCGGAGGAGCGGGTGCTTCTGCCGAATGCATACATTATTACGCTCGCTTTCCGTAAAAAGGACCGTAACACCGTGATGGGCGGCCTGCCGGAGATATTAGAGCCTTGCAAGGCGGAGCTCCTCAGCCAGGAAATCGCCCGCCACGAGTGGGAGAACCGCTTCAAGATTATGATGGTGAAACGCCTCGGGCCCAGCCTGGTGCCGGCGGAGGTGGTCATTCCCCTCTCCAGCCTGGGCAAGGTCCTGAAGGAAATCGAGAAGAAGGTGGACCAGCCGGTCGTCAAGGAAGGGGTCGTCATCCGGGAGAGCCGGAACGGCCAGCCGGAAGTGGTTATCCTGGGGTTCATCCCCAGCGACCAGCGCAAGTTCAGCTACAGCTTCGTCTTCGGGCTGGCGCTGACCATTATGAAAATCGCCGAGAGACACGGCGGCCGCCCCTACGCCACCGGGCTCTACTTCGCCCGGCAGGCGGCGCGGGTACTGGGGAAGGAAAAGGCCGCCCGCCTCAGGGCCTTCAAGCGGCAGGTGGACCCCGCGGCCATTCTCAACCCCGGCAAGGTCCTCGGCGGCGGACTCGTCGGGACGGTGATGTCGGCGGCGCGGGCCCTGGAGCCCCTTATCCGGCCCCTGGGCAACAGCGTCACCACCCGCCTCGGGGAGAGGCCGGACAGGCCGGTGCGGGGCGTCCCGGCGGACGTGGCCTGGTACGCCTACGGCTGCTCGCAGTGCGGCTACTGCATCGACGAGTGCGACCAGTTTTACGGGCGCGGCTGGGAGAGCCAGAGTCCCCGCGGCAAGTGGTACTGGCTGCGGGAGTACATGGAGGGGCGCGAGGCCTGGGACCAGTTCATGGTGGACACCATGATTGCCTGCACCACCTGCGAGCTCTGCAACCTGCGCTGCTCGGCATCGCTGCCCATCGAGCCGTCCTGGATGAAGCTGCGCGGCCGGCTCATCGCCGATGATAAGAAGATGACCTTCCCGCCCTTCGAGATGATGGCCGCCTCGCTGCGCAAAGAGGGCGATATCTGGGCGGCCTACCGCAAGGACCGGGACGCCTGGTTCCCCGGGGACCTCAAGGAGAAGCACGGGGCGGCACACCGGGCTAAAATTGCCTACTTCGCCGGCTGCACCGCCAGCCACGTTGAAACGGATATCGCCCAGGCCTCCGTGCGCCTGCTGGACGCGGCGGGGGTCGATTTCACCTACCTGGGCAACAAGGACAACTGCTGCGGCACGCCGATGCTCGTGGCCGGCCAGTGGGATGCCTTCGAGCAGGTCATGCGGCAGAACATCCAGAACATGAAGGACGCCGGCGTCGAGACCGTCGTTTCCTCCTGCCCGGCCTGCGACATGATGTGGCGGCAGGCCTACCCGTCCTGGGCGAAGAAGCTCGGCATCGACTACAATATCACCGCCAGACATTACAGCGAGCTGGTCACCGAGAAGATAAAGAGCGGTGAGTTCAGCTTCCCCGCCCCCCGCAACGGCGGGAAGCCGCTAACGGTAACCCTGCACGATTCCTGCCACATCGGGCGCGTCTCCAGCGTCTATGACGCCCCCCGCGAGCTTATCCGGGCCATCCCCGGCGTCAACTTCGTGGAGATGGAGCACAACCGGGAGCGGGCGCACTGCTGCGGCAGCGTGCTGACCCTCATCAAGGACCCGCCGGTAGCCGCGGACATCGGGCAGGCGCGGATGAGCGAGGCCATGGCCACCGGCGCCGAGAAGCTGCTGGCGCTCTGCCCCTGCTGCGAGTTCCAGTTCCGCGTCACCGCGGAGAAGAAGCAGGTGCCCCTGGAGACGGTGGACCTGGCGCGGTTTGCCGCCTCGGCGCTGGGCCACGAGTTCCCCGACCCCAACCCCGAGGTACAGCGGCAGTGGGCGGTCTTCGAGGCCATGATTAAGCTGATGACGCCGCAGGGGTTCGCCGACCTGATGGGGACGATGTGGCCGGAGCTCATCGACGCCATGCCCTTCAAGATGGGGCCGATGATGCGGTTCATGGGCAAGATTCCGGGAGCGCTCGACCTGATGAGGCCGGTGTTCCCGGTATTATTCCCGCGGCTGCTGCCGATGATGATGCCGAAGGTTATGCCGGTGATGCTGCAGCGAGTGGCGGACGCCATACCCATGCCCGACTACATGCTGGAGCAGATGCCGGAGCTGATGCCGAAGGTAATGGACAACCTGATGCCGCACATGATAGGGGAAGTCGTGCCGCTGGTCACCGGGCCGATGATAAAGTATCTCCGGAACGGGAAAAAGTAGCGGGGGTTAGCCTTTACCTCACCCCCTTAATCCCCCGGCATCTTTTCGTGCTCTTTGCGCATGCACCGGTCCATGACCACCTTGAGGCCGGCCTGCCTGGCCGCGGCCGCGGCCTCCTTGTTAATCACGCCTTCCTGCATCCAGACGGCCCGGGCGCCTTTCTTGATGGCCTCCCGCACGATGGGAAGGACATCCTCCGATTTCCGGAAAATATCCACAACGTCCACTTTCCCGGGGACGGAAGAGAGGTCGGGGTAGCTCACCTCCCCCAGTACCGTCTTCTCGTTGGGGTTGACCGGGATGACCCGGTAGCCGTGCTCCTTCAGATAGACCGCCACGATATTGCTGGGTCGCTCCGGGTTAGCGGAGAGTCCCACCATGGCCACCGTTTTGGTGTTCCTGAGTATTTCCTGCGCCAGCGTCATCGCCTGACCTCCCGTTATAAGCATTAATCGGACAGCTTCAGTCTGAAAAACAGCTTTTTAAACCATTTCAGCCGCGGCAGCAGGTTGCCGAAGACGTCACAGCGCGACTTCAATAGCTCCGCCTCCTCGAACAGCCCCACCGCCACCCGCCGCCCGAACTGGCTATCCGCGTAGGTCCGGGCGATGGTATCGAGGGACCTGGCCTGCCGGGGGAAAGTAGCGCTGAGCTCGGCGGCGTATTCCAGCGGCGTCTGCTCCGCCCGGGGGCCCAGCCCGGCCATGGCTCCGAGGCGACACAGCCGGTTGTAAATCATGGCGGCGGCATCTTCCCGGGTGAAGTCCCAGAGCCAATGGTAGAAAGCGGACCGGCGCGCCAGCAGCGGCGACGCCGCCAGCGTGATGAGGATAATGCCCCCGATGGTGATGAGCAGCGCCCGCCCCAGCTCGTCGGCGAAGGGCCAGACCGGATTTCCCGGCGTCCGGTTTTCGTTGGCTCCGGCGGCCGCCGACCCGCCGGAAAGACCCGCCTCCGCCAGCACCTGCCACCGGTACCAGTCCTGCCACTCCTGCCAGTCGCCCCCGGTAATCTGGCCGCCCACCCAGGGCGTCTCGATGGCCACCTCGCTGTCACCCGTGCTGGGGGTGGCCTCCAGGTCCACCCAGCCGTAGCCCGGGAAATATGCCTGCGGCCAGGCATGGTAGTGCTTGTCCCGCAGGATATACTGGCCCTCCTCTTCCCCCGCCTCGCCGGGGAGGTAGCCCACGGCCAGTCGCGCCGGCACGTCCACGGCGCGGAGCATCACCGCCATGGCCGAGGCGTAGTAGAGGCAGAAGCCGGATTTCTGGGTAAAGAGAAAGTACGCCACGCCGTCGGTGCCGGGCGGCGGCGCCTGGATTTCATGGCTATAGGGTATCCGCGAGAGGTAATTGTCAATGGCGGTTACCTTATCGTAGGGGGTCGGCGCCCCGCCGGCGAGGCTCCGGCTCAACCTCCGGACGCTCTCCGGGAAATCGGGGGGCAGCCGTAAATAGGCGGCCATGATTTCCGGCGGGTAGCTTTCCCCCGCCCCGGCGAGGTCTTCCGGGGTGGCCGCGGTAACGGCCGAGGTGACGCGGTAGCGCTCGTCGGGGTGGAGGACGCGCGGCGTCGTCACCGCCATGATGTCACCGGCGCCTGCCTGCACCAGTGTCGGCGTGTCCGCGGCCACGAAGCTGCCGGCGGTCAGCAGGACGTCCGTCTTCATATTGGTCTCCACCTCGTAGGTAATCGTCTCGTGGCCGGCCGGCGTCAACGCCCCGGCCCAGGCTGTCTCTTCCGCCAGTGTGTAGCGGTCCGTCGGGCCATTGGCCCAGCCGTCCGGCGTGTAGTCGTCGTAAACGTGAACCCGCCAGTAGGAGGGGCGCGGCGAGCTGACAATGTAGTTGATTTGCTCGCCCTGGTGCCAGTCCTTCCCGAAATGCAGTTCGCGGCGCGTGCTGCTCGTGCTGAGGGGCTGTTTGGCCGGCACGGCGGCGAAGAGGTTGACGGGGGAATCCTCGATGTCTTGCTTCCAGAGTATCCGGGTAGCCACCGCCGTCTGGAGCCGGGGCACGCGGACTTCCGGCGTTGCCCAGGAGATGGAAAAGGCAAAGACGGCCAGGACCGCCAGCGATGCCCCGAAGTAGAGCAGGCCCCGCAGGGGATAGCCCGCCCCCCGCCCCGCGGCATTTCCCCGGGCCAGGCGGTTCAGGGCCACCAGGAGCATCGCCGCCAGGAAGTAGCCGCCGAAGAAGAAGTAGTACCTCTCCGGGAGGTTGCTCAGGTTGGCCAGGATGATGACCGCCCCCGAACTGACGCCCACCCAGGCGTTACGGCGCCGCAGGAGGAACCAGGTGCCGGTATGGCCGATGGCCCAGGTAACCAGGGAGAGGAAGATGGCGAAGGAAATCGTTTCCCCGCCGGGTATGGCGGTGCCGGTGCCGAGCCACCACGCACGCAGCGCAAGAAACAGCGGTTGAAAACCGGACAGCAGGACGGCGGCCTGACAGACGACGACCATGATACCGATAACCAGTGCCGTTGCGTGCGCCGCTACGGCGGGGAGCTTGCTCCTCGCCAGGAACCAGGCGGCCAGCATGGAGAGTACCAGGGCCAGCGTCAGCGACGGCCGGGGGGTAATCCAGCGGGCCCGCTCGATGGAGAGAACGGCCACCTCCAGCACGACGAAAAGCAGGCCGGTATTCAGCCAGCCCTGCCAGCCGCCCGGCGGTCCTCCCATCGTTTTTCCCCCGCTGCCGGTCATCATACCTTATCCCCCACATACGGCAGGCGTGAAGAGGCCAGCCGGCTGTCCAGCGCCCGGGCGATGGGCACGCCGCGCCGGATAACGTAAACGGGAATGCCGCCGGCTACCAGGCCGCGGGCGGTACGGGAGGCGCCGGTATCCCCGCCGAAGCTGAGGGAATCGAGGAGGATGACCGTCACCATGGCGCCGCGGTTGACGGCGCGGCGCAGCGGCCCGGCGATGCCCTGGTTATCGGAGGTGGTGATGACGAAAACCACCGACCCCGCCCCGAAGCGCCCGGCCTCGGAGGCCAGCAGCCCATCGATGGGCACGTCACCAGCGGCCCGCATCAGGGCCAGGGCCTGCCGCATGTGCTGCAGGTGCCGGTCCCCGGCCTCGGGCAGGAAGGTGTAGGGCCGGTCGCCGCTGGCAATCAGCCCCACCCGCTTGCCGGCGTGGCTGTATTTCCGGGCCAGCGAGGCCGCGGTGGTGATGCCGTATTCCTCGGTGGTCTCGTCGCCCTCCCCCCGCCGGGAGCCGCGGTACATATCTAGGACAATCCAGACGTCCCGGAAGGCGTAGTCGGAGCGGTCCGGCTCGTACTCCTTGACCATGAGCCGGCCGGTGTGAGCCGTGGTGTGCCAGTGAACGTGCCGCAGGCTGTCGCTGCTGTTGTAATCGCGCACGCGGGAGGCATTGGGTCCGGTCTCGCTGAGCAGTCGCCGGCCCGGCCCCGGCGGGAAGCTCGGGTGGGGAAGGGCCCGGAAGAAAGGCAGGTCCGGCGCCGCCGGGTAGATGATGACGTCCCGGCGCTTGCCCAGGCGGCGCCGGAGGGGGAAGAACCCCAGGGGGTCGGTGATTCTGGCGGTCAGGGCCCCCAGGCGGTACTTGCCCCGCTGCCGGCAGTCGGCCCGGCTCTGCCAGCGGTAGGAGTCCCGCGACCACAGGCTGACGGCCGTCACGTTCCGGTGGCCGGGTAAATCGGTATCTTCCTCGAGCTCGATTACCGGGGTGGGCAGTCGGCTGCGGTTGGTCACGGTAAACTCCTCCTCCAGGCCGTCACCCACCTGGCAGCCCTCGGAGTTAATGTTCACCTTTCCTTCGATGGCGCGTAAGCTCAGGCGCGGCCACAGGTAGCTCGCCAGGAGCACCACCGCCAGGAAGATGAGGAAGCGCCACAGCAGGGTAAAACCGCCGGCCAGGGCCAGTGCCAGGGTGATAACGGGAATGATGATGAGGAAAATGCGGGTTTTCATGGTTTCTCCGCTCCTGAGCGGCTATTTACGGCCGGGTATGGCTCCCGGTACGGGGACAGTCTCGAGTATCGCCGCGATGGAGGCGCGGCCGTCCCTGCCCAGCGCCGGGTCCGTCGAGGACGGCAGCGAGCGGTGGGCCAGGGTGGATTCGGCCAGGGACTTGACGTCGTCCGGCAGGACGTAATCGCGCCCGTCCAGCAGGGCGCGGGCCTGCGCGGTGCGGAAAAGGGCCAGCGAGCCGCGCGGCGACGCCCCCAGGTAGATGGCAGGGTGGTGGCGGGTGGCGTCCACCAGCGCCACGATGTAATGCTTGATTAAATTATCCACGTAGATTTTCTTCACCGTCTCCTGGAGCATCAGAATGTCTTCGGCCGCCACCACGGGTTCAATTTCCTCGATGGGATGGACGAACTGCTGCCTCTCGATGACGGCGATTTCCTCGTCCGGGGACGGGTAGCCGATGTTTATCCGCAGCAGGAACCGGTCCAGCTGGGCCTCGGGGAGGGGGAAAGTGCCCTCGTACTCCACGGGGCTCTGGGTGGCCAGGACGTGGAAGGGGGAAGGCATCTGGTGGGTGACGCCGTCCACGGTAATCTGCCCCTCCGCCATCGCCTCCAGCAGCGCCGACTGCACCTTGGGAGTGGCCCGGTTGATTTCATCGGCCAGGACCACCTGGGCCATTATCGGCCCGGGCCGGAACTCGAAGTCGCCGATTTTCTGGTTGTAAACGGTGACCCCGGTGATATCGCCGGGGAGCATGTCCGGCGTGAACTGGATGCGCTTGAAATTGCAGTGAATCGATTTGGCCAGGCTCCGCGCCAGCATCGTCTTGCCGACCCCCGGCGCGTCCTCGATGAGCAGGTGCCCCTGGCTTATCAGGGCGATTACCGCCAGCTCCACGGCTTCCCGCTTGCCGACCAGGACCTTCTCGATGTTATCGATTATCTTTTCCGCCAGCGCCTGCGCCCTGGTGATGGTTCTGTCCATGTTCCCCTCGTCACGGCCGGGGCCCCCGGACGGATTACGTGACGGCCCACCCCTCTAATCCGAGTATAACACAAGATAAACAAGCCTACAAAAGCCCCCTTATGACGGTGCGGTTCGGTCCCGGTTGATTATGTTTACCTCTCCCCTGACCCCTCTCCAGCCGGTACTATCGCCATTGGCCGGAGTTTTTCAGGCTGGAAAGGGGAGTACAGAAAAGAGGGGGCGAAGCCCCCTCTTAATATATCTCCCCCTCTCCAATCAAATCATTTCCGTTAGCTAAATTTGTACCTGATTGGAGAGGGGGATAAAGGGGGTGAGGTTCAGGATGGGGGAGGGGAAAAGGGTAGACATGGAGCGGGTGACGAGATTCGAACTCGCGACCCTCTGCTTGGGAAGCAGATACTCTACCACTGAGTTACACCCGCCCTGAAACCACTACATTTTAAATCAAAAGGCGGTCCTTGTAAAGACAGGGCGTTCCGTACCTTGAAACAACAGGCTGCCGGCAGCTTCTTTTCATTTGACTTTTATTCGGCTCATTGTTATACTCGCCTTTGAGGCAGTTTCCACCCGATTCCAGCTGGGGAAAATCTATTCCTGAAAGACCATAATAAAGGAGGATGATAAACTTATGTCCGGAGATTTCGCTAATTTACTGGCCGATTTAAAGGAAGACGAGGTTATCAAGCTGACCAAACAGAGGCTGGACTCCGGCGAGGACCCCATGAAAATCCTGGAGGACAGCCGCAAGGGCATGGAGCTCGTCGGCAAACGCTTTGCCGACGGCGAGTATTTTCTGCCCGAGCTCGTCTTCTCCGGCGAGCTTCTCAAGCAGGTTACGGAGATAGTCAAACCCCATATCACCGAGACGACCTCCGACGCCAAGCGCCGGGGCAAGGTGGTCCTCGGCACGGTGGCCGGGGACATCCATGACATCGGCCTGAACATCGTCGATTTCATGCTGGATGTCAACGGTTTCCAGGTCTATAACCTGGGCGTTGACGTCCCCGCCGCCAGGTTCGTCGCCAAAGTCAAAGAGACCGGCGCCCCCATCGTCGGCCTGAGCGGCTTCTTGACCCCCGCCTTTGACGCCATGAAAGAGACGGTCGAGGCCCTGGACAAGGCCGGCCTGAGGGGCAAGGTCAAAATCATGATTGGCGGCGGCCAGATGGATGACGAGGTGAGGAAGTACGCCAGGGCCGATGCCTACGGCAAGGACGCCATGGCGGCGGTAACGCTGGCCAAGAAGTGGACCGGGGCCAGCTAAGATGGACAGGGAGTGGGCGGAGCTATCTCCGGGGGAAAAACGGGAAGAACGGTTCCGGCGCTGGCTCTCTCCGCCGGGGTTCAAGTTCGCCGGCCCCGGGGCGGAGAAGGGCTATAAAGAGAGGGCCACCCGGTTCATGCGGGCCTTAAAGCTCCAGGAGCCGGACCGGGTGCCGTGTATCCTGCCCGCCGGCATGTTCCCGGCCGGCTACGCCGGCACCAATCTCCAGACCGTCATGTACGATTACGACGAGCTGAAGCGCGCCTGGCTCAAGTTCCTCAACGATTTTGACATGGATACCTACATGGGACCGAACCTGGTGCCCCCGGGCAGGGCCCTGGAAATTCTGGACTATAAGCTGTACAAGTGGCCGGGGCACGGGCTGTCCTCCAGGGTGTCCTCGTACCAGGCCGTCGAGTCCGAGTGGATGATGGCCGGCGAGTACGATGAGCTTATCAGGGACCCCAGCGACTTCTGGCTGAGGACCTACCTGCCGCGCATCTTCGGGGCCCTGGAGCCCTTCCGCCGGATACCCCCCTTCACCAACATCGAGGAAATAGCCATCATGTCCTTCGTGCCCTTCGGCGCCCCGGATGTCCAGGCTTCCCTCGAAGCCCTGGCGGAGGCCGGTCGGGAAAGCGTCAGGTGGATGGCGGTGGTCGGGGAGGTTATCGTCACGTCGCTGGTGGCCGGGTACCCCGGTCTCATGGGAGGATTGTCCAAGGCCCCCTTCGATACCGTCGGCGATACGCTGCGGGGGACCCAGGGGATAATGATGGACATGTTCCAGCGGCCGGACAAGCTCCGGGAAGCTTTAGAGAGAATCGTGCCCCTTACCATAAGGTCGGCCATCGCCTCGGCCGCCGCCACCGGCTCTCCCTGTATCTTCATGCCCCTGCACAAGGGCGCCGACGGCTTCATGTCCGATAAGCAGTTCCGGACCTTCTACTGGCCCACGCTGAAAAAGGTCGTCATGGGCCTGGCGGACGATGGCATCCTCCCGATTCTCTTTGCCGAAGGCGGCTATAACACCCGGCTCGACGTTATCAAAGAGCTGCCCCGCGGCGCGGCGGCCTGGTACTTCGACCAGACGGATATGGCCCGTGCCAAGCAGGTCCTCGGCTCTACCGCCTGCCTCGTCGGTAACGTGCCCACCTCGCTGCTGATGACCGGCCAGCCGTCGGAGGTCAAGGAACGCTGCCGCCGGCTCATCGAGACCTGCGGCCCGGGCGGCGGCTATATTCTGGCCGGCGGCGCCAATATCGACGAGGGCAACCCGGACAACCTGCGGGCCATGATGGAAGCCGCCCGGGAATACGGCGTCTATAAATAGCCGCGGCCGGCCACCCACCGGCACCTCTTCAGCCAGCAACGAAAAAGGAAAGAAGGCTTTACCTGTTAATATGGATAACGAAAAGAATCGGGCGGAGATGCCCTGGGAAGAGAAGCGGGAAGAGCGTTTCCGGCGCTGGCTGGCGCCGTCCGGCGTCACCTACGATACCCCTGCGGCGGAAACAGCCTACCGGGAGAGGGTCACCCGCTTTATCAGGGCCCTCAAGCTGGAGAAGCCGGACCGCGTCCCGGTGGTCCTCCCCGCCAGCTTCTTCCCGGCCCATTACGCCGGCATGACGCTCCGCGACGTCATGTACGACTACGCCAGGCTGAAGCGGGCCTGGCTGAAGTTCCTCCGCGAGTTCGATTCCGATAGCTACACCGCCCCCGGCCTCGTCTATCCGGGCCGGGTATTGGACGCCATCGATTACCGGCTCTATACCTGGCCGGGCCACGGCCAGCCCGATGATATGCCGTCCTACCAGTACGTCGAGGGCGAGTACATGAAACCCGACGAGTACGATGCTTTCCTCCGCGACCCCCTGGACTACGCGCTGCGGTACTATCTGCCCCGCACCATGGGCGTCTTCGAGCCCTTCCAGAAGCTGGGCCCCTTCACCGCTGCCTTCGGGGCGCCCATCCGCATGATGTCGCTGGCCGCCAACCCCCGGGTCCAGCAGGTCTTCCGGGCCCTGGCCGGGGCCGGCCGCGAGTGGTCCAGATGGCAAAAAACCGTCCGGGAAATCAGCCGGGCGGCGCTGGCCGCGGGCTTTCCCGCCTTCCGGGGCGGCGTCTGCGTGGCGCCCTTCGATACCTTCGCCGATACGCTGCGGGGGACGCAGGGGATTATCATGGACATGTACCGCCAGCCGGACAAGCTCCACGAGGCTATGGAGAGGATGGTGCCCTTCACGGTGGAGTCGGCGGTGGACTCCTCCGGTGCCAGCGCCTCGCCGCTCGTCTTCATCCCCCTGCACAAGGGTGATGATACGTTTATGTCCGGCAAACAGTTCGAGAAGTTCTACTGGCCCACTCTGAGAAAGGTCCTGCTGGGCCTGATTGACGAGGGCCTGGTGCCGATGCTCTTCGCCGAGGGCCGCTACAACCACCGCCTCGAGCAGGTTACGGACCTGCCCCGCGCTTCGGTGCTGTGGCACTTTGACCAGACGGACATGGCCGAGGCCAAGAGATTGCTGGGCGGCAGCCAGTGTATCGCCGGCAACATCCCTACCTCGGTGCTCGTTACCGGCACGCCGGGGGACGTTAAGGAATACTGCCGCCAGCTCATCGAGACCTGCGCCCCGGGCGGCGGGTACATCCTCACCGGCGGGGCGGCCATCGATAAAGGCAACCCGGACAACCTGCGCGCCGTGATGGCCGCTGCCAGGGAGTACGGCGTCTACCGTAAATAGTCGGGAAAGCGGGAGGCGGGAAATGGAAAAGCCATGGGCGGATATGCCCCGGGAGGAAAGGCGGGAGGACAGGTTCCGGCGCTGGCTGAACCCTGACGTGAAGTTCGATAGCCCCGGGGCGGAGAAGGCTTACAAGCAGCGGGTCACCCGCTTCGTCAAGGCCATCAAGCTGGAGGAGGCCGACCGCGTGCCGGTGATGCTGCCGGTGCAGTTTTACCCCGCCGTCTATGCCGGCGGCAACCTCAAAACGGTGATGTATGATTACGCCAAGTTGAAAGAGGCCTGGCTCAAGTTCCTCTACGAGTTCGACATGGACTCCTTCAACGCCCCCGCCCTGGTATTTCCGGGCCCGGTCATCGATATGATTGACTATAAGCTGCAAAAGTGGCCGGGGCACGGCCTGGCCGATGACGCCCCTTCCTACCAGTACGTCGAGAGCGAAAACATGCCCCCCGGGGAGTACGATGCCCTTATCCGCGACCCCGCTGACTACCTCCTGCGGTATTTTTTACCCCGCTCGGTGGGCGCCTTCGCCGGATTCCGCAAACTGGGGCCCATGACGCCCTTCGTCGGGATACCGGTCTGGTACATCGCGCAGTACGGCGACCCCGAAATAAGGTCGGCCACGCAGGCCCTGCTGGACGCCGCCGAGGAGTGCCACCGGTGGATGGCGGTGGTGGGGGAGGTGGCCGAAAGGGCGCTGGCCGCCGGCTATCCCACCATCTGGGGCGGGATGTGCGGGGCGCCCTACGACCTTATCGGGGATATGCTCCGCGGCACCCGGGGGGTGATGATGGACATGTTCCAGCGCCCGGACAAGCTCCTCGAGGCCATGGAGCGGCTGGTCCCCATCGTCGTCAACGAGGCGGTAGGCTCGGCCAACGCCTCCGGGTGTCCCATTATCTTCATCCCGCTGCACAAGGGGACGGGCGGCTTCATGTCGCAGCGGCAGTTCGAGAAGTTCTACTGGCCGACCCTGAAAAAGGTCATGATGGGACTGGTGGACGAGGGCCTGGTGCCGCTGCCTTACGCCGAGGGCAACTACGGCGAGCGACTGGAGGTGGTCAAAGACATGCCCCGCACCTCGGTGATATGGTTCTTCGAGCAGATGGACATGGCCCGTGCCAAGCGGGTCGTCGGCGGCCGCACCTGCATCGCCGGGAACGTGCCCGCTTCGATACTCTGCACCGGCTCGCCGCAGGAGGTCAGGGAGCACTGCCGGTGGCTCATCGAGACCTGCGCTCCCGGCGGCGGCTATATCCTGAGCGGGGCGGTGCATGTGGACAAAGGCAGCCCGGACAACCTGCGCGCCATGATGGAGGCCGCCCGGGAATACGGCGTCTATTGAGCCGGACGCTGCAAAGGGGGAATGTCAAGATGGCTAAGACCGGTGTAACGGCCGCCAAAAAATGGTCGGAGATGACCTGGCAGGAAAGGCGGGAGGAGCGCTTCAAGCGGTGGCTCTACCCGCGTGACGTTAAGTTCGTCAGCCCGGCGGCGGAAAAGAGCTATAAAGAGAGGGTGACCCGTTTCATCAAGGCCATCAAGCTGGAGGAGCCGGACCGGGTGCCGTGTATCCTGCCCGCCGGCAGCTTCCCCGCCTACCATGCCGGCACCACCCTCCGCCATGTCATGTACGATTACGATGCCCTGCGCGATGCCTGGAAGAAGTTCCTCAATGAGTTTGACGGGGATACTTACAGCAGCCCCGGCGTCGTCCCTTCGGCCAGGGTCTCCGAAATTATTGACAGCAAAACGACGCGCTGGCCGGGGCACGGCCTCACCGAAAGCGCGCGATTCCAGCAATTCGTGGAAGGCGAGTATATGAAGGCCGACGAATACGACCGGCTGATTGACGACCCCTCCGATTACTGTCTGCGCTGTTATATACCTCGCTCCCTGGGCGCCCTGGAGCCCTTTGCAAAACTCATGCCTTTTTCCCACCTGCTGGGCATGCCCACGCGCCTGCTGGGGGCCTGCACCCTGCCGGAGGTCCAGGAGGCCTTCCTGGCCCTCGTGGCGGCCGGCCGGGAGCTGGCGAAGTACCAGGAGGTTATCCGTCAGTGCGGCCGGGAGGGACAGGCGGCGGGCTTTCCGCTCTTCCACGGCGGCATGTCCCAGGCGCCCTTCGATACCTTCGCGGATACCCTGCGAGGGACGCGGGGTATTGTCCTGGATATGTACCGCCAGCCGGAGAAGCTCTTCCAGGCCATGGAGAGAGTGACGCCGCTGAATATCAGCCTGGGCGTAGACGCGGCCAACCTCACCGGCGGGCCGATTGTTTTCATCCCCCTGCACAAGGGCGACGATACCTTCATGTCGGATAAGCAGTTCGACACTTTTTACTGGCCTACCCTGAGGAAGCTCGTCCTGGGACTGGTCGAGGAAGGCTGCGTACCGCTGCTCTTCGCCGAAGGGCGCTACAACCGGCGGCTCAAGCAGATTACGGACCTCCCCCGGGGCTCGGTGCTGTGGCACTTCGACCAGACAGACATGGCCGAGGCCAAGACGGCGCTCGGCGGCAACGTGTGCATCTCCGGAAACGTACCCACCTCCCTCCTCATCACCGGAACGGCGGCGGAGGTCAAGGAGTACTGCCGCAGGCTCATCGAGGTCTGCGCCCCCGGCGGCGGTTTTATCCTCACCGGCGGGGCGTCCATCGATAGCGGCAAAGCGGAAAACCTGCACGCCATGATGGAGGCTGCCAGAGAGTACGGAAGGTATAAATAAAAAAAGTTAAGGGAGTGGACTTTGGTATCACCTCGATTTGATTTTACGATGGGGGACATCACGAGAACCGTCGGAAATTGGTCCGAGCTGACCCCGGAACAGAGACGGGCAGAGAGATTTAAGAAGTGGCTGGCGGCGCCGGGCGTGAAGTTCCGGGACCCGCAGGCGAAAAAGCTCTACCGGGAAAGGGTGACCCGTTTCCAGAAGACCATCAGCCTGGAAGAGCCGGACCGCGTCCCGGTGATGCTGCCGGCCGGCTATTTCCCCGCCTACCACGCCGGCTACGACCTCAAGACGGTGATGTACGACTACGCCAGGCTCAAAGAGGCCTGGCTCAAGTTCATGAACGACTTCAGCGATATGGACACCTTCGGGCCTCCCGGGCTGGTCCTGCCCGCCAGGGCCCTGGAGATAATCGACCACCGTATCCACCGCTGGCCGGGGCACGGCCTCGGCGACGATGTCCCCATGTACCAGTTCGTCGAAGGCGAGTACATCAAGGCCGACGAGTATGACAAGCTCATCCAGGACCCCACCGATTTCTGGCTGAGGACCTTCATGCCCCGCCAGGCGGGGGCCTTCGCGCCGCTGGCCCGGCTGCCCCACCTCACTCCGTTCATCGGCATCCCCGTATTCTACCTCTCCCGCTTCGGCGACAGGGAGATACAGAAAGCCCTGAAAACGATGATGGCCGCCGGCGACGAGGTCGTCCGCTGGCAGAAGGTCGTCATGGAGATTGCCACCATTGCCCTGGAAGCCGGTTTCCCGCCTCTCTCCGGCGGCATGTCCGGCGCCCCCTTTGACATGCTCACCGATATGCTGCGGGGCACCCACGGCATCGTCATGGACATGTACCGCCAGCCGGCGAAGATTCACGAGGCCCTCAGGGTCATCACCCCCATCGTCATCCAGGAGGCGGTCAACAACGCTAAAAACGCCATTTCGCCGGTCATCATGATGCCGCTGCACAAGGGCGATAAGACCTTCATGTCCCAGAAGCAGTTCGAGACCTTCTACTGGCCCAGCTTCCGGGAGGTGCTCATGGGGCTGATTAACGAGGGTCTGGTGCCGATGCCCTTCGCCGAAGGCAACTACATCCCGCGCCTGGAGACCATCCGGGAGATGCCGCGGGCCTCGATGATATGGTACTTCGAGTACATGGACATGGCTGAGGCCAAGAAGATTGTCGGCTCCAACCTCTGCATCGCCGGCAACCTGCCCGTCTCCATCATGATGACCGGCACGCCGGAGGCCGTCCGGGAGGGCTGCCGCCAGCTCATCGAGACCTGCGCCCCCGGCGGCGGTTACATCCTCTCGGCCTCGGCCAGCGTGGACCGGGGAAACGCCGCCAACCTGCGCGCCATGCTGGCGGCCGCCAGAGAGTACGGCGTCTATAAAAAAAAGCGATAGCCGCTGGAGGCATCTGTATGGATAAAAAATGGGAGGAGATGTCCTGGGAGGAAAGGCGGGAAGAGCGCTTTAAGCGCTGGCTCGAGGCGCCCGGCGTCGAATTTGTCAGCCCTGAAGCCAGGAAGGCCTACCGGGAGAGGGTGACCCGGTTCATCAGGGTCATCAAGCTGCAAGAGCCGGACCGCGTGCCGGTGCTACTGCCGGCGGGTTACCTGCCGGCCTCTTACGCCGGCTGGACCTTCAAGGACGTCATGTACGACTATGCCAGGCTGCGCGATGCCTGGCTGAAGTTCACGCGTGACATGGAGCCGGATGCCTTCGATAGCCCCGGCCTCGTCTATCCGGGCCGGGTGGTGGAGAAAATCGGCCACCGCCTGCACAAGTGGCCGGGGCACGGCCTGCCGGCCGACGCCCCCATGTACCAGTACGTTGAAGGCGAGTACATGGAGCCGGAGGAGTACGACGACTTCATCGAGAACCCCACCGAGTTCTGGCTCAAGACCTTCCTGCCCCGCGCCGCCGGCGCCTTCGAGGGTTTCCGGCACCTGGCCCCCTTCAATCCCGTCTTCGTTGCCCCGCTCGGGTTTATCCTCTCGGTGAGCCGGCCGGAGGTGATGAAGTCCTTCGAGACGCTGCTGGAGGCCGCCCGGGAAATCCGTGAGTGGCGGGAGGCGGTGGAGGAGGTCAGCCGGCGGGCCCTTGCGGAGGGCTACGCGTCTTTCCGCGGCCCGGGCATGGCCGGCGCGCCCTTCGATAACCTCGCCGACGTCCTCCGGGGCACCCGGGGCATTGTCATGGATATGTACCGCCGGCCGGAGAAGGTCTTTGAGGCCATGGAGAGAATCGTGCCCCTGGCCGTCAAGGGCGCCGTCAAAACAGCGGCGGACTCCATCTGCCCGGTCATCATGATGCCGCTGCATAAAGGCGACCGCAGCTTTATGTCCGGAGCGCAGTTCGAGAAGTTCTACTGGCCCACCTTCAAGAAGGTGCTCCTGGGCCTGATTAACGAGGGCCTGGTGCCCTTCCCCTTCGCCGAGGGCGACTACGAACCGCGACTCGAAATTATCCGGGATATGCCCCGGACTTCGGTGGTGTGGCACTTCGAGCACATGGACATGGCTGAAGCCAAGAAAGTCCTCGGCGACGTCGCCTGCATCGCCGGCAACGTGCCGGCCTCGCTGCTGGTGACCGGCACCCCCGGGGCGGTCAAGGAGTCCTGCCGTAAGCTCATCGAGACCTGTGCCCCCGGCGGCGGCTATATCCTCACCGGAGGGGCGGGCATGAACAAGGGCGACGCGGACAACTTGCGGGCCATGATGGCGGCCGCTAAAGAATACGGAAAGTACTGAACTGGAGAGATGTAAGTATGGAAACCAGGGTGTCCAGCGCTACTAAAGAGGTAATTATCGCCGGTGACCGTCCCACGGTACTCATCGGCGAGCGCATCAATCCCACCGGCAAGAAGAAGCTGGCCGAGGCCCTCAAGGCCGGCGACCTCACCGTGGTCCGCGACGAGGCCATCGCCCAGGTGGCCGCCGGGGCGGATATCATCGATGTCAACGTCAATGCCCCCGGCGTGGACGAGGTCGTCATGCTGCCCCGGGCGGTAAAGGCGGTCATGGAGGCGGTCGAGGCGCCCGTCTGCATCGATAGTCCCAACGCCGCCGCCCTGGAGGCCGCCCTCAAGGTCTATAAGGGCCGGCCGCTCATCAACTCGGTCAGCGGCGAGGCGCACTCTTTGAAGAGAGTCCTGCCCCTCGTCAAGGAGTACGGGGCGGCCGTCATCGGCCTGGTGCAGGACGACGAGGGTATTCCCAAGAACGCCGACCGCCGCGTGGCCATCGCCCACAAAATCGTGGAGAAGGCGGCGGCGGCGGGCGTCCCCCGCGATAGCG
>MGNX01000114.1:18099-19718 GCA_001796935.1 Chloroflexi bacterium RBG_16_60_22
TGCTGACATTCGCTATCGGCGCCGAGGCCAGCTCCGGGCTGGACGTCCTGGAGGCTATCCGCCGCATCAGGGAGGAGCTGGGAGTGAACATGACCATGGGGGCGAGCAACGTCTCCTTCGGGATGCCGGACCGCGGCCGGCTCAACAACGCCTGGGTCGCCCTGGTCATCGCCGCCGGGGCCACCGCCCTCATCGTCGATGCGGACAAGGTCCGGCCGAGCGTCCTGGCCACCGACCTCCTGCTGGGGCGGGACCGGTTCGCCCGGCGCTATATCGCCGAGCACCGCAGGCGCCAGCCGGCACCGGCTTGACACCCGGCCGATTAGGGTCTATACTTAAAGTTACGTCAACGCGGGGTAGAGCAGTGGTAGCTCGTCGGGCTCATAACCCGGAGGTCGTTGGTTCAAATCCAACCCCCGCTACCAATTTCTGAAGCTAAAATCCCCCGAATCCATTAAAAGATTACGGGGGATTTTTCATTTTAGCTAACGGATAGTTGATGATTAACTTAAAGTACTAATTAGATTTCACTTTTTCTTCTTCTGACGACAAACAAATATCTACGCCTTCTTCATAGCCTAATGTGCGCGATAGCGATGCTACCAAGTATTGGTTAAGACTGACGCCCTGTTCGGCGGCTCTGAACATCAGTGATTGATGCAAGGTTGGCGGCATGCGCAACATTACTTTCCCGCTATAATGTCTTGACTTAAGAGGTTTTGGTATGGCCCTACCAAGTTTGATGTTAAGCTGGAGCCATTCGAGCATCGCGTCTTGAATATCACGTGCCACCTCTTCAATGGTATCACCCGTAGTCATACATCCTTCAAGCTCAATCGCACGCAGAGAATAATAAGGCTTGTCACTATCATTATGCCGCTCTAGAATAAACGAATATTCTTGGTCGATGTAATTTTCTAATTTTGATTGAATATCATCTTTCATGACCGCCACCCCTTTCCTAGAATAAGTCGACATATTTTAATAATTGCCTCACATATACGGGCTTCATCGGATTCTCTCGCTTGTAGGTCATAGAGTAATTACCTATTATCGCTTTATGGTGTTTTGCCCCAGTTTCAATATAACCATAATGGTTTATGAGAGCCTCAAAATCTTCAAGCGAGACATTTGTTGGATTCTTACGGATTCTTTCCTCTCTTTTATCCCGCTTACTCACCTCATTAGCCTCAGAGATAATGCTATCATATATGATAGCACTTGTCAATAACTTTGTAACATATTCCAACCAAATACAAGTAGAACCTATAACACAAAGGCAAGCTCTACTTCAAAAGTTCTGTCTTTCGTCCAACTTGCTCTACCAATTGAAATCAAGGGGCACGGTTGAAAAACCGTGCCTTTTTGTTTTGGGGGCGGTTTTTATCTTAAATATTTTGTCAATAACCAAAGGCAGGTCACGGGGGTATTTTATCCCCCACAATTTTTGTTAGGAATACCACGATGTGGTATATTGAATAGACGGGCCATCTTGTTAATAAATGGGGGTGATTGCATGTATTGTTAGGTAGATATAAACCTGTAGAAAATGTATAAGAAAAAAAGATGAAGATATATTAAAAGGAGGGGATAAATTACTTTGAAGAAATCGGTTCTTG
>MGNX01000115.1:0-568 GCA_001796935.1 Chloroflexi bacterium RBG_16_60_22
GGGAAAAGGGGCCTGGATTCTCCGGTCAAGCCGGAGAATGACATATCCTTAGTCCAGGTAGCTTATCTCCGAGGGCGGCCTGTCCTTTATTTCCACAACGATACCGGCGTCCCCGAAAAGCTGGAGAAAGGCATCATCGTTGTATTTCCCGAAGCTGACGAAGCGCGCTATCTTGGCGTTGACCAGCATCTTGGCGCAGAGCACGCAGGGCGTGTGGGTGCAGTAAACGGTGCTCCCCTCGATGCTCACCCCGTGGAGTCCCGCCTGGATGATGACGTTCTGCTCGGCGTGGATGGCGCGGCAGATTTCATGCCTCTCCCCGGAGGGTATCCCCAGCTCGTCGCGGAGGCAGCCCAGCTCCAGGCAGTCCTTGGCCCCGGCCGGTGCCCCGTTATAGCCGGTGGAAAGGATGTGCTTGTTCCTCGCCGCCACCGCCCCGACGTGATGCCGGCGGCAGGTGGAGCGCTCCGCCACCACCAAGGCTATTTTCAGGAAATAATCGTCAACGTCCAGTCTCCGGTAGATATCCGTCATCCCAGGCTCCTGATAATTACGGCCACCTGCTTTT
>MGNX01000115.1:622-5456 GCA_001796935.1 Chloroflexi bacterium RBG_16_60_22
GGCCGCCCTTGTTGAGGTTCTCTATTTCGGCGCGGTCGCGGCCGGCCGCTTCGTCCGGCGTCAGGGGGCGCACCGGCCGGCTGACCAGTCGGGCATAGCGCGTCCACGGTGACGCCCACACCGCCACGACTTTAAAATCGTCGGCGTAATGCGTCTTCAGTTGCTCGTACTCCTCCCAGGAGTAAAGCCCATCGACCACCACGCTGGACGTTTTCAGGGCGGCGTCGATGCGGGGCAGGTTGAGCCGGGCATAGGCGGCCATGCCGTACTTCTCCCGCAGGAACTCTCTGACCTGCCGCTCGGTGGCCTCGTTGAGCTCCAGTCCCAGCTTCTTCACCTCTTCGTCGGTAACATCGCCGAACCTGACGACGGCGAAGCCCTTCTCCCGGAAAAGGCGGGACACCTCCGACTTCCCCGCGCCGGTCATGCCGACAATGGAAACGACCTTCATGATAGTACCTGTACCGTCCATTATACGGTTACGGCGCCCCAAATGACAACGTAATATCTGGACAGGCTGTGATATACTACCAGTATGCCGGACGTTATCAACCTGTCCAGCCGGACGGAGGGGCAATTGCCCCCCGGGCTGCTCGAATTTATCAGGGCGGCCGGAGAACTGGCGCAACAACGCCAGCAGCGCCTCTACCTGGTCGGCGGCGCGGTGCGCGACCTGCTGCTGGGGAGGGACAATCTGGACATCGACCTGGTGGTGGAGGGCGACGCCATCAAGCTGGCCGGAGAGATAGCCGGCGACTACCGGGCGAAGGTCACTGCCCACCCCCGCTTCGGCACCGCCCGGCTCGAGTGGAAGGGCGGGCGGGCCGACCTGGCTACCGCCCGCGCCGAGTCCTACGCCCGTCCCGGCGCCCTGCCGGCGGTGCAGCCCGGCACGATTACCGACGACCTGGCCCGGCGCGACTTTACCGTCAACGCCATGGCCCTGGAGCTTAACCCGCGCCACTACGGGGAACTGCTCGACCCCCACGGCGGCCGGCGGGACATCGCCGCCAGGCTGGTACGGGTGCTGCACGACCTGAGCTTTACCGACGACGCCACGCGCATCTGGCGGGCTATCCGCTACGAGCAGCGGCTGGGCTTTCGGATAGAGTCGGCCACCATGAAGCTCCTGAAGCGAAATGTCAACATGCTCTCGACCGTCAGCGGCGACCGCCTCCGCCACGAGCTGGAGCTGGTGCTGAAGGAGGAATCGCCGGAGAAACCCCTGCGTCGCGCCGGTGAGCTAGGTGTGCTGGGGAAGCTGCACCCGGCGCTGCGGGGGGACGACTGGCTCGCCGAGACGTTCGCCCTGGCGCGGCAGGACCAGGCGGACCCGTCCCCCCAGCTTTACCTGGCGCTGCTGGCCTACCGCCTCACCGCCCCGGAGCTGGACTCTTTGATTTCCTGTCTGCGCCTGCCGAAAGCGTCGGCGGAAATACTGCGGGAAACCCCGGAACTCAAAAAAAATATCAGGGAGCTGTCCATGTCCGGCCTGGCGCCGAGTCGCATCTTCGACCTCCTTCACGGGCACAGCCCGACCGCCATCAACGCCCTCTGCCTTGCCTCCGGCTCCCCCAACGCCGCCGGGCACTGCGAACTCTATACCGGAGTACTGAGAAACGTCCGCCCCTCCCTCACCGGGGAAGACCTGAAAAAGATGGGCGTCCCGGAGGGGCCGGGGATAAAAGAGATTTTATTAAAGCTCCGCGAGGCCAGGCTCGACGGGAGAGTTGACAGCAAGCGGCAGGAGGAGGAGATGGTGCGGGGGCTGATTTCCGGGGTGTAACCTCCTCCTTTTCCCTTCCCCCTCTCGCTGTCGCACTCCCCCGCAGGCGGGAATCCAGATTCTACATCGCCCCCTTTATCCCCTCCAAGAGCTTTGCCCCAAAAGTGCTTAATCCATGTCACCCTGAGCGTAGCGAAGGGTCTAAAGCGGTCGGGATTCTTTCGTCACTTCGTTCCTCAGAATGACTTTTAGGGCAAAGCCCCCCTCCAAACTCGAGATTATATTTCCCCGATAGTAATCTGTTTGGAGAGGGGTTAGATAAAACTAATCAACCGTCCTGCTTTTTACGTTTGACGCGGCGGCGTAACCGTGATAACTTAAATTAGATACATGTAATAATGGAGGACTCCCTTTCTTGGCAGGCCAGGACTTCCCATCTTTCGTCGGAATCCGGGACATGGCGGAACGTCACCGGGAGCTTATATCCCGTCGCGGCCGGCCGGTCGTCGGCTGGTTCTGCTCCTATACCCCCCTGGAGATAATCGATGCCGCCGGCCTTCATCCCTACCGCATCGTCCCCGAGCCGGGCCGGGCCATGACCAGGGCTGACTCCTATATAGACCGCAATTACTGCCCTTACGTGCGCACCATCCTGGGCGAGGCAATGGATGGCGCCTATGATTTCATGGATGGGCTGGTGGTGCTCAACTCCTGCGACCCCATGCGGCGCCTTTATGACGTCTGGCGCTACAACCTCGCCGGCAAATTCATTCACCTGCTGGACCTGCCCCGTATTGAAACAGAGTCGGCGGTGGCCTATTACCGGGAGTGCCTGCTCGGGCTGGTGGCGGCGCTGGAAGACCGCTTCCGGGTGACCATCTCCGATGCCGCCCTGGCGCAGGCGATTGCCGACCGCAACCGCACGCGGTCGCTGCTGCGGGAGCTTTATATCGCCAACCGGGAGAGCGGACACCTCCCGGCGGCGCAGCTCCACGGGGTCGTCCGGGCGAGTACGCTGCTGCCCCGGGACGACTTTGCCCTGGTGCTGGAGCGACTGCTGGACGAAGTTAAAGGCGCCCCGGTCGAGTTTAAAGAAGGCCCGCGACTGCTCATCACCGGCAGCATCATGGACAACCCGCAGATAGTCGAGTTCATCGAGGAGTGCGACGCCAGGGTGGTCGGCGACGACCTCTGCAACGGGACGCGGCAGTTCTGGTACGAAATCGGGCCGGACACCGACCCCCTCGCGGCGCTGAGCCGGCACTACCTCGGGCGCACCCCCTGTCCCCGCATGAAGGACGCCCAGCGGCGGTTCGACCACGTCCTGCGGATGGTCGATGACTTCCGGGCGGACGGGGTCGTCTTTTACACGCTGAAGTTCTGCGACCCCTTCCTTTTCGACGTGCCGTTGCTCAAAGAGCAGCTGGAACAGCGCGGCATTCCCAGCCTGCTCCTGGAAGGCGACTATACGCCGGGGACGCTGGGGCGGGTCAGGACGCGTATCGAAGCCTTTATCGAGATGCTGAGGCAAGATGTTAGGACTGCTTAAGGCGGCGTTCCATCCCGCCGTGGCCCACCGGGTCCTGCGGCGGCCGCTGACCTACGAGCTGCTCGGCAGGCTGGGCAAAAATGCCTACTCGCGCCAGAACAAGCGCGCCCAGGGCATCTGGTTCGACTTTACCTCAAGGGAGATGAAGGCGGCCCTGCGGCGGGAAAACCTGGTGGTCTGGGCCAATGCCTTTTTCCCCTTCGAGCTTCTCCACGCGCTGGGCGTCTCGCCCGTCCACCCGGAGACCATCGCCGCACTGGCGGCCCGGCTGGGATTGAGCCGGCAGGCCATCAGCTGCGCCGAGGCCGGCGGTTACTCCCCGGATACCTGCTCCTTCTACCGCTGCGCCACGGGCCTGAACATGGAAAACCTGCTGCCGCCGCCGGACCTCGTCATCTCGGCGTCTTACCTCTGCGACGGCGCGGTGAAGTTCTTTCACAATATCGCCCGGTACTACGGCTGCGATTACTTCCTGCTGGACGTCCCCTACCACGACACGGAGAACGCCCGGAAGTACCTGGCCGGGCAGCTGGAGGAGCTGGCGGGCATCATCGCGGCCCGGCAGGGGAAGCGTTTCAACCCTGACCGTCTTGTAGAGGCGCTGGAGCTTTCCAACCAGGCGCGCGACTACTTCGTCAGGACCAACGAGCTGCGCCGGGCCTCGCCCTCGCCGCTCTCCGGTGACGACGCCATCAGCTACGTCCTGGATATGCAGTTCTTCGGGCCGGGGAGTCGGGCCGGGGCCGATTTCTTCAAGGCCCTCTACGAGGAGGTAAAGACCAACGTCGATAGCGGACAGGGGCCGGTGGCCCCGGAAAAGCTCCGCCTGCTCTGGCTCCACTACATCCGGCCTTATTACCCCAACGAGGTGCTATCGTACCTGGAAGAGGCGGGGGCCTCGATATGTTTCGGCGAGGCCAACTACGTTTACTGGGAGCCCCTAGACGTGGCGAAGCCATTCGAGAGCCTGGCGGCCAGGGTGCTGGCCAACCCGAGCGGCGGGCCGCTGGAGCGCCGTGCCGACCTGGCCCTGGAGCTGGCCGAAAAGTACCGCGTGGACGGGGTCATCCACTTCTCCCACTGGGGCTGCCGCCAGAGCTGCGGCGGGGAGTATGTTATCCGCGACCTGATGAAAAAGAAGGGCGTCCCGATGCTGATTCTCGACGGGGACGGCGCCGACAGTCGTAACTACTCCAGGGAGCAGACCCGGCTGAGGCTGGAGGCCTTCCTGGAGATGCTGGAGGCCAATAAGTGATTACGGCCGGCGTGGATATCGGCTCACTGACGGCCAAGGCGGTGGTCCTGCGGGACGGCGATATTCTGGGTTACGCCGTGATGCCGGCGGGCGCGGACGTGGGGGCGGTGGCGGAGCGTGCCCTTTCCGCCGCCCTGGGCAGGGCGGGGGCTACCCGGGCTGACCTCGCGGCGATTGTCTCCACCGGCTACGGGCGGGCCAGGGTGCCGCTGGCCGGCAAGACCGTCACCGAGATTACCTGCGATGCCCGGGGGACGCACCACCTCTTCCCGGAGGCCAGGATGGTCATCGATATCGGCGGGCA
>MGNX01000115.1:5486-5620 GCA_001796935.1 Chloroflexi bacterium RBG_16_60_22
AGGGCGGGTCGTCGACTTCGCCATGAACGACAAGTGCGCCGCCGGCACCGGCCGCTTCCTGGAGGTGATGGCCCAGGCCCTGGAGATAGAGCTGGGCCAGCTGGGGCCGGTCTCCCTGAAGCATAAGAAGTCGG
>MGNX01000115.1:5633-7396 GCA_001796935.1 Chloroflexi bacterium RBG_16_60_22
CATGTGCACCGTCTTCGCCGAGTCCGAGGTCGTCTCCCTGATTGCCGAGGGCTATGCCCGGGAGGACATCCTCAACGGTCTCCACCAGGCCGTGGCCAGCCGCATCGCCGCCATGGCGCGGGGGCTGCGCGTGCCGAACGAGGTCATGCTGGGCGGCGGTGTCGCCAAGAATTCCGGCGTGGTGAAAGCGCTGGAGCAGAACCTCAAGGTGAAGGTGAAGGTGCCCCCCGAACCCCAAATCGTGGCCGCCCTAGGTGCCGCCATCTCCGCACGGGAAATGGCCTCGCGCTGACCTTCAGGGGCATTCAATTCAAGGGATTGACGTGACGTTGGATGTTGGTTACCCTTAAGTCAAGGAGGATACATGGACAACGCAGAATTGACTGAACTTGTGAAAGAAAAGGCACTCCAGATAGGTTTTGACCTGGTCGGGATTGCTGACGCCAACGACCGGCAGTTCGCCCATGCTCCGGAAGGCCATAAGCCCACGGAATATCTGCCCGGCGCACAATCGGTCGTGGTCGGTGGGAGGGAAGTCCTCGACGAGATTTTACAGACTACACCGGGTCCCATATACTCCAAACACTATACACAATTAAACACGTGGCTCCTCGAGGGGGCTGACTTGCTGGCGAAGTTCATCCGACGTCATGGTTTCAAGGCCATATGGTTTCCGGAAACGGATGACTATCACTATCTGGATTCGCAGCGTACCAGGAACGTGAAGGTCTTTTCGCCTTCATTCTCCCATATCAGCGCCGCGACGGCGGCCGGGCTGGGGGTGAGGGGTAAAATAGGAGTGGTGCTGACGCCCCAGTTCGGGCCGCGTCAGCGCTGGATTTCGGTCGTAACGACGGCGCCCCTTGTCCCGGATGCCAAATTCAAAGGTGAGCTATGCCTGGACAGGATTAAACCGGGCACGTGCGGGAGCAAGTGCATCGAGGTCTGCCAGGAACGGGCGAGCGGCGCGCTCAAGCCCTGGCCAGAAGAAGGCGGCGTAGACATGTTCCGCTGCAACTTTGCCATTCTTAAAGCCAGGGGGTCGGCCTGCGGGATGTGTATCAAGGTCTGCCCGGTCGGAAAGCGGTAGAGAAGTAAAGGGCGCACTCATAAACAGGGGGCGGTAATGCCGCCCTATTGTGTTTTCATGTCCGGGCCACCTGGCAGAGCTGCGACTTACACGGGATGAACCCGGAAATGGGGTCGAGGTTGACGTCGTCCACCAGCTGGTTGACGTTGGCTTCGCCGGGCCAGTGGTGGGGCAGGGAAACCACCCCGGCCAGGATGGTATCGGTCACGTTGGCCTTCATCCTGATGCTGCCCCGCGGCGAGCTGATGGTCACCGTATCGCCGGAGCTGATGCCGCGGGGGGCGGCATCGGCGGGGTTGATATCCACGAGCGGCTCCGGCGCCAGCTTGCGCAGCTGGGGAATGTTCCGGTACTGCGAGTGCGTGTAGGCCATCACCCTGGCCCCGGAGGTCAGCACGAGCGGGTAGGACTTCGCCATATCAGGCCGGCTCACCGGGCTTTCCGGGGGCTCCTTGTACACGGGCAGCGCCTCCAGGCCCACCTCCGCCAGCGCGCTGCTGGCAATCTCCACCTTACCGGAAGGGGTCTGGAAGCCGGCTTTTTCGTAGTGTCTCTCCGGGCGGGGCGTGAGGGGCAGCTTCACGCCTTCCGGCCTGCTGAGCAGGTCGGCGCAGGTTATGTTCAGCGGCTCAAGGATATAGTCCACGCATTTATCGAAGTCGCCGTCCCAGAA
>MGNX01000116.1:0-4342 GCA_001796935.1 Chloroflexi bacterium RBG_16_60_22
CCGAAAAAGAATCGGACAGGATAAGGGGAGAGCTGGAGAAAGCGGCCTACGATGTGCTCAAGGTTGCCACGAAGAAGGCCACCCGCCAGCCGGCCCCTCCCTTCACCACCAGCACCCTCCAGCAGGAGGCCTGGCGCAAGCTACGATTCACCGCCAAACAGACCATGGCCATCGCCCAGCAGCTCTACGAAGGCCTGCACATCGGTAACGAGGGTAGCGTCGGCCTGATAACCTACATGCGCACGGACTCCACCCGCGTGGCCGGCAGCGCCATCGCCGAGACAGTTAAATTCATCCGGGAAAAGTACGGGGCAAACTTCCTGCCGCCGCGCCCCCGCGTCTTCACCACCCGGGCAAGGGGGGCTCAGGAGGCCCACGAGGCCATTCGGCCCACCCGGACTTACCGCGAACCGGCCCTGATTAAAAAGTACCTCAACGCCAGCCAGCTCCGGCTCTACGACCTCATCTGGAAGCGCATGGTTGCCAGCCAGATGGCGGCCGCCCTGTTTGATAACACTACCGTGGATGTCGAGGCGAAGAACGGTAAAGACTACCTGCTGCGCACGGCCGCCTCGGTCAATACCTTCCCCGGGTTCATGGCCCTCTACAGCGAGGACCGGGACGAGGCGGAGGAGGAAGGCAAAGGCACGCTGCCGCCGCTGGCCAGGGGGGATAAGCTCGACCTGCTCAGGATTATACCGGAGCAGCGTTTCACCCAGCCTCCGCCCCGCTACACGGAGGCCACGCTGGTCAAGGCACTGGAGCAAGCCGGTATCGGCCGGCCCAGTACCTACGCCCCGACGATATCCACTGTCCAGGACCGCGAGTACGTCCACAAGGCCAAGGGTGTTTTCCAGCCCACGGAGCTGGGCACCGCGGTCAACGATTTGCTCGTGCAGTACTTCCCGGACATCATCAACATCAAGTTCACCGCGGACATGGAGAACGAGCTCGACGACATCGCCAGCCGGGAGCGGGAATGGTCCGGCGTCATCCGGGACTTTTACGCCCCCTTTAATAAAGACCTCGAAAAGGCGTTGAAGCTGGCGGAGAAGGTCAAGCTGCCCGACGAGGAGACGGGGGACGCCTGCCCCAAGTGCGGCAAGCCGCTGGTGGTGAAGACGGGGCGCTTCGGCAAGTTCGTGGCCTGCAGCGGCTACCCCGAGTGCCGTTACACGCAGTCGTTCCAGGTCAAGGTGGGGGCCAACTGCCCGAAGTGCGGCAAGGAAATCGTGCAGCGGGTGAACAAGAAGAAGCGTACCTTCTACGGGTGCAGCGGCTACCCGGACTGCGATTTCGCTACCAACTTCCGCCCCCTCCCCAACCCCTGCCCCAGGTGCGGCGGCCTGCTCACCCAGCACGGCCGGCAGGCCTGGTGTACCAGGTGCGAGTACAAGGGGAAAGTACCGCAGGACGGAAACAGTGAAAAACAACTTTGACGAATATATCCGGCTTTTCCTCGACTATCTACGGGCGGAGCGGAACGCGTCACCGTACACCGTCCGGGACTATGAGCAGAATTTGCAGGAATTTTCCGAATTCTCCATCGAAAGGGGTATCAATTCCCCGCGTGAGGTTGACAAGCAGGTCATACGCGAGTACCTGGGGAAGCTAAAAAACCAGGGGCAGGCACCTTCGACCATCAACAATAAGCTGTCCGCGATGCGCACCTTCTATAGATACCTGCTGCGGGAAAAGCTCGTTGCCAGGAACCCGCTGGCCGGTATATCTTCACCCAAGCTTATCCGGCACCTGCCGTCTTTCCTTACCGTGGAGGAGGCCAGACGTCTGGTGGAATCCCCCGACCTCTCACGACCCCAGGGCCAGCGTGACCGCGCCCTGCTGGAGCTGCTCTACGCCTCCGGTCTGAGGGTCAGCGAGCTGGTCAACATGGACGTGGAGCAGGTCAACCTGGTCACCAACGAGATACGCGTCCGGGGCAAGGGGGCCAAGGAAAGAGTAACCCTCATCGGCGGCCCCGCCGCCAGGGCCCTGGAAAATTTTATTAATAACGGGAGGCCCCTCCTTTTAGGGGACAGGAAGAATAACGCCCTGTTTCTCAACCATCTCGGCGGCAGGCTCCCCGCCCGTAGGGTTCAGAAGCTCCTGGATAAGTACGCCTTAGCCATCGGCAAGAAGGTGCACCCCCACATGCTGCGCCACACCTTCGCCACCCACCTCCTCGACGGCGGGGCCGACCTCAAGGTCGTCCAGGAGCTGCTGGGCCACGCCGACCTCTCCTCCACGCAGATTTACACCCACGTTACGCAGAGCCAGGCCCGCAAGATATACCTCGCCGCCCACCCCATGGCCCGGCCGGAGAGCCGCGACGGTGAATAGGCGCCTGTCCGGGCTGCGCCGGGGGCTCGCCGCTAAAAAAATCGACGGTTTACTTATCTCCCAGCCGGAGAACCGGCATTACCTCTCCGGCTTCGACGGCTCGGCGGGATACCTGCTCATCACCACCGGGCGGGCGGTGCTGGCCACGGACTTCCGCTACACCGAGCAGGCCGGCCTCCAGGCACCGGACTACCGGGTGTTGAAGATTACGGGCAACGCCGCCGACTGGTTTCCGGGACTGCTCGGGGACGCCGGGATAAAAAGGCTCGGTTTTGAGGCGGGGGATATTACCGTCGAGACCTACCGTCAGCTGAAAAACGCCCTGAAAAAGAAGCCGGTGGCCGTGAAGCTGGTGCCCGTCATGGGCCTGGTGGAGTCGCTGCGGGCGGTCAAGGAGCCGGGGGAAATCGAGCTCATCAGGAAGGCCGCCGCCATTACCGACCTCGCCTTCGAGGGGGTCGCCCCCACCATTAAAGCCGGGATGACGGAGCGGCAGGTTGCCTGGGAGCTGGAAAAGTGCCTGCGGGAAAACGGCGGCCAGGCGGCAGCCTTCGAGATTATCGTCGCCGCCGGCCCGAACTCGGCCCGCCCCCACGCCAGACCGTCGGAGCGCGTTATCCGGGAAGGCGAGCCGGTGGTTATCGACATGGGCGCCCGGTACGGCGGCTATGCCAGCGACCTTACCCGCACCATCTGCGTCGGCGCCGCTGACGACACCTTTAAGAAAGTTTATGCCACCGTCCTTGACGCCCAGATGGGGGCAATTGATATAATTATTGGGGGTATGACGGGGCAGCGGGCCGATGCCGCCTCCCGAGAGGTCATCAATCGGGCGGGTTACGGGGAGGCCTTCGGGCATTCCCTGGGCCACGGCGTCGGGCTGGCCGCCCATGAAGCCCCCCGACTCGGCCCCGGTTCCAAGGAGAAGCTGGCGGACGGCATGGTGTTTACCGTAGAGCCCGGCATCTACCTGCCCGGCTGGGGCGGCGTCCGCATCGAGGATACGGTCATGATGGAAAACGGGAGAGTGGTGACTCTCTCTAAAGCGAGAAAGGTGAGGTATGATTAACGCCACGGAATTGAGAAAGGGAGTTATCATCGAGTTCGAGGGCAAGCTTTACCAGGTGGTCGAGCACCAGCACGTCAAGATGAAGCGCACCGCCCTGTCCAAGGTCAAGCTGCGCGATATCAGCGCCGGCCATACCATCGAGCGCTCCATACAGTCGGATGAAAAGCTGGTCCGGGCGCGACTGGACACGGTCCAGATGCAGTACCTTTATAACGACGGCGACCTCTATTACTTCATGGACCAGGAAACCTACGAGCAGATGCCGCTGACCCGCGAGCAGCTCGGCGACGGGCTCGACTATCTCAAGGAAGGCAACTCCGTGGAGGTAACGAGCCACAAGGGGAAAGTGGTGGGGGTGACCCTGCCCATCACCGTCGAGCTGGAGGTGACCCAGGCCGACCCCGGTTTCAAGGGAGATACCGCCACCGCCGGCAGCAAACCGGCCAAGCTGGAGACCGGCGTGACGATTCATGTTCCCCTGTTCGTCAACGAGGGAGATGTCATCAAGGTGGACACGCGCACCGGCACTTATCTGGAAAGGAGCAGCTGAGAGCCGCCTTGCTGAAGGCCGACCTTCATATCCACACCGAGTACTCCATGGACTGCAGCACCCCCCTGGAGAAGATTATCAGCCGCTGCCGGGAGCTCGGCATCAACTGCATCGCCGTGGCCGACCACGGTACCGCCGAGGGCGCTTTGAAGATGCAGAAGATTGCCCCCTTCCGGGTCATCGTCGCCGAGGAAATCCTGACCACCCAGGGAGAAATCATGGGAATGTTCCTCCGGGAGACCATCCCCAGCGGGCTGACCCCCGGCGAGGCGGTCAATCGCATCCGGGACCAGGGCGGGCTGGTGAACATTCCCCACCCCTTCGAGACGATACGCGGCTCCTCCCTGAAGGACTGGTGCATCGAGGAGATTGCCAGGGAAATC
>MGNX01000116.1:4361-16328 GCA_001796935.1 Chloroflexi bacterium RBG_16_60_22
CGACCTCATGGAGGTGCTCAACTCGCGCAGCCCCTTCCCGGCCAACTCCGAGAAAGCCCTGGCCTTTGCGGCGAAGCACGGTATCGCCTGCAGCGCCGGCAGCGACGCCCATTCCCTCTATGAAATCGGCAACGCCTACGTGGAGATGTCCGAGTTCAAGGATAAAGACGAATTCCTCAGGTCGCTGGCGCGGGGGAAGATTCACGGGCGGAGGTCAAGCCCGGTGATGCACGTTTTCAGCACCTGGGCCAGGATGAAGACACGTTTTCGCAGGAGGAAATAGAGTTGGGCCGCCGCTATAAAATCGGCTGGTTCTCCACCGGCCGGGGCGAGGGCTCCAGGGGGCTGCTGCGCACCGTTCAGGAGGCTATCAAGACCGGCCAGCTCGACGTTGACATAGAGTTCGTTTACTGCAGCCGTGACCGCGGTGAAACGGACGCCACCGATGGCTACCTGGACATGGTGGAGGGCTACGGCATCCCCCTGGTCAGCTTCTCCTACCAGATGTACAAAGCGGTGCGGGGTATGCCCAACCCCGACCCCTTGAAGCCATTACCGCCGTGGCGTCTCGACTACGACCGGGAGGTGATGAAGCGCCTAAAGGGTTTCCACCCGGACCTCTGCGTGCTGGCCGGCTTCATGCTGATTACAGGGCCGGAGATGTGCCGCAGGTACGATATCATCAACCTGCACCCCGCCGCCCCGGACGGACCGGTTGGTACCTGGCAGCAGGTCATCTGGAAGCTCGTCGAGGAGGAGGCGTCAACCCAGGGCGTGAAAATGCACGTGGCTATCCCGGAGCTGGACGCCGGCCCCACCGCCACCTACTGCCTGTTCTCCATCCGGGGGAAGCCTTTCGACCGGCTCTGGGCGGAGATAAGGGGAAAGTCCGTGGCGGAGATAAAAACGGACGAGGGGGAGAACAATCCCCTGTTCAAAGCCATTCGCCGTCACGGCTACGTGCGGGAGCTGCCGCTGGTGGTGGCCACCATCAAGTCTTTCAGCCGGGGCCGGGTAAAAATAACCCCGGATAAGAAGGTGGCCGATGCCGCCGGCCGGCTGATAAATGGCTACGACCTCACCGCCGAGATAGATGAGGCGGTAAGGAACAATCTGGGTTAGCCGGAAAAAATAAAAACCTCACCCCCTTAATCCCCCTCTCCAACTTTCAAGATAGAACCAGCCCCTGAGATGATTATGTTGGAGAGGGGGAGAAAAATTGAGAGGGGGGCGAAGCCCCCTCTACTAAATACTCCCCTCTCCAGCCAGAAGAACACGGGCCCGCTCAAGAACCCGGGGTGGAGAGGGGTCAGGGGTGAGGTAAAGCCTTAATAAGGTGCAGGCGGCCCTACTTCTTTTCTTTCTTACCCCTGGTTTCTTTCTCTTCTCCGGCCGGCTTGGCGAGGACCTCGTCGATGATACCGTATTCCGCCGCCTGCTTGGGATTCAGATAGAAATCGCGGTCGGTATCGTGGGTTATCTTGTCTATGGGCTGTCCGGTATGCCTGACGAGAATTTCCTTGATGATGTCCTGCTGGCGCATAATCTCGCGGGCGGCGATGACGATATCGGCGGCCTGGCCCTGGGCGCCCCCGATGGCCTGGTGCATGTGGATGGTGGCGTGGGGCAGGGCGAAGCGCTTGCCCCTGGCGCCGGCGCAGAGCAGCACCGTGGCCATGCTGGCCGCCATGCCGACACAGATGGTGGAAACGTCCGGCTTGATGTACTGCATGGTATCGTAGATGGACAGGCCGGCGCTGATAACACCGCCGGGGCTCTGGATGTACATGTTGATGTCCCGGTCCGGGTCTTCCCTTTCCAGGTAGAGAAGCTGGGCGATGATGGTATTGGCGACGGGGTCGGTGATGGGCGTGAAGAGCATGATGATGCGTTCTTTCAGCAGCAGGGAATATATATCCCAGAATCGCTCGCCCCGCGGCCCGCTCTCCACCACGCCCGGTATGATGTTCATCGGTAAGTTGTTCATTTTACTTCCTCCTTGGTTGCTTTGCCGGTCTTTTTCCTGGTCGTTTTTTCGGGGCTTTGGCTGTCTCTGGCTATTTCCGCCAGCCGCTCGATGGTCTTGCGCGTCATCAGCGACTGCTGGATTGACTGGCGGGTCTGCGGGTTATCCAGCAGCTTGCGCAGCTGCTCGCGCCGGTCCTCGGTGGCGCTCCGGGTCATATTATCGATACCGCTATCAATCTCGGCCCCGGCTACCTCAATCTTCTCGGCCTCGGCGACCCTGCCCAGCACCAGGGAAGCAGCCACGTTTTTGGTGGCCACCGGGCGGTACTCATCACGGAGCTGCTCGGCCGTCTTGTTGATGCTTCGCAGGTAGTCGTCCATACCGCGACCGGTCATCTGGAGCTGCCTCACCTGCTCGTTGAGGATGCGATTGATTTCCATTTCCACCAGCAGCGGCGGATAGGCCACCTGAGCCTGGTCGATGACGGCGGTGATTACCTTCTCCTCGAACTCCATGCGGGAGCGCTCCCCGGCGCGCTGCTGCATGCTTTTCAAGACCCCCTCCCGGAGCTGCGCGACCGTCTTGAAGTCCGGCGATACCAGCCCGGCCAGCGCGTCATCGAGTGCCGGAAGCTTTTCTTCCTTGATTTCCGATAGTTTGACCTTGAAGGCGGCCTCCTTGCCAGCCACCTCTTTATTGGGGTAGTCCTCCGGGAAGGTAAGATTAAACTCCCTTTCCTCCTCTTTCTTCATCCCCAC
The DNA here is from genome assembly GCA_001796935.1 of Chloroflexi bacterium RBG_16_60_22. Lineage (GTDB taxonomy): Bacteria > Chloroflexota > Dehalococcoidia > Dehalococcoidales > RBG-16-60-22 > RBG-16-60-22. The sequence continues at coordinate 7,089 of MGNX01000116.1, forward strand.
GATACGGTCGGCGAACCCGGGGGCCGGCGCCGCCGATTCCTTCTGGACGGGGTACTGGGCACCCAGCTTTTTCAGGTAGGGCTTTTCCCCCACCTCACTGCGGATATCGATGACGGCCAGGTCGTTGTAGTCGAGCGGCCTCTCCACCGGCTCCCAGGCGGCGTGCTGGTGGCGCAGTTCCTCCAGCACGGACTCAACGTTTTCTTCGGTAACCTCCGCCGGCTCCGGGGCAATCCTGATGCTGTGATAGTCGCCAAGCTCTACGGTCGGCGCCAGCGGCACCACCGCCTTGAAGATGACGGGGTTGCTCTGGGTTACCTCCACCTCCGGCTGGGCGAAGGGCTCAATCTCCTGCTCCTTGAGGGCCTTTTCGTAAGCCTCGGGGACGATGTGCTTGATGGCCTCTTCCAGGAGGCTCTCTTTCCCCAGGTAACGTTCCACCACCACCCGCGGGGCCTTGCCCTTGCGGAAGCCGGGGATATTCGTCCGGCTGGACAGGTGCCGGTAGGAGTGCTCCAGCGACTCCTCCATCTCGGCGGGTTCCATTTCCACCGTCAGGTAGGCCTGACGGTTTTCGATTTTTTCCCTGGTTACTTTCAAGTTTCCTCCTGGTAGGCTACTCTTCGCGCAGGCTGATATGCAGCTCGGCGAGCTGCTCGGCCGTGACCCGCGAAGGCGCATTGAAGGTTAAATCTATCGCCGCCTGGGTCTTGGGGAAGGCAATCACTTCCCGGATGCTATCCTCCCCGGCCAGCAGCGTGATGATGCGGTCGATACCCACGGCCAGGCCGCCGTGCGGGGGCGCGCCGTACTCGAAGGCCTCGAGCAGGTGCCCGAAGCGTTCCTGGATATCACCGTCGGTATAGCCCAGTACCTTTAATATCTTCCTTTGCACCTCGCCGCGGTGAATCCTGATGCTGCCGCTGGCCAGCTCGTAGCCGTTGCAGACGATGTCATAAGCCCGGGACCGGGCCTGCTCCGGCGCAGAATCCAGCAGGGGCAGTTCATCATCTTTGGGCGAGGTAAACGGATGGTTCACCGATTCCAGCCGGCCCGTCTCTTTATTTCTTTCAAATAATGGAAAGTCCACGATAAAGCCGAAGGCGAACAGGTCCGGCGCCGCCAGCTGGAGGCGGGAACCCATCACGCGGCGGAGCTCTCCCAGCACCGCGGCGGCCACCCGACCGTCCCCCGCCACCACCAGCAAAAGGTCGCCGACTTTAGCGTCAAGGTGACCGGCCATCGCCTTGATGTTATCCAGGGTTAAGAACCTGGCGGCGGCTGACTTCACCATGTCCCCGGTCAGGTTGTCCAGAAGGCCGGCGGGGCCGTTCAGGGCAATGGTCACCAGGCCGCCCGCCCCGAGCTCCCTGGCTTTCCCGGTCAGCTCATCGAGCTGCCGCCGTGAATAGTCGGCGCAGCCGGGAGCACAGAGCCCCTTGACCCGTCCTCCCCCGGCAATAGCCGTGTTGAAAACGGCAAACTCGGAATCTGCTACGATATCCGTCAGGTCTTTTATCTCCATCCCGAAGCGCAGGTCCGGGCGGTCCGTGCCGTAGCGCTCCATGGCCTCGGCGTAGGTGAAACGTGGGAAAGGCTTTATCAGGCACGCCTCCGGTCTGATGGTGCCCATCATGGTAATAAAAAGCTCCTCCAGCAGCGCCAGGATATCGTCTTCATCAATGAAGCTCATCTCCATGTCCAGCTGGGTGAACTCCGGCTGGCGGTCGGCGCGGGTGTCCTCGTCGCGGAAGCAGCGGGCAATCTGATAGTACTTTTCCATCCCGGCCACCATCAGCAACTGCTTGAGCTGCTGGGGCGACTGCGGCAGGGCGTAGAACTCGCCGGGGTGGAGCCGGCTGGGCACCAGGTAGTCCCGGGCCCCCTCCGGGGTGCTCTTGAGCAGGATGGGCGTTTCCACCTCGATGAAGCCCCTCGCATCGAGGAAATCGCGCATGAACCTGATGACCCGGTGGCGCAGGAGCAGGTTCTCCCTCATGCGGGGCCGCCGCAGGTCGAGGTAGCGGTACTTCAGGCGCAGGCTTTCCTCCACCTCCACCTCCTCGTTGATATAGAAAGGGGGCGTCCGGGACGCATTGAGCACCTCCGCCTCCCTGACGATTACCTCGACATCACCGGTGGGTATCCTGGGGTTCTCCGTGCCCGCCGGGCGACGGGAGACCTCGCCCCTGACCCTGACCACGTACTCGTTGCGCATATCCTCGGCTATCTTCAGGCTGTCCGGCGATATTTCCGGGTTGAACACCGTCTGAACGACGCCCTCCCGGTCACGCAGGTCGATGAAAATAAGCCCGCCGTGGTCCCGGCGGCGGTTTACCCACCCGGCCAGGGATACTTCACTGCCGACGTGCTCTTTCCGCAAGTCGCCGCAGCTATGGGTCCTGAGCAAAATCGCCTCCCGATGGATGAACCATCCATTCTTGATTATAGCTTATACAGGTAGGCGCTTCAACCTGCCGGCTCCCCCGGGTTGTATCGGGACAGCGGCTCTGCTAAAATGTTATGTAATCCCGTCGGCCCGATGGACCGCCCGGAGGTAACGGTATGGCTGTTTCGAAGAGAATCGTGCTGCATTTTCCCCCGCGGCTGGTGAACCGCCCGATAGTCTACCGGCTGGTGAAGGACTACGACCTTGAGTTCAATATTCTCAAGGCTTCCATCTCTCCGGAGGAGGAAGGCCTGCTGGTACTGGAGCTCCGCGGGAACCGCCAGGAGTACGAAAAGGGCATCGAGTTCCTGGCCAGGACCGGCATAAAGGTCCAGCCGCTGAGCCAGGACATCACGCGCGACGAGGACAGGTGCACCCACTGCGGCGCCTGTGTCACCATATGTCCCGCCGGTGCCTTCGTGCTTAACCCCGCGACCAGGGTAGTCAGTTTCGACAACGAGAAGTGCATCGCCTGCGGCATCTGCATCGCCGCCTGTCCCCCGCGGGCGATGAAGGTCCAGTTCTGATTCAGATGGAGCCGAGAACTTACCGCCACTGGATTGAGGGCAAAGACCTCGTGCCCTTCAACGTCACCGTCCGTGAGACCGATTTATACATCCGTGCGGCGGCCAACCTGCAGCGTAAAGCCCACCGCCTGGTGGTCAAATACCGTGCCCAGCTCGAAGGCTACATCCGGCGTGTCCCCGAGTTCATGACATCGCTGGAGCCCATTGAGGTGCCCCCCGATGCCCCGCACATCGTCCGGCAGATGGCGGAGGCGGGGCAGCAGGCGGGCGTAGGGCCGATGGCGGCCGTGGCCGGAGCCATCGCCGAGGGCGTCGGGAGGGAGCTGCTCGACTTCTCTCCGGAGGTCATCGTGGAGAACGGCGGTGATATCTTCCTCAAGGTCCGCCGCCAGCGAACCGTCGGCATTTACGCCGGGAAATCGCCCCTGACGGGGAAGCTGGGACTGGAAATCGGCGCCCGGGAAACGCCGCTGGGCATCTGCACGTCGTCGGGCACGGTGGGGCATTCCCTGAGCTTCGGCAAAGCCGATGCCGTGGTGGTCATGGCGGGGTCAACGGCGCTGGCGGACGCGGCGGCCACGGCTATCTGCAATCGGGTGAGTAAAGCCGGTGACATCGAAGCCGCCATCGGGTTCGGCCGGGGTATCGGCGGGTTGAAAGGGCTGGTCATTATCATCGGCGAGGATATCGGGGCCTGGGGGGATGTGAGGCTCTGCGAGACGTCCGTCTGAGGGGCCGGACTACCTGTTGATGGTCAGCTCCAGGGTATTGACGGCTGAGTCCACGCCTTTCAGCGGCGCGACGATACCCCGCATGGTATTCCCGATGATTTCCACGGGGAAAGGGGTGAGCGGGACATCGGCGCCGTTGAGATTGATGGTTACCTGCCCTTCGTTATCGATGTTCAGCTTCAGTTCCCTGACTTCTCCCGTGTCACGCAGGCTGGCGACGATGCCGCCGACGACGTGGTCAAGGTAGCCCGCCACAAAGTAGTCGAGGTCGATGGGCAGGTCGTTAACGGTAAGTTTTACTCTTCTGGTCATCGGTCTTTCTCCTTGTGTCACCGGTCTCCCGCCAGGGCCCGGCGCAGCTCGGCGAAGAGCCTGTTCTCCATGGCGGCGTGGGCTTCCAGGAGCTTCCTGGTGTGGGTAAGGTGGGCCCTCATGTCGTTGGCGCTGGCGTCCCAGCGGTGGCGGCCCAGTCGCCCGCCTGTCAGCTCGGCGACGTGCTTCTTGGACTCGCCGATACGATTGCGTAGGTCGGTGTGTTCCAGGAGCAGAGAGTTTAGCGCCGAGATAAGTTTCCCCTCGCCGTGCTTCTCCACGGCGGGCAACAGTATCGTCTCCTCGCGGTTAAAGTGCTTGTCCAGCCAGTCCCCGATGGCCACCAGCATCTCCTCCAGCTTCCCCAGGCTTTGCCTCTGGTCGAACCGACCGGGCACAAAGGTCTCCCTGGCCACCTTCAGGTCCGTCAGCAGGCTGGCGTCGTTGGCCGCCTTCTCGATATTCATGGCCCTCTCGTTCATGACCTTATGTTCGGCAATAAGCTGGTCGATTAGCTTCAGTGTCTCATTCATCAAGCCTGTCTCCTCGCTATTTCAGGGTCCCCAGCCTGGTCCGGTACGGGGCATCGGTTAACCAGAACCAGTATAGCATAGCGAACGCTGGCTGGCTATTATTTCCCCTGGAGCGGCTATTCCTGCCGCGCTGTTATTTCAGCTCCGGCCCGAGCTTCTCCTGCAGCCTGGCCGGGTTAAACCCGATGATTATTTCTTTATCGTCAACGATGATAACGGGCACGCCCATCTGCTTCGTTTTTTCCACCATTTCCCTAGCGGCATCGTGGTCGATGGATACGTCACGCTCCTGATACGGGATTTTCTTCTGCGAAAGATACTCCTTCGCCATGGTGCAGTAGGGTCAGGTGGGGGTGGTGTAAATGACTACGTTCTTTTCTACCATGAGCTCCTTCTCCTCGGTAATGATATTCTTTAATTTAATGATATTAGCCACCGCGGACAGTGTCAAGGCACGCCCCCTTCCCGGCAGGGTCAACGGGTAAAACGCCGCCGGGATATGTTATACTTTTATTAAAGGGACTTGTAACGTTACCCGGCGGTGAAACTTTTATCACATACAGGTAATACCCCGATGGGTCATAATGTCACCGGGAAAATTGACAGTGACGTCACTTAAGATTATTATCCAATACGCAAAGCCATTACCGTGACCGGAGCGGGATTAAAGACTTGATACGAGGAGGTAATTATGGCGCAGGCGCATGAAAAAACACTGGCGGCACTCAAAGCGGCCCTCCAGATGGAGACCGATGGCAGGAAGTTCTACCAGGCGGCGGCCAGGTCCAGCGCCAATAAGCTGGGCAAGAAGCTGCTGGAGAAGCTGGCGGCGGAAGAGGACATTCACCAGAAGGTCTTTCAGAACATTTACGATACCATCAGCGCCAGGAAGGGGTGGCCGAAAGAAAAGTTCACCCATGACAGCGGCCGCGGCCTGAGGACGATATTCGCCCAGGCCCTGGAGGAAATGGATAAGGGCGTCAAGGCTATCCCCTCCGAACTGGACGCCGTGCAGACGGCCATGACCATGGAGAACAAGACCTACGACTTTTATAAGAAACAGGTCGGCCTGGCCGGCTCCGATAGCGAGCGCCAGTTCTACGAGGCCCTGGCCGTCCAGGAGGAGGAGCACCACCGCATCCTGCTGGATTACTACGAGTTCCTCAAGAACCCGGGGGGCTGGTTCGTGCAGAAAGAGCACCCTTCCCTCGATGGCGGCTAGGAACACGCCGGGGACGCTCTCTTCTTAACCGGCGTCCTTTTTGCACTTTAAAAATGGCGCCCGTCACTACCGACGACGAGAGAAAGGCCTGCTCAAGCAGAGGTTGAAATCATGAATCTTAACGCATTACACAAGCTCGGCTACGGCATGTACATCGTCGGGTCCAGGAAGGGCAAAAAGCTCAACGGGCAGGTGGCCAACACCGTGTTCCAGATAACCTCGGAGCCGCCGACCGTCGCCGTGAGCATTAACAAGAGCAACCTGACGCACGAGTACATCATGGCCAGCCAGGTCTTTACGGCGGCGGTCCTCTGCCAGGCAACCCCCCTGCCCTATATCGGCGGCTTCGGCTTCAAGTCGGGGCGGGACGTCAATAAGCTGGAGGGCGTCAAATACAAGCTGGGCGTGACCAGGGCCCCCATTTTCCTCGACCACGCCACCGCTTACCTCGAGGCCGAGGTGATTTCCGACGTCGACGTCGGCACCCACACGATTTTCATCGGCCGCATCGTGGCCGCCGAGGTCCTCACCGAGGAGACCTGCATGACCTACGAGTACTACCACCAGGTTAAGCGGGGGACCACTCCCAAGACCGCCCCCAGCTACATCGCTAAAGAAAAAGGAGGCGATAACAAGTAATGGACAAGTACGAATGCACTGTTTGCGGCTATGTTTACGACCCGGAGCTGGGGGATTCGGTGGGGAATATCGCCCCCGGGACGCCTTTTGAGAAGCTGCCGGACGACTGGTTATGCCCCGTCTGCGGCGCGGCTAAAAGCGAATTCCGTAAGCTGGAGTTTTAAGTTAGACCCGGCCGGAAGCTACGGAGGTTAAAATGGAAAAGAAAAAGATTATCGAGCTCCTGAACCTCGACCTTCAGGATGAGCACGGCGCTATTATCCAGTACCTGAGTCACGCCTATGGCATGGGTGAAGGGGAGGTGGCCTGCGAGATTGAGGCCATCGCCCGGGAGGAGATGCGGCACCTGGACTGGCTGGCGGAGACCATCGTGGCGCTGGGCGGCAAACCCTCCCTGGAGAGGGGCACCATGAACATGGCCGGCAAGACCGTGCCGGAATGGATGAGCAATGACGTCGGGCTGGAGCAGGGCGCCATCGACCACTACGGGGAGCATATCCGGGCGATTGACGACCCCAGGGTCAAGCGGTTGTTGCAGCGCATCGTGGCGGACGAAAGGGCGCACCACGGCAAGTTCGAGCATTTCATCGAGAAGGCTAAAAAAGAGGGCCTGAAGGACATCCGGGGCAACCGTAGTGACAGTTTGTCCAGGTCGCTGAACTGGGGCGTCGGGCACGAGTACACCGTTATCCTCCAGTACATGTTCCACTCCTACATGACCCCGGACCCGGAAGCCAGGAAACAGCTGGAAGACCAGGCCGTCAACGAGATGCAGCACCTGGGCTGGCTCGCGGAAGAGCTGGTGGACTCCGGGGGCAGTCCGGTCATCGAGCATACCGCGGTCGACCGGGCCACCGGGGCGGCGGCGATGCTCCGGGCGGATATCAAGGTGGAGAAAGAGGTCCACGAAAAGTACGGCCGCATCGCCGACGAGGTTGACGACGCCGGCACCAAAGCGCTCATCCAGCGGATACGAAACAACGAAGGCTACCACATCGAGGTATTTAACGACCTGCTCAAGGAAGCCGAGGGCAAGTAGTCCGGTTACCGGGTAATCCCAGAACAGGAGGACGGCGATGGGAAGTTACGTGGAAGTCGGCAAGACCGGCCAGTTTCCGGACGGGAGCCTGGAAAAGGTGACCGTCGGGGCTCACGAGATACTGCTGGTTAGGGTGGGGAAAAGCTATTACGCGGTGGGCAACCGCTGCACCCATATGAACGGCGACCTCTCGCTGGGGAAGCTGGAAGGGACCATCGTCACCTGCCCCCGCCACGGGTCGCGGTTTGACCTTCGGGACGGCAGCGTGGTGCGCTGGATGAAAGGCTCCGGGATAATAGCGGCGCTGGGCAAGGCCATCAAGTCCCCCCGCCCCCTGCCCCGTTACAAGGTCCGGGTTGACGGCGATACGGTACTGGTGGAAATCTGAGGGCCGGGCGGCCCTTTATTAAAAAATGAAGGAGGTGCCGTGCCATGTCCATAGTTTTTTCGGCCGGGGAGCTTATCGATATCGCCATCGGCGTGGAGCGCCGCGGCATGACTTTCTACGATATCATGGCCAAGTCCACGGAAAACGAGGAGGCCAGGGAAATCTTCGAAGGCCTGGTCAATATGGAGCGGGAGCATATCAGGATTTTCCAGGACATGCTGGGTGAAACCGGCAAGCCGCCCGCGGAAGCCGGAACCCCCGAGTACACCGGCTATCTCCAGGCCCTTATCGACGATGCCGTCTTTACCGACGACATGATTACCAGCGAGATGGCCTCCCAGGCGGACAGCGATATCAAGGCGGTGGAGCTGGGCATCGCCGCCGAAAAGGACTCCATCCTTTTCTATTACGAGATGCGGGACATCATGCCCCAGCGGCTCGTGACGAAGGTAAACGCCATCATTGCCGAGGAGAAGTCCCATTTACAACAGCTGTCCGTGATTAAGAAAAAGCTGGCAACCTCCTGATAACCTCCGGAACCGGAGTGTACGGCAGGATGAAAGTTAAAATCGTTTTTTACAGCATGTACGGCCATATCTACCGGATGGCGGAGGCCGTGGCCGAAGGCGCCCGGGAGGTCGAAGGCGCCGAGGTGGAGCTGCTCCAGGTCCCCGAGCTGGTCCCCGATGAAGCGCTGGAGAAGTCCGGCGCCAGGAAGGCGAGGCAGGCCTTCGCCCATATCCCGGTGGCCAGGCCGGCCGACCTCGCCGATGCCGATGCCATCATCTACGGGATACCCACCCGTTTCGGTAACATGTGCGCCCAGATGCGCAACTTCCTCGACCAGACGGGCGGGCTGTGGGCCAGGGACGCCCTGGTGGGTAAAGTGGGCAGCGTCTTCACCTCCAGCGCCACCCAGCACGGCGGCCAGGAGACCACCATCATCACCTCCTATATCACGCTGCTCCACCACGGCATGGTCATCGTCGGCCTGCCCTACTCCGAGAAACGCCAGACCACTCTGGATGAGATAACCGGCGGCAGCCCCTACGGTGCCAGCACCATCGCCGGTACCGACGGCAGCCGTCTGCCCAGCGAGAACGAGCTGGCGATGGCCCGCTACCAGGGCCGGCACGTGGCTACCATTGCCAAAAAGCTGGCGGGGGCTTGAGGCCGCCGATGCCAGCGATGACGCACTCCCACGATGCCTCAACGGAGCCGGCATCCTTCCTGATGGAAAATATCGGGCTCCTGCCGGTGGGTAAAGCGCTCGACGTGGCCATGGGGAACGGGAGGAACGCCATCTACCTGGCCGGGGCCGGTTTTACGGTAACCGGCATCGATATCTCGGCGGAGACGGTGGCGGCAGCGCGGGAAGCGGCGCGGCGGGCCGGCGTCAC
>MGNX01000117.1 GCA_001796935.1 Chloroflexi bacterium RBG_16_60_22
AGGGAGAGTGAGAGGGATTTCTCAGCGCCCCAAGCCGCGGCTGCCGCGAGGGCGGCCCGGGTGGGAATAGATAACAAGGGAGAGTGAGAGGGATTTCTCAGCGCCCCAAGCCGCGGCTGCCGCGAGGGCGGCCCGGGTGGGAATAGATAACATCCGAGGGGAGGGGCGGCTGATTTTCAATCAAGCGTCTTCGAGGCCCAGCAGGAATTCCCGCAGCCAGCTTAAGGCCGCCTCCGCCGCGCTCCGCTTGTTCCGCGCGCGGCTGCCGCGGAACTCGTGGTTCCGGCTGGACACCCCTCCCCGGTGCGCCAGCCCCAGGTAGAAAAGCCCCACCGCCTTCCCGGGCGTGGCCCCGCCCGGCCCGGCGATGCCGGTATCCGCCAGGCAGATATCCACCGCCAGCACCTTCCTGCCCCCGGCGGCCATCTCCTCGACGACCTGCGGGCTCACCGAGCCGTACCGCTCGAGGGTCTCCGCCCGGACGCCGATAAGCTTAATCTTGACCTCGTTGCTGTAAGAGGTCACCGACCCCTTGAAGTAATCGGAGCTGCCGGGCACGCTCGTAATGAGGTGCGATATCAGCCCGCCGGTGGCGGATTCCACGGCGCCCAGCGTCAGGCCTTTCCTCCGCAGCAGCTCACCTATCTCCCGCTCCGGGCCCATTCTAGATATACCTCCCCGTCATAGCCATGGCAAGACCCGACTCCGGATAAAATCGAAGTTCTGGGCGACCTTTTCCGCGCCCGGCACGATGTCCATGTGGCCGGGCAGCAGGTATTCGATGTCCAGTTCCGAGAGCGCCTCGATGGATTTTTTCAGCGCCTCCCCATTACCGCCGGGAAGGTCGACGCGGCCGGTGTTCATCGCGAAAATCACGTCACCGCAGACCAGCGTCCTGTCCCTGCGATTATAGAAACAGATACTGTCCGGGGTATGCCCCGGCGCCGGTATCATCTCCAACTCCGTCTCCCCGGAGCTGAGGCGGTTCCCATCCAGGGAGTAGTCCTCTTTAAACTCCATCGGCGGCATGCCGAAAATGCGCGCGCCGTCCACCACTACCAGCTGGTAGTTCTTTTTCTGGACGGGGTGAATGGCAATTCTGGCCCCAGAGAGCTCCTTGAAGGCCTCATTGGCGGCGCAGTGGTCGCCGTGGAGGTGCGTATTGACGATTATCCCGATATCTTTGGGGTCGATGCCGTCCTTTTTCAGGTTGCCCACCAGCCCCGATAGAAATGACGTGTTGCCGGGGTCGATGATAATACCCGGGCTACCGGTGAAAACGTAGGTATTGCAGTCGAACATCCCCTGCTCCGGGTAAAAAAATAGATTATTTGTGAGTTTCATGCTATATTATCTCCAAGCGTAAATGTTGAGCTTCCGTTACAATTATATAATAACCGGAGCATTACGATAAACCGAAGAGGAGGTTATCCCGATGGGAGTTTTTGCTGGCATACTGGGCGGCATCGGCGGGCTGTGCGCCGTGCTGGGGATTGTCACCGCACTGGAGGTGCTGCCCCCGATGGGGGAGCAGTTCACCGTGACTTTCTGGTTCATGCTCTCGGCGGTCCTTTTCCTGGCCACTATCGCCATGACCGTGGGGCGCGGCGGCGGCCCGGCTGACTAGCCCGATATTTTAAGGTAGCCGGTGAACCAGTTGTCCACCAGCGGTCAGGGCAGCCAGCGGCTGTCCGTAAAAGTCACGCCCCATGCCGGGCGGAGCGAGATAACCGGGTTCAGCGATGGCGTCCTCCGGGTGAGAATCGCCGCCCCGCCGGTGGAGGGCAGGGCCAACCGGGAGCTCATCGACCTCCTCAGCCGGGCGCTGGGGCTCGGCAAGTCCTCCCTCACGATTATAAAAGGCCAGACCAGCCGCCAGAAGGTCGTGGCCGTAGCCGGCATCACCCGGGAGGAGATTATTAAACGATTATCGGTTTAGGACGCCAGCCAGGCTGGTATCTTTTTCCCTCACCCTCTCATCCCATTGTTTCCTTTGTCATTCCCGCGAAAGCGGGAATCCATCGGGGGGATAAGGGGTCTGGATTCTCGGGTCAAGCCCGAGAATGACAAAAGGGAAGAGGGGACTTTCGCCCCCTCTCTTTTATTTAGGCCTTCTTCCTCCGGCGCCACCAGGCGAAGTAGAGGATGAAGCCGATGATTATCCAGACCGGGCTGAAGATACCCAGCCAGATGATGATATCCGCGATGACACGCCCGAAGCCGACCAGCCCGTTCCAGGCACCCCCGGCGATGTTGCCGGCGCTCCAGCCGGGCAGGACGGTAATGTAGTCGCTCCGGGTAGAGGTATCCTTATTGCCGCGGTCGTCGGTTACCTTGAGCGAGACGGTAAATGTCCCGTCGGAGCGGTAGGCGTGGGACGGCATTTCGTCGGTGCTGGTATCGCCGTCACCGAAGGCCCACTCGAAGCTGTAAGGTGAAAAGCCACCGGAGATGTTGGGGTAAAACTGGACTCTCGCCCCTTCCTTAACGTTACGGGAATCGGCGCTGAACTCGACGGTGAGCTTGGACTGCTCAAGGCGCACCTGGATAAAGGACATGGACGAGCTCTGCTCGAGGTACTGCATGCGCCCCCTGGTCTGCTCGATTTCGCCGCGGGTCTTCACCAGCTCGCGCTGGACTTCCAGGATATCGGACACCTTGCCCGCCTGCTCCATCAGCTTGAGGAGCTGGGCCTCGGCGGCTTCCAGGTTCTTCAGCCGGGAGGAAAGGTCGACGTACTCCTCGGTGACGTCCTGGCCGGAGGTGCTCTCCTGCCTTACCTCCACCCCCAGGCCCCGGAGCGCCCGGATGGCATCGTCAAAAGAGCTGGCGTCCACCCGGATAGAGATGTTCCCCATCATCCTCTCTCGCTCCTGCCAGGTGTTGGAGGACACGACAAATCCGTTATACGAGGCGGCCAGCCGGGTAATCTGCTCGATAGCGGCGGCCACGTCCGTCACCACCAGGGACATGTCCCCGGTGCGGATAATCATGCGGTCGCCCTCCCAGGGCTGTCCCGTCTGAGATACTTCAACCGGGGCCTTGGGGGCCGGCACCGGGGTAGGAGTCGGGGACGGGGCGGGCGGAAGGGATATCACCGGGGGCGGGGTCTGGACCACGACCGTATCACGGCCGCCGAACAGCCCGGACGACTCGGGTGGCATAGGCGCCGGTACAGGAGAAGGTGCGGGGGCCGGTACCGGGGCGGACTTCGGCGCCGCGGCGCAGGCGGCCGTCCCCACCAGAATTAAACCCACCAGAATTCCGGCGATTAACTTTTTCATGATAACCTCCCTTTCAGCCCGGCTCCGTTATATTATAACGCCAAAAGGGGGAAAAGGTTCGGTGTGGAGAGTTAAAATTATCTAAAATTTTAAAAAAGTCGTTCTTCCTTCAGGTCGTTTCAATATTTTAACTTCACCCCATTTTATCCCCCTCTCCAATCTGGAACACGATGTTCACCCAAGATAATCTGATTGGAGAGGGGGACGAATAGAAAGAGGGGTTTCACCCCTCTTAGACACCCCCCTCGGGACAACCTCTCCAGCCCGAGAAACTCCGGCCAATTACGATAATCCTGGCCGGAGAGGGGTCAGGGGTGAGGTAAAGCTAATCCACCGAATATGAATAGAACTATTAGAAAAACCCGATTAACTGCGGCTTTCGTAGACGCGTATCCGTCTCATCCGCAGGATGAGAAAGACCTCCTGCCCCACGGCCAGCTCCATCTCGTCGAAGAGGTAAGTGGGAATCTCGGACATGAGGTTGGTCTCCCCGACGTCTATCCAGATTCTCACCGTGTTGTTCACCGGCTTGATGGCGGTGATGACCCCCTGGAACCCGTTGACGCTCAGCCCCGGGGGGCGGGTCCGGGAAACGTAGATATGGCGGGGCAGGATGGCCACCTTGCTGATTTTATGATGTCCTTCATGGGGAACGGTCAGCTTCAGTCCCGAGCAGGCCACCTCCATAATCCCCTGTCCCAGGTCCCGGCAGGAATCGCAGTCGAGGATATTGGGCGCCCCGATGAAATCGGCCACCCTTTCTCCCTCCGGATGGAAGAGCATCTCCTCCGGGCCGGCCACCTGCTCCACATGGCCGTTCTGGATAACGGCCACGCGGTCGGCCATCTCCAGCGCCTCCATGAGGTCGTGGGTAATGTGGACCGTGGTCAGCCCCAGCTCGCGGTGGACGCGCCGCAGCTCCAGCCTCAAATACCGGCCGGTGCGCAGGTCAAGGGCACCCAGCGGCTCGTCGAGGAGCAGAATACGGGGAGAAGGTGCCAGCGCCCGGGCCAGGGCCACCCGCTGTTTCTCGCCACCGCTGAGGGAACGCGGGTCACGGTGCAGCAGGTGGGAGATGCCCAGCAGTCCGGCCATTTTTTGCACCTTTTCCCGGGCATCCCTGTTCTTGAGCCCCGCCTGCTTGAGACCGAAGGCGATGTTGTCCACCACGCTAAGAAAGGGGAAGAGGACGTAGTCCTGGGGCACGTACCCCACGTTTCTCTCCTCCGGGGCGCAGTGCGTCACGTCCCGGTGGTCCATCCATATCTCGCCGTGCCGGATACGGTGCAGCCCGGCGACGCACTCGATGAGCACCGTCTTGCCCGCCCCGGTGGGCCCCAGGATGACGAAGTACTCGCCGTCCGCCGCGGACAGATTGACATCCGCCAGGTGAAAGTCCCCCAGGTGCAGGGAGAGGTCTTTGATTTCAATCATATCTGGTACCTTCGGCCGATGATGCGGCGGATGGCCAGCAGGGCCGCCACGGCGATAATGACGAGGACGAAAATCACGGCAATCGCCTTCTCGACGTCGGCCGAGGCCAGGCTGAGGAATATCGCCACCGGCAGCGTTTCCGTCTTGAGGGCGGTGGCCCCCGCCAGCGTTATCGTCGCGCCGAACTCGCCCACGGCGCGGGCCCAGGTGAGAATCGCCGAGGCAATCAGCCCGTCCCTCGCCAGCGGCAGGGTGACCCGGAAAAACGCCTCCGGCTGACTGCACCCCAGCGTGCGGGCCACCTGCTCGTAGCGCGGGTCGATGCCGTCGAAGGTGGACTTGAGCAGCCTGATGGCCAGGGCGCTGATGACCGTCACCTGGGCCAGCACGATGCCGGGCACGGCGAAAACGAACCGGATAAAGTTGTCATCGATGGCCCCGCCCAGGGGGGTGTTGAAGAAGACCAGCAGCGCCGCACCGAGCGCCACCGGCGAGATGACGATGGGCAGGTCCAGCAGGCTATCGACGATGTCCTTGCCCGGGAAGCTGGCGCGGGAGATGGCGTAGGCCACCGGCACGGCAACCAGTAAGGAGATAACCGCCGCTACCGTGGCCGTGACCAGGCTCAGCCGGATGGCGAAGAGTATCTCCTCGGAGAGCAGCGCCGCCAGGAAGGTATGCCAGTCGGTAAAAGCCAGCAGGGACACGATGATGCCGATGAAGAAAAGCGCCAGCAGCGCCAGGGCGCTGAGGGTGGCGACCCGGAACACCCTCTCGCCGCCGGCTCCCCTTAAAATCCTGAACATCTCAAATAGACCTTCAACGGACGGTTATTTTACCAGCGGCCGGTAGCCCGCCGGGAGC
>MGNX01000118.1 GCA_001796935.1 Chloroflexi bacterium RBG_16_60_22
GCATACCAGCTCTCCGGGGTGTTTCCGGTGCCACGGCAAGCTGGTGGCCACCGACGATGATACCCATCGCGCCGCCATTGATGCCGACTGCCAGGCGTGTCATTACTTCGAGATAAAATAAAACAGGGTGTTTTTAACGCTATAAGCAGGTATTTATACTCTTAGGTAGCCTGCGTATACTTTGGTATGATTGAAGTGATTTTATATATATAATAATTTGTAAGATGATATAATCACCGTTATAATATATTAGCTGCCCGATGAAAACGAGTGTTTTTGGTTCCCATCTATATTAAAATCTTACATTCAGAAAGGAGGATATAGATGCACGAAAACACGGTCAAACACTTGAGGTGGTTCGGGACGGTTGCCCTGATAGCCCTGGTGGCCATCACCATCCTGGCTATCGGCTGTGCCGGACCTGCCGGACCTGCCGGACCTGCTGGCCCCTCCGGACCTGCCGGACCCGCTGGCCCCTCCGGACCCGCTGGCCCCGCCGGAGCGGCGCCGGAAGCTCCCAAACCGCCGCCCCCGCCGGTAACCGTTAGCGCCGGTGATGACAAGACGGCGGAGCCCGGCGCGGCGGTAAGCATCACCGCCAAGCCTACCATCAACAATGGCTCCACGGTAACCGGCTACAAATGGACACAGACGGCCGGTGTCAAAGCCGCCCTCTCCGGGGCTGACAAGGATACCCTCCAGGTTACCCTGGGTGATGCCGCGGCTTACAAGGCCGAGCTTCTCAAGGGCCTGGAGATTCTGGACAGGTGGGGAGTCAAGGGAATCAACCCCCATTCTCTTGAGGGCGCCGAGATAGCCACTTTCAAGGTCACGGTAACTACCTCCAGCGGAACCTATAGTGACACGGTGAACGTCAACGCTCACCTGCCCTACGCCATCACCACCGGCCTGGCCAACGTGGCCCAGGGGATACCGGTGCTGCTCACGGGCAAACAGCAGGCTGCCTACGTCTGGAACCTCGCCGCTCCCTCCGGTTCCAAGGCCAGCCTCACCGACGTTGCGACGCGGAACCCCTCCTTTACCCCGGACGTCCCCGGCAAGTACACCCTCACCGAGACCAAGAGCGGCGCCACGTTTAACGTCTACGCCGGCACCTGGGCCGGCGCCATCAGTGGCATCGGCGCTGACGGCCGGCCGGACTCCAAAGCCTGTGCTACCTGTCACAACGGCAGCATCGCCCCGAACCAGTTCACTGATTGGCGGGCATCCGGCCACGCGGAAATCTTCACCCAGAACATCGATAACCCCGCCGGCCACTGGAGCCTGAGCTGCGCCGGCTGCCACACCGTCGGCTATGACGGCAACAACGATAACGGCGGTTTTGACGCCGCCGTCACCGCGGCCGGCTGGAAGGCGCCGCCTCACGGCGACCCGGGCACGTGGAAAGGTATCGTCGAAAAGTACCCGGCGATGGCCAAGACGGCCAATATCCAGTGCGAGAACTGCCACGGCCCCAACGATAAGAGCACCCTCCACGCCAACGGCACGACTGATAAGGAACGCGTTTCCATCAACTCCGATGTCTGCGGCGCCTGCCACGGCGAGCCGGCCCGCCACGGGCGCTACCAGCAGTGGGAAGAAAGCGGCCACGGCAACTTTGACCTGGCCATCAAAGAAGCCTCCGTCGAGAGCCGCGGCGCCTTCGCCGCCCACTGCGGACGCTGCCACTCCGGTCAGGGCTTCCTGGCCTGGATTCAGCAGGGTGACCTCACCAAGCAGATACAGGGCGCCAAGGGCAACGCTACCGTCGCCGAGCTGACGGCCCTCGGGCTTACCAAGGACACCGTCCAGCCGCAGACCTGCGCCACCTGCCATGACCCGCACGATGTCGGCACCATTTCCGGCGAGCCCAATAATGCCAAAGTTCGCATCATGGATACCACCGCGATACTGCCCGCCGGGTTCCAGGCCAAGACGGTCGGCAAGGGCGCGCTCTGCATGACCTGTCACAACACCCGCAACGCCCTGCACAACATTGACGCCCCGCCCACCAGCTACTCGGCGCCCCACACCGCCGCCCAGGCCGACGTCCTGATGGGTGAAAACGCCTACTTCGTGGCGGAATCGCAGCGCTCGCCGCACTCCTACGTCAAGGACACCTGCGTAACCTGCCACATGGAAGCGACGCCGCCGCCGGCCGAGTTCAGCTATAACCAGTCCGGCACCAACCACAGCTTCGCGGCCAGCGTCGAAATCTGCGCCGAGTGCCACAGCGAGACCTTCAACGGCGAGGCGCTCCAGATTGGCGTTGAAGACAAGGTCCATGCCTTGGGCGAGGCCATGGGAGACTACCTGCTCGCCAGGATGGGCAATAACGTCACCGTCAAGGACTACACGGTGCATACCTACTCCGGCAAGTCTTACGACGTCAAGAGCCTTCCGGTCGTCCTCAGCAAGTCGAACATCAAATCGGTTGAGCCGACGGAACCGCACGGCCAGCAGGGCTATATCCTCAAGCTCGCCACGGCGGTTAACATCACCTACACCCCGTCGGGAGAGGCGTCCCATTCCATGTCTCTCACCGAGCTCGAGGTCCAGCTGGGCGACATCACCACTGACGGCTCCACCCCGGTCATCGACCGGACCGACACCCTGGTAAAGGTCGGCTGGAACTACTTCCTGGTCCACGGTGATGGCAGCGAGGGCGTCCACAATCCTCCTTTCGTCAACAATGTCCTGGACGCCTCGATAGCTGCTCTGAAATAAAAAACCTGGCAGGTAAGACCTGCCGGGCAACATAGTAAGGGATACGACATAAGGGGAGGCACCGCGATATTCCCGGCCTCCCCTTATGTTGGTTCTTGTCAAGAATTCCATCTGGTAATATAATATTGAATAAAGCCAGTAGCTAAATAAAAAGAGGGAGGAAGTCTTGTTATGAAAAAGTTTGTCTGGTTAATCGCCCTGGCGTTAGTGCTGGCCCTGCCGTTACTGGCGGCCTGCGGCGGCGGGGAGCCCGCCCCGGCACCCGCACCCGCTCCGGCACCGGCTCCGGCACCTAAACCAGCGCCCGCTCCGGCTCCGGCTCCGGCTCCGGCACCAGCGCCCGCTCCGGCTCCGGCACCCGCCCCGGCTCCGGCACCCGCTCCGGCCCCGGCACCCGCTCCGGCCCCGGCAACTCCGGCCGGCGGCCCCCCCGCCATACCGCACACGCTCGAGGGCCGTGACAACTGTCTGCTGTGCCACGAGACCGGCGCCGCCGGTCCAAAGATACCGGCGGACCATGCCGGCCGCACCAACGAGATTTGCCAGGGCTGCCATAAAGTAGCCTGAGCCTGTACCGGGCAGCCGGTTTCAATCTTAATATCGTCTCTTTGGGGTAGATATCCGGGTCCTCAAGACCCAGGGGAGGAGTTTGTTTAAGAAAAGGAAGTTCCTTATCGGCGGGATTATCGTCATTCTCGCCCTGTCATACCTGGCCTATACCGGTTTCGAGAGCTCGGCGGCGTACTACTTCACGGTGAGTGAAGCCGCCGCGCGGGGAAACTCCGTTTACGGCGAGAACCTGCGCCTCAACGGAAAGGTCGCCGCCGACTCTATCGAAAGCGATATCAACAGCCTCACGCTCAAATTTTCCGTCATTGAAGGAGGCGCCAGCATCCCGGTAGTTTACCAGGGGGTCGTGCCGGACAACTTTCAGGATGATAGTGAAGTCGTCATCGAAGGTTACCTGGACCAGTCCGGTGTTTTTCAGGCTGACACTATCCTGACCAAATGTCCTTCTAAATATGTACCTCAAGAATGAGAACCTGTTCGGGAAAGTAATTAATGTCAGTCATAGGCTACGCAGCACTATTTCTGGCACTGGCTTCATCGCTTTATGCGGCCGGTGCCTATATCATCGGAGCCGGAGGAAAACACCCGTCCCTGGTGTCCAGCGCCCGGAGCGTCCTGCTGCTCTCCGGCGGGCTGATTACCCTGGCGGTGCTGCTCCTCCTGGCCGCCCTGCTCTCCCATAACTTCCGGATTGAATACGTCGCCGCTTACAGCAGTCAGAGCACCCCCCTGTCTTACCTCGTCACCGCCCTCTGGGCCGGCAATGACGGCTCGCTGCTTTTCTGGGTCTGGCTGCTCTCCATCTTCGCCGTCATCGTCGTCCTCCAGCGGCGTGATGATAACCGTGAGCTGGTCCCCTACGCCTCAGCCGTCATCATGATTGTCCAGGCCTTCTTCCTCCTCCTGCTCGTCTCCGTGGCCAGTCCCTTCAGCCAGCTTCCCTTCGCCCCCGCTGACGGCCGCGGCCTCAACCCCATGCTGGAAAACCCCGGCATGATACTCCACCCGCCGGCCCTGCTGGCCGGTTACGTCGGCTTCACCGTGCCCTTTGCCTTCGCCATCGCCGCCCTGTGGAGCCGGCGCCTCGGCAACGACTGGCTGGCGGCGGTGCGGCGGTGGACGCTGTTCGCCTGGCTGCTGCTGGGCGTGGGCAACATCATCGGCGCCTGGTGGGCCTACGTGGAGCTGGGCTGGGGCGGCTACTGGGCCTGGGACCCGGTGGAGAACGCCGGCCTGATGCCCTGGCTGCTGGCCACCGCCTTCCTCCACTCGATTATGATTCAGCGCCGGAAGGGGATGCTCCGGGTGTGGTCCATGGCGCTGATAATCCTGACCTTCAACCTGGCCATCTTCGGCACCTTCATCACCCGCAGCGGCGTCCTCTCCTCCGTCCACACCTACGGCGAGTCCGCCATCGGGCCCTTCTTCCTGATATTTCTTATCATCGCGCTTATCGGCTCGCTGGGGCTGCTTTTCTACCGCCGGGAGGAAATCAGGGGCGGGGAGGAAATCGAAGACCTTGTCTCCAGCGAGAGCAGTTTCCTGCTGAACAATATTTTACTGGTCGGCGCCGCCTTCGTAATCTTCGTGGGTACCGTTTTCCCCGGTATCACGGAGGCCCTCCGCGGCGTCAGGATTGAGGTGGGAAAGTCGTTTTTCAACCAGGTCAACGGGCCTATTTTCCTGGCCATCATCCTGCTGGTGGGGCTCTGCACCCTCATCGGCTGGCGGAAGACATTGCTCCGTAAGCTGGGGCGCGACCTCCTCTGGCCGCTGGCTATAGCCGTCGTGCTGGCCGCCGTTCTTCTCCTCCTGGGGGTCAGGCAGTGGCAGGCGCTGGCGGCTTCCTTCATCTGCAGCCTCGTTTTCTGGGTCATCCTGTATCGCTGGCTGCAGGACGCGAGGAACGCCAGGCAATCGGAAAAAGGCAACTATTTCCGGACCTTCTGGCGACTGCTCTCGGGCAACCGTACCCGCTACGGGGGCTACCTCGTCCACCTGTCCATCGTCATCATGGCCGTCGGGGTCATCGGCTCCTCCATCTACGACGTGGAGAAGGAGGCCTCGCTGCGGCAGGGCGAAACTTTAACCATCAAGGGCTATAACCTGACCTTCCAGGGACTTCAGCTCCAGGAGACCCCGGACAAGCAGGTGGTGACCGCCTCCCTGCTGGTCTATCGCGGGGACAGCTACATCGGCACGATGAAACCGCAGAAGTACTTCCACCGGAGCTTCGAGCAGCCGGTCAGCGAGGTAGCCATCTTCGCCAGTGCCCTGGAAGACCTCTACGTGATACTGGCCGGCTGGGACGATGCCGGCACCGCCGCCTTCACCGTGCTGGTCAACCCGCTGGTGGCCTGGCTGTGGGTGGGCGGAGGCGTCTTCCTTCTCGGGGGGGTGGTGGCTTTCTGGCCGGACCGCGGTCGGCGGCCGGCCCCCGCACCGCGGGCCCCCTCCGCCGGAACCGGCGACGCGCTGGAGGAAGAGCTGGAAAGGCAGATAACACAACGGCGGCGGAGTCGGGCGCGGTTCTGCTCACAGTGCGGTGCCAGAGCCAGGCCGGGCGACCGTTTTTGCGGGAGCTGCGGCTCCCCGCTGGGCAAAGGAGGCGAGGGTGATTAAACGCGTTTTACTGCTGGTAGTACTGCTGGTGCTGGCATGGTCCGTACCCGCGGCCGCCGCCGACCCCACCGGCATCATCGAGGGCCAGCTTATCAACGGCACCGCCAACGGCACCGGCCCGGCCGGGTTAGACGTCACCCTGTCCGTTTTTCTCGATGATGTCCCGACCCGGAGCGCCGTAACCACCGCCGACGCCGATGGCCGCTTCGTTTTTACCGGCCTGGACACCGGACCGGGGTACCGCTACGAGGCGGCGGCCCGCTACCGGGACGTGGACTACCGCAGCGAGCCGGTCACCTTTGAAAACGGCGACCCTTCCGGCACCGCCGATATAATCGTTTATGACACCACCGCCGCTGATGAAGCCGTCCTGGTGATGATGTCCCACATGATACTTTCCTCCCAGCCGGACTCCCTCCTGGTCAGGGAGTATTACCTCTTCGTTAACCATGCCGACCGCACCTACCTCGGGCCGGGCGGGGAAACCGCCCGGGGCACGCTGCGCTTCTCCCTGCCGCCCGGGGCGGTCAACCTCCGGCTGACGATGGGCCTCCTGGACGGCGATATCCTCCTGAACGAAGACGGCTTTATGGACACCCGGCCGCTGCCGCCGGGGAGCCACGAGGTGGCCTTCTCTTACGCCGTCGGCCGTGACTCCGGCCGGTACACCCTCAATCAGCCCATCTACTACCCTACCAACCGGTTCGACCTCCTTATACAGAGCGAGGATATCCAGGTCAGCAGCGCCCAGCTGGCCCAGGACGAGCCGCTGGACATCGCCGGGCGGACCTACGGCCACCTCTCCGGGCAGGGACTGGCGGCGGGTAATACCCTCGCCATCAACATATCTTCCCCCTCGTCTGCGGGCGGCACCGGGCTTTACTGGCTGGTGCCATTAGTCATCGTCGTCGCCGCCGCGGTGTTCACCCCGCTCTACCTGGTCAGGAGAAGGCGACTCCGCCCCGTACCGGCCGGCGGTGCCGCGGACCGGCGGCAGCAGCTGCTCAACGAGATAGCTGAACTGGACGATAGCTTTGAGGCCGGCCAGATTAACGAGGAAGCTTACCACGCGCGGCGGGACGCCATGAAGGCGGAGCTGCGGGCGCTGATGCAGAGCCAGGAGGAGTGAAGCGGTGGCGGATGAAATAAAGGACGTTGCCCCGGCCCAGGCCATTGCCGTACAGGAGCTGAAAAAGTCCTTCGGCCACCACCTGGCGCTCAACGGCGTGGACTTCCGCGTGGCGCGGGGGGAATCGGTGGTGGTCTTCGGGCCCAACGGCGCCGGCAAGACCACCCTCATCAAGATACTGGCCACCATCATGAACCCCTCCTCCGGCCGGATTTTCATCGACGGCATGAGCGCTAAAGACAGCGCGGAAAAAATCCGCCGCCGCATCGGCGTCATCACGCACCAGACCTTCCTCTACGGCACCCTCACCGCCTACGAAAACCTCGAGTTTTACGGTCGCCTCTACGACGTCCCCCGGAGGAAGGAGAGAATCCATGAGGTGGTCGAGACCGTCGGGATGACCTCCCGCCTCCATGACCGCGTCGGCACGCTCTCCCGGGGTATGCAGCAGCGACTCTCCATCGCCCGCTCCCTGCTGCACAAGCCCCCCATCATGCTGCTCGACGAGCCAGAGACGGGTCTCGACCAGCAGGCCCTGGTCGTCCTCCGCGAGGCCCTCCGGGCGGAAGACGGCGCCAGGCGGACGGTCGTGCTGACCACCCACAACCTGGAGAGAGGCCTGGAGCTCGGCGACCGACTTCTCATCCTGGCCCGCGGCCGGATTGTTTACGAGGGGGTGACGGCTTCCCTCGACCTGGCCGGACTGAGGGAGGCCTATCACCAGAGCACCGGGGTGAAAGCATGAGTTTCCTGAAAAAAGCCCTGGCCATCACCCGCAAGGACGTCCTCTCCGAGCTGCGCACCAAGGAGATTATCTTCTCGGCGCTGGTCTTCACCGTCCTGGTGATTGTCACCTTCAACTTCGCCTTCAGCGCCAGCCAGGAGACCACGGCGCTGGTGGCCCCCGGCATTCTCTGGGTCACCTTTACCTTCGCCGGCGTGCTGAGCCTCAACCGCGCCTTTATCCCGGAGAAGGAGGAGAACTGCCTGGAGGGCCTGATGAGCTCTCCCGTCTCCCGCGAGGTGATATACGTCGGCAAGATGCTGGGCAGCCTGCTCTTCATGCTCATCATCGAGATTATCGCCCTGCCTGTCTTCGCCCTCCTCTTCAACCTGCCGGTCTTTTCCGCCCCGCTCGTCACCGTCACCTTCCTGGCCACGGTCGGCTTCGTGGCGGTCGGCACCCTCTTCTCGGCGCTGGCGGTCAATACCAAGGCCCGCGAGATGGTCCTGCCCATTCTCTTCCTGCCCATGGTCGTCCCCATTATCATCAGCGCCGTCAAGGCCTCCGGGCTGGCCCTCGCCGGGGAGTCCTGGGGCGCGCTGGCCTCCTGGCTCCAGATAATCGGGGCTTTTGACGCTATTTTCCTGGTGGTATCCTTCTGGGTATTCGCCTTTGTCATCGAAGAATAGAAGGGGGAAAGGGTTATGAAAAGGTATATCCTGTTCTGGGTGAGCCTGGTGCTCATGCTGGCCTCGTTATTCCTCGTCTTCGTCTACGTCCCCACCGAGAAAGAGATGGGCATCGTGCAGCGGATTTTCTACCTCATGGTGCCGATGGGCTGGCTGGCCCTGCTGTCCTTCTTCATCGTCTTTATCTGCAGTATCCTCTACCTGGCGAGGCGGCGGGACAGCTATGACGCCCTGGCCTACTCCTCCGCCGAGGTCGGCATCTTCGCCACCACCGGGGCGCTGATTGTCGGCTGTCTCTGGGCGAAGCCGATTTGGGGGGTGTGGTGGACCTGGGAGCCCCGCCTCACGGCCACCCTCGTCCTCTGGTTCATCTACTTCGCCTACTTCGCGGTGCGCTCCTTCGCCGGGGAGGAGGCGCGGGGCGCCCGCTACGCCGCCGTCATCGGCATCGTCGGCTTCGTCGACCTCCCCATCGTCGCCCTCGCCACCACCCTCTGGCGGGGGATGCACCCCGGCGGGGTGATTTTCAGCGGCGGCCTGGCCCCGTCCATGCTGCTGACCCTCCTGGTCAGCCTCGGCGCCTATACCGTCCTGTACGTCCTGCTGCTGGTACACCGTACCTCCGTCAGGCAGGACGAGGCCTTTATCAACAGTTTGAAAGCCCGCCTGGGTTAGTTATAAAATCTTCCTGAAGGAGATGAAAATGGAAAACGCCGGCTATTTACTGGCTGCCTTCGCCATCATCTGGGTAATCTTTTTTGCCTATCTCCTCAACCTGCTGAACAGGCAGAGAAGGCTGAAAAAGGAAATTGATGCGCTGAAAAACACGTTAAAGGAGAAGACTGGGTAGCGGGAAGGTATCACCCGCCGGGAACGCGTCTCCCCGTTCCGGGAGTTGACTGATGACATTCCTGGGGAAACTGAGTCTGGGGAAGAAAATATCCCTGCTGCTGGTCCTGGGGCTGGTGCTGGGGATTAGCGTGTTCAGCTTTTTAGGTATGAGAGCTGTCAATCAGGCCACCGAGGTAATGCTGGAGGACCGTCTCACCACCGCTCATCTGGTAGCCGGTTACCTTGACGAGACGCTGGAGCGCGCCCTGACGGAGCTGGGGAGCGCCGCGCGGAGCATCGGCGGTGACGGGTCGCCCGCCGCCATCGCCGCCGCCGCGCAGAACCTGGCAGCCACCTACTCCCGGCTGTCCATCGAGATAAACAACGTCTACGTCGTCGATGCCGGGGGACGGGTCTCCTGGAGTCAGACCGGCCTGCCGGCCCTCAGCGGCCGCAACTTCACTTTCTACCCGGGCGTCAGCCGCGTCACGGAAAGCGGCACGGCCTATATCTCCGGGCTGGTCTCGGAACCTATCACCAGAACCCCGGTGGTGCTCCTCACCAGCCCCGTGAAAGACCGTGCGGCGGGCGCCAGCGGCATGCTGGTCATCGCCGTGGACGTCGGCCGCTCCAGCATCGGCGGTTTTATCCGGCCCATCCAGCTGGGGCAGACGGGCTACGTGGAGATAGTCGACCAGAACGGCATCGTCGTCGCCCGGACCGAGCCCGGCCCTACCCTTTCACCCTTCGAGAAAAGCGACCACTCCGGCCGCTTTGCCGACCTCATCGCCGCCGGGCAGCCGACGCGGGGACTCTGCCACACCTGCCACGAGCCCGTGCAGAGAGTAGAGCGCGACGATGTGCTGGCCTTCGTGCCCCTGTCCCAGGCCAGCTGGGGCGTCATCATCCGCCAGTCGGAGGCGGAGGCACTCGCTCCCGTCTACGAGCTGCGCCAGAGCCTGATTCTCGTCGGCGCGCTGCTCACCGCCATGGCCACCTTCATCGTGATTATCACCACCCGCGACGTCATCAACCGCCTCAAGTTCCTCACCGTCGCCTCGCGGCGGATTGCGGCGGGCGACCTGGACAGCTCCGTCACCGCCTCCGAGGAGGACGAGGTCGGGATGCTGGCCCGCGCTTTCGAGGATATGAGGTCCAGGCTCAAGACCTACACCGGGGAGCTGGAGAAGCGGACCAGGGAGCTCTCCCACCTGCTCTCCGTATCGGAAATGCTAAGCCACCTGCCGGAACTGACCGACCTGGATGCCGCCCTGGGCAGCGTCCTGGACAAGACCCTGGCCATCATGAACGAGAAGGTCGGTGCCATACTGCTGCTCGACGAAGAGAGGCAGGTGCTCTACTGCCAGGTCAATCACGGCCTGTACCGGAAAAACTCCTCTCACCTGACCTACAAGCTGGACGGAGGCATCAGCAGCCAGGCCGTCCGCACCGGCGAGGTGATAACCACCGGAGATATCTCCCGTGATTCCCGTTTCAGTAGCTCCACGCCGAAAATGACCGAAGGTCTCCAGGCCTTTATCAGCGTTCCCCTCCGCTCCAAAGAGAAGATTTTGGGGGTGCTCAACATCGCCAGCCATGACCGCCGCCAGTTCTCCCCGGAGGACGTAAAGCTCCTGGAGGGCATCGCCCGTCAGATTACGGCCGCCACGGAAAACGCCCGACTGCACCGGGAAGTACAGCAAAAGGAGGAGATACGCGGCGAGCTCCTGGAAGACATGTTCTCCATCCAGGAGGAAGAGCGCAAGAGAATCGCCCGGGAGCTTCACGACGAGACCAGCCAGGTAATCGCCAGCCTCACCGCCAGCCTGGAGGCCGCCACGGCCATGCTGCCCGGGGACGCCGAGAAACCCCGCGCCATGCTCAAAAAGGCGCAGGGACTTTCCATCAATATCCTCGACGATGTGCACAAGCTGATTTACGACCTCCGCCCTTCGCTGCTCGACGACCTCGGCCTGGAAGCGGCGGCGCGGTGGCTCACCGAGGTCAACCTGGAGGCGGCGGGGATTAACGTGACCTTTAAGACCACCGGGCGGCAGCGCCGGCTCGCCCCCGGCATCGAGGTCACCCTCTTCAGGGTCATCCAGGAAGCCGTGAACAATATCGCCCGGCATTCCCGGGCCAGGAATACCAGCCTGAGCCTGCAATACCGGAGAAACGCCATCAGGGTCCAGGTAAAGGACGACGGCCAGGGCTTCGACGTCGAGGAGGCAATCAGCTCCCGCGAACGTCCCCGCGGCCTGGGACTGGTCGGCATGAAAGAACGGGTAGCCATCGCCGGTGGCACCCTGGATATACGGTCGGACCCGGTCAAAGGAGGCACGGAGATTATCATTGAAATCCCACTGAACAAGGAGGTTGCCAATGCACAAGATAAAAGTGCTCATCGTGGATGACCACGCCATCATGCGAGACGGTATCCGCGCCCTGCTCAGCATTAACGAGGATATCGAGGTCGTCGGCGAAGCGTCCGAGGGCAAGGAAGCCCTCAAGAAGGTGCCGGAGCTCAAGCCGGACGTTATCGTCATGGACATCGCCATGCCGGGGATGGACGGCATGGAAGCGACGCGCCAGATGGTCAAGGGGAACTCTAAAGTGAAGGTCCTGGTCCTTACCCAGCACGATAACAAGGAGTATATCCTCTCCGCCATCAAGGCCGGGGCGGCCGGCTTCGTTCCCAAGCGGGCCATGGGCTCCGAGCTCGTCTCCGCCATCCGCGCCGTCAACCGCGGCGACTCCGTGCTGTACCCGTCAGTGGCCTCGGCCCTGATTGAGGACTACCGGCAGCGGGCGGAGCTGGACCCCTATGACCGCCTCACCGCCCGGGAGAGGGAAATCCTGAGGCTCATCGCCGAGGGGCACACCAGCCAGGAAATCGCCGATATGCTGGTTATCAGCCTGAAAACGGTGCTCGGTCACCGCACCAAAATCATGGAAAAGCTGGATATCCACAACCGCACCGAGCTCATCAAGTTCGCCATGCGCAAAGGCCTGATAAGCATCGATACCTAGCCCAGGATACTCCCCGTCCCGCCGGCCCCTGACGGAAAATAAAGACTCTATACTATAACAGGTGAGGGTCTTTATTTTTACCTGTCCCTGAAGGGTACTTTTTTCCGGAGAAATCGGGTGTTTTTTCCGGGAAAAAAGAGTTGCTCAATCATTGCCCCCCGCCGCGAGCGGGCGGATAATCAATACGAGAAGAAGCTGATTTTCCGGCCAGCCGGCGAGGGGTGACTAAAAAATATTGAGGGGTCTCTTCGGCTTAGCTCCAAAACAGGCGCCCCTTGCCGGCTGTATCTTTTATCCCACCATCCAAACGCCCGCCGCTATACCTTCTTGACCTTCCACCGGCCCATCTTGAAATAGACCGTGTAAGCGATTGCCCCGGCCAGAGTGCTGGCCACTATCGCCCAGCGCACCCCGTAAACACCCAGGTCCGTATACTGCGAAAGGCCATAGGCCAGCGGCAGCAGCACCACCCAGACCATAGCGATGCTGATAATCATGTTCGGCACGGTATCGCCGGCGCCGGCGATGCACTGCTGGAACACGGAGACGAACGCCAGCACCAGGAAGGCCGCCGCGGCAATCCTCAGGAAGATGCTGCTGATTTCCAGGAGGGCGGGGTCGCTGGTGAAAATGCCCATGATGTTCTCCGCCCAGAGCAGGATAGCTGCGGAACAGGCCACCATGAAGGCCTCCAGGTAGCCCAGCGCCAGCCAGCCGTTTTTCTCCGCCCGCTCCGGGCGGCCGGCCCCCAGGTTCTGTCCCAGCAGCACGCCGGCCCCCATGCCGAACCCCAGCCCCGGCAGGTACAAAAACATCTCCACCCGGGTCACCAGGCTGTGGCCGGCCACGGCCAGCGTCCCGAAGGGGGCCATGAACCAGATCAGCATGAAGTTGCCGAACGCCCGCTGCAGGCTCATGACCTGGGCGGGTATGCCTATCTTCAGTATCCGCCAGATAATCTGGGGGTCGAGGCGGAAGTCCTTTAAAGTGAGGTGGAGACGGGTACGCCCCCCGAAGAGCAGCCCCAGCACGAGCAAGGTGCCCAGGCTCTGGGAAAAG
>MGNX01000119.1:0-1069 GCA_001796935.1 Chloroflexi bacterium RBG_16_60_22
CGGACTCTGGATCCGTCAGCGAAGGTTCGAATCCTTCCTCCCCAGCCAGGAAATATTGGAGGGTAATAGCGATGAAAAACAGATACTTTGTAGCGAAATTTGGCTATCAATTTACCACGCCCCGCAAAGACCCAATCGAGAGTGGTCGTTACGTTCCTCGCGATGATTGGGCTAACTATGAGAATTTGAGAGAAGGCGATTTTATTTTGCTCTATTGCACCGGCTCTTATAGTGGTTATGACAGGGAAGTTCCTGCTCTAGGAGTTATTCTTCGTGTTCAACCACCAGCAATCAATTATTCTTATTTACCTCTGGAGAAGTCTATTACTTTAGATAATCTACGAAACAAATTTGTTACCGAAGACAAAGCTAAACTTGATAATTTAAGGTTTGATTCATTTAACGTGTTTGAAATATCACCAGAATCTTTCAAACAAGCGATTACAGGTCACTCAATTAATTGGAGCGGATTATGAAATACACAATAATCATTGAAAAAGGCCGTGAATCTGGCTATGTGGCTTATGCCCCTGCCTTAAAAGGCTGTGTTTCCCAGGGCAAGACTAAGACAGAAGCCCTGAAGAATATCAAGGAGGCTATGGAAGCCTATATTGAGGCTCTCCTTGAGGATGGGCTTCCTGTCCCAACCGACGTAGGGAAAGACACTGTAGAGCTTGAGGTCGCCGCCAAGTGACCAAGCTACCTCGGGGAATGTCGGGTAAAGAGGTAGTCAAGACACTGCAAAGGGCAGGTTTCTATGTTAAACGACAGAAGGGGAGTCATATCGTATTGCGCAGAGATAACCCTTTTGCGCAGGTAGTAGTGCCAGACCACAAAAGTGTTGATACAGGAACATTAACTACGATACTGGATGGAGCTGACTTATCAGTCGAGGACTTTATCAAACTTATTAAGTAGTTCTAGTATTATTGGAATAGACTGTTGATTCTCGAATGAAAGTTCGGGAACTGTCCAGAGTGGGCAGCCAGGACGTACCGTGGGGCGCATTCGTCTAGCGGTTAGGACACCTCCCTCTCAAGGAGGAGATCGCGGGTTCGAACCCCGCATG
>MGNX01000119.1:1450-1616 GCA_001796935.1 Chloroflexi bacterium RBG_16_60_22
CCCCGCCACCGGACCAAGGAAATCGACCACCTCCTCGGCCTTCACACGGCTAAAGGCATCTGCGTCATGGTCGGGGAGAAGTTCGATTACGCGGCCATGGTGGAAGAGATGAAGGACAGACACCCCTACCTCAAGGTAAAGCTCGCCGCCGGGGGCGCGCCGCCAG
>MGNX01000119.1:1698-14931 GCA_001796935.1 Chloroflexi bacterium RBG_16_60_22
CGATATCTGCTGCGAGCAGCTTTCCGGGGGCACCACCGGCGTGCCCAAGGGGATACCCCGGACGCATAACGACTATATCTGCATGTGGGAAGCCTACATCGGCCTGGTGGGCTTCACCGACGAGTCCATCTGCCTGGTGGGCATACCGGTGGCCCACAACGCCGTCTTCAACACCATGAGCGGCCCGGCTTTTATCAAGGGCGGCACCATAATTTTAACCAAATCGCCCAGGCCTAAAGAGCAGTTCGCTTTAATCGAGAAGTATCGCGTCACCACCATCCAGCTTATCCCGGTCCAGATAACCTACTGGAAAGAGGCCACCGAAGAGAGAAAGCAGTACGACCTCAGCTCGCTCCGGGTGGTGAGCGCCGGCGGCCAGAAGGTCCAGCCGGAGCTGGCCCGCTGGTGCCTGGAGGACCTCGGGGTGGACATGTGTAACCACTTCGGCATGTCCGAGGGCATCACCATCGGCAACCGCTGGGACAGCCCCGGGGAGCCGCAGATGTACACCATCGGCTATCCCCATATCCGGGACGCCGAGCTCCAGGTGAAGATTGTGGACGAGAATAATAAGCCGGTCCGGCCCGGCGAGATGGGGGAGATGGTGGTCAGGGGCCCCAGCCATTTCAAGGGCTACTTCCGGAACCCGGAGCAGAACAAGCTGTCCTTCGACGATGAAGGTTTCTTCCACTCCGGCGACCTGATGTCCCAGCGCCCCGACGGCCGGCTGGTGGTCGAGGGGCGGAAGGGAGACGTCATCAAGCGTGCCGGCGAGAACGTCTACCCCGAGCCGGTGGAGGCCCTGCTCCTGCGCCACCCCGGGGTCGTCAACGCGGCCGTCATCGGGATTCCGGATGCCCGGCTGGGTGAAAAGCTCTGCTGCTTCGTGCAACTGAAAGACAGGCAGGCCATCACTTTCGAGGAAATACAGAGCTATATGAAAGAGAACGGCCTGGCCGTTTTCCAGTGGCCGGAGCGGCTGGAGATTGTCGAGGCGTGGCCGCTGACCGCGGTGAACAAGATAGACAAGCGCAGCCTGCGGGCCTACATCGCCACCAGGCTGTTCGAAGAGGGTTCGATAGAGAAATCCCTCGGCGACGACTACCTCCGGCGGGACAAGGTGACCATCGATGACGTGCTCTCCGGCCGCATGAAGATTGAGTTCACCGGCGCGCCGCAATAATATATAATTCAGGTTAGTGCCCGAGGGGGGTGTTATGACGGAGTCCAAATATAAAGTGGTCGGCCATCCCGTCCCGCGCGTTGACGGGAAGGTCAAGGTGAC
Source organism: Chloroflexi bacterium RBG_16_60_22 (assembly GCA_001796935.1). GTDB lineage: Bacteria > Chloroflexota > Dehalococcoidia > Dehalococcoidales > RBG-16-60-22 > RBG-16-60-22. The sequence continues at coordinate 2,984 of MGNX01000119.1, forward strand.
CGGCACGGCGGTCTATGCTGACGACCTGGTGCTGCCGGGAATGCTGCACGGGAAGCTGCTGCGGAGCCCTTTTGCCCACGCCAGGATTGTCCGCATTGATACCAGCCGGGCGGAAAAGCTGCCGGGGGTCAGGGCGGTCATCACCGGCCGGGACTTCCCCGGCATCGTGGTCGGCTTTATGAAGCAATACGCCGACCGCTCTCCCCTGGCCAGGGACAAGGTGCACTACTTCGGCGAGGCGGTAGCGGCCGTGGCGGCGGTGGACGAGGATACCGCCGAGGAAGCGCTGGACCTGATTGACGTCGAGTACGAGGAGCTGACCCCGGTGCTGAACTGGGAAGACGCCCTGAAGGAAGGGGCCCCCGTCATCCACGAACGCGCCCCCGATAACGTCGGCACCACGTGCCACTTCGAGTACGGGGATGCCGACCGGGCCTTCAAAGAATGCGACTATGTCTTTGAGAAGAAATTCGTTTCCCAGCGGGTGTCCATCGGCTTTATCGAGCCGCACGTCGCCCTGGCCAGCGTCGACGGCTCGGGAAGGGTGCTCTTCCAGGGCTCCAAGCAGAGCCCTTATATCACCTGGCGCCACCTCGCCTGGGGACTGGACATGCCGCTGGACAGGATAAGGATAATCAACCCCTATGTCGGCGGGGCTTTCTCCGGCAAGCATGAAGCCCTCGACCTCGATTTCAGCGCCGTGCGGCTCGCCCAGAAGACGGGCCGGCCGGTCAAGATAGCGGTCACCCAGGAAGAGATACTCGGCACCTACCGGCAGCGGCATGAAAAGCACGTCTGGATGAAGCTGGGCATGAACAAGGACGGCACGCTGGTGGCCGCCGACTGCCGTTTAATCGCCGACGGCGGTGCCCACCTCAGCGTCGCCCCGCTCAATCTCTACCTCTTCGGCCTGTTCACCACGCTACCTTTCCGGGTGCCCAACGTCAAGTACGACGCCAAGCGCGTCTATACCAATCTGCCGGTGTGCGGGGCGGTGCGGGGGCAGTCGCAGGTCATCTCCTGTTACGTCATGAGCTCCATGATAAGCATGATGGCCCAAGACCTGGGCCTGGACCCGGTCGACGTAATGTTAAAAAATATCGTCAAAGAGGGCGAGACGCTGGTCAGCGGGGCCAGAGTAAACTCCTCGGGACTGGAGGAAGCCATCAGGAAGGTGGCGGACGGCATCGGCTGGAAGAAAAAATCGACCCGGAAAACGCCCAACCGCGGCATCGGTTTCGCCTGCGGCGCCCAGCAGTCCGGCAACCGGATGGGGGGACACTTCGCCTCGTCGGCCATCATCAAGATAGCCGAGGACGGCACGGTAAACCTTATCCACGGCGGTACCGAGCTGGGGCAGGGGTGCGATACTGTCTTTACCCAGATGGTGGCCGAGGTCCTGGGACTGCCGATGGACGACGTCCATATCGAGATGGAGGACAGCCATGACGCCGTCCTCGATTCCGGCATGTTCGGCGACCGCTGCACGGTGTGGAGCGGCAACGCCGTTATCGCCGCCGCCGAGGACGCCAGGAGGCAGCTGGCCGGGATAGCCGCCGGGATGCTCGGGGCCGGGGAAGACGACCTGGTTTTCAGCGACAAGAAGGTCTTCGTCAAGGGCTCTCCGGAAAAACAGTTGCCGTTTCTGAGGCTGGTCCGGCAGGCGCAATACGCCCTGGGCCGGTGCATCTACGGGCACGGCACCTGGGCACCTCCGGGAGCGGAGATAGCCGATTTTGCCAGGGGCCGGGCCGAACATCATACCCCGTCTTTCAGCTTTGTCGCCCAGGCCATCGAGCTGGAGATTGACCCGGAGACCGGCCGGATAAAACTGCTCAAATCGGTGGCGGCGGACGACTGCGGACAGCCCATCAACCCGCTGCTGGTGGAGGGACAAATGGACGGCGGCTCGGTGCACATGATTGGCCACGCCCTGTACGAGCAGAGCTCCTACGGGAAAAAGGGAGAGCCCCTCAACTCCTCTTTCCGCGACTTCAAGGTGCCCATCGCTCCGGACGTCCCCCCGATGTTCGACTACCATATCGTGACCCATGAGCCGACCGGCCCCTTCGGCGCCAAGGGGGCCGGCGAGACCTGCACCACGGCCATCATGGCGGCCATCAGGAACGCCATCGAAGATGCCGCCGATATCCGGCTTACCGACCCGCCCTTTACCCCGGAGGCCGTCCGGAAAGCACTCAAGGCTAAAAGCGAGGACCGGTAGCATGCAGTATCCCTATTTGAAGAGGTTGCCCGGATTCGAGTACCTGGCACCGGAAACGGTGGGGGAAGCGGTAGAGCTGCTGGCACGGCATAAGGGGCAGGCCCGGGTCCTGGCCGGCGGCACGGACCTCCTGCTGGACATGAAACGGCGCCAGGAATTACCGCAGTACGTCATCGGCCTTAAGAACGTCCGGAGTCTGGATTTTCTGAACTATGATGAGTCCGGGGGGCTGAGCTTCGGCCCGCTGGTTACGGTTCATTTCGTGGAGACATCGCCGCTGATTAAAGAGAAATTCCCGGTCCTCTCACAGGCAGCCGCGACGCTCGGCTCGGTGCAGGTAAGGAACCTGGCGACCGTGGTCGGTAACCTGTGCAGCGCCCTGCCCTCGGCGGACATGGCGCCGGGCCTGATTGTCCTCGGGGCCAGATTGAAAATAACGGGGACTAATGGACAACGCTTGGTGGCCGTCGAAGACTTTTTCCGGGCTCCCGGCGAATCGATATTAGCCCCCGATGAGCTGGTCACGGAGGTCCGGGTGCCGAACCCCCCGGCCGGCAGCGGCATGGTATATCTCAAGCACATGACCAGGTCGGCCATGGACCTGTCCATGGTCGGCGTGGCGGCGCTCGTCGCCCTGAAGAACGGCACCTGTGACGAGGTCAGGATTTGCCTGGGGACGTCCGGCCCGACTCCCCTGAGAGCCGTCAAAGCGGAGGAAGTCCTGAAAGGGAAGCGTTTTGAAGCTAATCTGATAGAGAAGGCCGCCGCGGCGGCCTCCCGGGAGTGCCACCCCAGGTCCAGCCTGAGGGCCACCGCCGCGTACCGCCGGGATATGGTGAAGGTATTGACCCGGAGGGCACTTACCCGGGCCGGTGAACAGGCTGCTTAGGCAGCTCCGGGTAGAACGAAATGGCAAAGAAGGTAAAGGTACGTATCCTCGGCAGCAATGTAGTCCGGGAAGTAACGCTGGAGGAAGCCAGGGAAATCCTGGAAGATACCTATAATGACCCGGTGGGCGGATTTATCGCCGATGCCCGCACCGGGGAGGTTATCACGCAGCTAAACCCCGATGTCGAGGAAATCGTGGTTATCGAGCAAATGATCGGCGGCGGGTGAAACCGGTCACAGGAGGCTACCTGATGAAACTAATGATGCAGCTTAATATCAACGGCGTACTTCACGAAAGCGAGATTAATGTCAGAAGGACGCTGCTCGAGGTCTTGAGGGAGACCTTCGGGCTCATGGGTACCAAGAAGGGCTGTAACGAGGGGGAATGCGGCGCCTGTACCGTCCTGCTGGACGGCAAATCGGTGCTCGCCTGCCTCGTCCTGGCCGTGGAGGCCCAGGGTAAAAGAATCGATACCGTGGAAGGTCTGGCGGAGAACGGCGAGCTTCACCCCTTGCAGGAATCTTTTATCAGGCACGGAGCCCTTCAATGCGGCTTCTGCACCCCGGGAATGCTGATGGCGGCCAGGGGGCTGCTTAACGAAAATCCGAAACCCGGTGAGCCGGAGGTTAGACAGGCCATCGCCGGTAACCTCTGCCGGTGCACCGGCTACGATAAAATCGTGAAAGCCATACTGGATGCCGCCGGCAGGCCATAACACTTCGCACCCCGTATATTTCTCCGGAGCCATGTCCCGTTAATACCCCCCGGAGAACCGCCTACGCTACCTCATTTTATGGCACTTACTGAAATTTTTTACGCGATACTTGACAAGTATCCTAACGGCATTATAACATGTCTCAACATTAGCCCGGTATGCCACATCATGGAACCCGGAGCGGCTGAAGACTAGGCGGGTAAAGGAGACATTAATCCAGCTTGAAGGCTGAACGTCATAGAAGCTAAAAGTTCTCTATCAATCCATAGAGAACTTTATATTGCAATCTATCCCCTGCCGTGTTAAATTGCAAGTGTCACGGTCCGGTGAAAAAGCCTTGAACCAGGGAGGTGATGGTATGGATGACACATGAACCGACCAGGCAAATGAGTCCTTACGGAAAAAAAGGAGGTGCCTATATGTGGCATAAGGTAAAACGATACGCTTTACCACTTTCAATTTGCTTGATAATTATTTTAACCGCATTTCTCGGCTGCGGGCAGAAAGCCGCAGCGCCCGGTCCGGCACCTGCCCCCGCACCCGCCCCGGCACCAGCACCGCCTGCCAAGAGCAAAATCGTCATTGGTGCGGCCAGACCTATCTCCGGCCCGCTATCCATTTTTGAAGAAACGGCATTCGGCCCAGTCTATAAATTGTGGGTTGACGAGGTCAATGCCGAAGGCGGGATATACGTCGGGGAGTACGGCAAAAAGCTACCGATAGAGATGAAGGTCTACGATGATAAAAGCGATATGGGCACGATGACGAGACTGCTGGAAAAATTGATGCTGGAGGACAAGGTTGACTTCGTGTTTGCCCCTGCCAGCACCGCCTTTTTCTTCGCCGCCGCTTCTATCGCCAATAAGAACGGGTACATAATAATGTCAGCCGAAGCGGGCGCCACCACCCTTGAGGAGATGCTGCCCGGTATGCCTTATGTCTTCGGCGTCCTGAATTATTCCGGCCGCAACCAGGTACCGGTCATGGCTGACCTTCTCGCCGAAAAGGGCGCGAAGACGGCGGCGATAATCTATATCGCCGACCTCCACGGCATAGAATACGCCGGCGTGGCGGGTATAGAATTCGATAGGGTAGGAATTGACGTGGTCATGTCCAAGAGCTCCCCGCCTTTCACCACGGAGCTAGAGCTACTGTTGAAGGGGGCCAGGGACTCTAAGGCCGATGTCCTTGTCGCTTTTACCTATCCCCCGACGACGTTTATGGCTGTCACTCAGTCAATGGCAATTGGCTACAGTCCCAAGGCCATTGTACTCGGCCCCGGGGGCTATATGCCCGTATTACGGGAGATGGTCGGCGGTGGGGGCAAGGCGCTTGATGGTGTGATTGGTGAAGGCGCCTGGAGCCCGAAGCAGTCTCCCGCCTCCAAAGAGTTCTATGACAAGATGGTCGCCCGCTGGGGCGAACAAACAGTCGATGGGTGGGGACACATGTTCTACTGGGGTGGCTTGCAGTTTTTCAAGCAGGCTATCGAAAAGGCCGGCACCCTGAACCAGGAAAAAATAAGGCAGGTAATGGTCACCAGTAAATTCGATACGGCCCTGGGACCCACCTGGTTTGACCAGTTCGAAAATGGCGGCGCTCTGCTGGCGGTTGAAGCTCACCCCGGCCAGATTGGCCAGTGGCAATGGGATGCGGCGGCCGGAAAGGCCATCTGGGAAGTTATCGGCCCCAAGGATAAGGCTACCGCTGACATGATATATCCCAAGCCGCCGTGGCCGGCACCGGCAAAGTAAGTTAAACATAGCGTTAGAGCGTAGCAACAATAGAAAAAATAGTACCATGGATAACGGGCAGGCTGTCTAGAGGGTGTATCACGACACCTGATAGGGGCGGTTAATTCCGCCGACGGACTCTTCCTGCACCCTCTAACAGCCTGCATTCTTAATTACTAAAGATAGAAGGCTATCATTCATGGTTGTAACAATCCTGGACGTAGCGATTGGCGGCATAATGCTGGGCGGCATCTATGCCCTGATTGCCATGGGGTTCAGCCTGCAGTACGGCGTGGCCCGGGTGCTGAACATTGCTCACGGCGAGTTTATCATGCTCGGGGCTTTCATCACCTGGACACTGTATACGGTACTTGGCATTAACCCGCTGCTCTCTCTGGTCATTGTCGGCCCGGCTATATTCATAATAGGTTTTATACTTCAGAGGACTCTATTCACCCGCCTGAGAACCTCGTCACCATCACCAGGCGCCTATGAGGCCAGCTCCCTGCTGGCCGCTTTTGGTCTCCTCTTCGTCATTCAAAATGTGGCGATATTAATATGGGGGGCTGATATAAGGGCGTACGCCTATTTATCCGTTCCGGTCAATCTCGGGGGAGCCATATTTGCCGCCAATCGTCTGGTAGCTCTTTTATTTGCTGTAGTCATAGGGGTAGTCTTCTATCTCTTCTTAGCCCGCACCCGCATGGGCAAGGCCATCCGGGCTGCCGCTCAGGACGCGGCGACGGCAGGGCTGATGGGGATAAACATCAACCAGGTGCTGGCTTTATGCTTTGGCCTCGGTGCTTTATTGGCTGGCGTTGCCGGCTTACTTATCAGCATGACCTTCTCCTTTCAACCAACTATGGGTCTGGAATATACCATAATTGCCATTATAATGGTCGTCCTAGGTGGGCTGGGCAGTATCCCGGGCAGTTTTATCGGGGGTTTTTTACTCGGTCTCATTGGCCACATCGTAACCTATTTTGAGCCGGGCCTGACACTGCCCTCCTATTATTTCATCTTTACCCTCCTGCTCCTGGTGAGGCCGACGGGTATTTTGGGGAAGTAGTTTGATGAATATTAAAAGGGTTATTTCAAGAGGGCTATTTTCACTCGGGTTACCTCTTCTAATTTTGATACTGTTAGCTACGTTACCTTTCTATGCCCCAGGTTATACTGCCATACTGCTCAGCAGCATATTTATGTATGTCGTCCTGACGGTGAGCTGGGTTATCTTCTCCGGTTCTACTGGTTACATCTCACTGGCGCCGGCCGCCTTCTTCGGAGTCGGCATCTATAGTTCAGCTTTGTTTGGGAACGAATTACCCCTGGGTATCGTTATTGGCATCGGTGGCATCGCCAGCGCCTGTCTTGCCCTGCTCGTCGGCGCTCTGACTCTGAGGCTGAAGGGCATCTATTTTGCTATCTTCACCTTCGGGCTCGTTATGCTCATCGCACACCTTCTCCTGTTCTGGGAGATTAATATAACCGGCACGCGTGGCAGATTCGTTGTCCTGGTAGATTACAACACTATTTATTACGTCATGTTGGCCATTATGGTGGTGACACTGCTCACCAGCTTCCTTATCAGGCGCTCCAAATTCGGTTCGGCCCTGCAAAGTATCGGTGAGAACGAGGAAGCTGCGGTTCATATAGGTATAAATGTTACCATGTTCAAGGTTATCGCCTTTGCCATCAGCGCTGTTTTCACGGGAGCGGTTGGAGCAATCATGGCGACACGATGGACATATATTGACCCGTTCATCGCCTTCAATCCGCTCTATTCTTTTATGCCGGTCCTGATGGCCATCTTTGGTGGTATGGGGCGGCTTTACGGTCCTGTAATCGGTGCCGCTATTTTTTCCTACCTGGAAGAGTTCCTGATTACCAAATTCCCCTATTACTACATGCTGATATTTGGTATTATTTTATTGGTCGCCATATTATACCTGCCGGACGGACTGGTGGGACTGGTACAGAAGCTGCGGCGGCGCATCACGGGAGGCAAGTATGCGAATACTGGAAGGTGAGGGCGTTACCCGGTATTTCGGCGGGCTGGCAGCCGTCTCCGATGTCTCCTTCCACGTCGAACGGGGCGAGGTCGCGGGGCTCATCGGCCCCAACGGCGCCGGAAAAACGACGCTCTTCAATCTGATATCGGCATCCCTCGCCCCCAATTCAGGGACAATAAAGTTCAAGGGCGTCAACATCACCGGCCGCAAACCGCACCAGATATGCCACATGGGCGTGGCCAGGACATTCCAGACGGTCAAAATATTCGCCAATATGCCGGTCATTGATAACGTGCGCCTCGGGGCGTTCTTCGGGACGTCGTCCGGCATGTCGGCGGCGGAAGCCTCCAGAGAAGCCGCCGAACTGCTGGAGTTCGTCGGGCTGCAGGCCGTCAGCGCCATCCCGGCCCGGGACCTGACGCTGGCCAACCAGAAGAAACTTGAGGTAGCCAGGGCGCTGGCTACCAAGCCGGAGTTGCTGCTGCTCGACGAGCTGATGGCGGGACTGAACCAGACCGAGGTGGCCCAGGCCATGCAGATGATTAGGCAGATTCACGACCGGGGGATTACCATCGTCATGATTGAGCACGTGATGACGGCCATCATGAAAGCCTGCGACCGCATTATCGTGCTGCACCACGGCAAGAAAATCGCCGAGGGGACCCCTCAGGAGATTGCCAGCAGCGAGACCGTGATTAATGTCTATCTGGGAGAGCAGAGCTATGCTGGAGGTTAAGAATCTAAGCACTTTCTACGGTAAAATCCAGGCGCTTTGGGACGTGTCCTTCTCCATCAAAGAATCGGAGATAATGGCCCTGGTGGGGGCCAACGGCGCCGGGAAAACCACATTGCTGAATACTATTTCCGGCCTGTTGCGCCCTACCTCCGGGAGCATTAGCTTCCTCGGCAAGAGAATCGACGGTCTATCGCCGCATACCATCGTAGAAATGGGCGTCTCCCATATCCCCGAGGGCCGCAAGCTCTTCGCCGATATGTCGGTGCGGGAGAACCTCGAGATGGGCGCCTACGCCAACCGCGCCTGGAAAAACAAGGGGGAGACCCTCGAGCAGGTGTACCGCCTTTTCCCCGCCCTGAAGGAGAGGGAAAGCCAGCTGGCCAGGACGCTGAGCGGCGGCGAACAGCAGATGCTGGCGATGGGGCGGGGCCTGATGTCCCGGCCGAAGCTGTGTATCATCGACGAGCCATCCAACGGCCTGGCGCCGAAGCTGGTGCTGGAGGTCTTCCAGATTATCAAGTCCCTGCGCGACCAGGGAATCACCATCCTGCTGGTGGAGCAGAACGTCCGCCATACCCTGGAAACCGCCGATTGCGCCTGCATCCTGGAAAACGGCCGGCTGGCCCTGGAAGGCACCTGCAGCGCGCTCCTCGAAATGGAGCACGTGAAGAAGGCCTACCTGGGCCTCTAGACTTTCCACCTCCCCAACCGGCCACCAACAAGACCCACGGGAATTTCACCGTTGTAAATTCTTTGTTATATAATGGGACGGCAAATCTGTAACAGAAAGGAAAAGCTGATGGACCTAGGTTTTCAGGGAAAAGCGGCGCTGGTAACCGGGGCCGGCAGCCAGATAGGCTTCGGCAAGGCCATATCGCTGATGCTGGCCGGAGAAGGGTGTGATATCGTCGTTAATGACATCAACGCGGCTGACGCCGAAAAAACGGCCGCCGCGGTCCGGGCGCTGGGACGCCAGTGCATCGCCATCCCGGCCGATGTCACTAAAAAAGCCGAGGTCCAGGCCATGGTCAAGAAAGCCATCGCGGCGTGCGGCAAGATAGATATCCTCGTCAACGTGGCCGGCGCCATCCTGGGGGGAGGCCCCTTCCCCGAGCAGTCGGAAGACCTCTGGGACAGGGAAATCGCCCTCAACCTCAAGGGCACGATGTTCTGCTGCCAGGCGGTGCTGCCCCACATGCTGGAGCGCAGGTACGGCAAGATTGTCAACATATCCTCCGGCTCCGTCAGGATGGCCCACCCCATGGTCTCCACCTACAGCATCGCCAAGGCCGGCGTCGAACTCTTCACCAAGCAGCTGGCCAAGGGCGTCATTAAAAACGGCATCAACGTCAACTGCGTCTCACCGGGATGGTCGCTGACCAACTTCGTCAAGGGTGATAAAGAGGAAGCCAGGCAACGTTTCCTGCCGGAAACGCCGATTGGCCGGGGTACCGAACCCGAGGAAATCGCCTACGCCGTGACCATTTTAGCCTCGGACCGGGCCGCCGATATCGTGGGCCAGGTCCTCGATGTCAGCGGCGGCTCGGTGATGTAGTCGGACGGACAATGTTAAATTTTCACCGCCGGACCGGTGGCCAGACCGGCACCGTCTTGACAGATGGCACGCATTGTGGTATCCTATGACCGAAGCTCTTGACACAACCTGAATTCGCTTCGGGAGGTGTGCCGTGAAGCTTCACGGGTTATTCGGAGTCTGGCAGGTGGATTGGTGATGCCCTACCCGCGGGGTGGGGCCAGAGGAAACGGGCGCGACTCGTAAGTTAGCTGGAAGTCTTTCTGCAGAGCAGAAGCCCAGTATACGGTGGTAATCACCGAAGTTGAGTCAAGTCCGGTCAAGGTAAGTCACGTGAGTGGAGGTTGCTTGAAAAAGTGGCCTCCACTTTTTTTGTCCGGAGACTTAGTTCGTGCCTCCATCGGGCGTGGCGAGGCCGGTCTTGTCCATCAGCTCCCGGTAGAACTCGGCGATTTCAGGGTCGTAGATTTTGCTCTCGGCCTTTTTGAATGGTGCCGTGAGGGACTCGCGGTAAATCTTTTCGATATCGGGAAGCAGGTCCACCAAGCTGGTATTCTCGGAAAGACCGCTGAGATTATCGGACCCGGCAAGGGTGGGGATAACCGTCCTGACCCCGAAGAGAAGCAGGACGCAAACCATCACCCCGAAAATAAAGCTGAAAGTCACTTTTAACACTTATTTTCCCCGCCTCTCCCCGAAAAGTACTAGTACTATAGTTTCATTCTGACACAGTAATATTAACGGCAATATAAAGACTATAAAGAATCCATAAAGTTCCCCTTAATTTTCCGTAAAGAAATACCCCGTTGCCGGGTACTTAATCTTTGCCCCAAATGTCATTCTGAGGAACGAGGTGACGAAAGAATCCCGCCGCCCCTAGACCCTTCGCTACGCTCAGGGTTACACGGGTGAAGTACCTTTAGGGCAAAGCCGGGTACTTACGGAAAGGGGAGGATAAAGGTGGTAAGGCTAAGAAGGGGTGGGGTTTTAAAAATTCCCGGACAACTACCGGTGATTATTTCAACAGGAAGTAGTCTATCGCCAGCCAGATAAGCTCGATGATGAAAAACGGCGTAAAGATTTTAAAGGTGTGCGGCGCCAGCCATCCGGGGCAAAATATATCCGTCACCGCCCCATTTTCCGCCCCGTACTTCTCGGCGAGGGTGGTGAAGGGGCACCGCCAGCCACTGATAATGAGCACCAGTCCCTCCAGAAAGATGGCGGCTATCGCCCCCAGCAGCCACCAGTTATAGGTACGGGTGACGGCGCAGTAGAGGATATAAAACAGACTGAACACCATGAAGAGGAAGACGACCGAGTGGACCAGCTTGATATAAAATACCCTCTTATTGGCGATGCTCATCAGTTGAACTCGTTCATGGCGGCGGTTATCCCCCCGGTGAGCAGGCGGACCACCGCCTCCCCCACCCTGGGGACGACCCGGCTGATAACCTTTTTTTCTTCAGGGGTGAAACCGTCGAGGACGTGGTCGATGACCGCCTCTTTCTTGGCCTCGGGGGATACCTCCGGTGTGTCCGGCCGCCCGATGCCCACCCTGACCCGATAGAAGTCGCGACTTCCCAGGCGGGCGATGATGGACTCGATGCCCTTGTGGCCGCCGCTGCTCCGGCTGAAACCCAGGCGGATTTTGCCCAGGGGCAGGTCGAGGTCATCATGGATAACCACGAGGTCAGCCGGGGCGATTTTCAGTCGCTTGACCAGTCGACCGACCACCTCCCCGCTGGCGTTCATGAAGGTCTGGGGGCGGGCCAGCACCACCTTTATCCCCTCGATTTCCCCCCGGCCGGTGCGGGCCTGCCCCTCTTTCTTATCGAAGCGGATGCCGTATGACCGCGCGAGGTGCCGGACACAGGTGAAGCCGATGTTGTGGCGGTTGCCGGCGTAAATATGTCCGGGGTTACCCAGTCCGACGACGAGTTTCATAAAGTCCCTTGATGTTTTTTATTAAAATGATTCGGTTTGTCATTCCCGCGAAAGCGGGAATCCAGAAATGCCTGGATTCCCAATCAAGTTGGGAATGACACAATAGCAATACTACTGATAGCGTTATTTTTCATCTACGTGAATCATTTTTAAAAATTCCT
>MGNX01000119.1:14979-27398 GCA_001796935.1 Chloroflexi bacterium RBG_16_60_22
CTTGGAGCCGGGTTCCTCGCCCGCCACGACGTAGTCGGTCTTGCGGGTGACGTTGTCCTTGGCCGCCCCGCCCAGCGCCTTAATCCTGGCCTCCGCCTCCGGCCGCGTCAGCGTCTCGAGCCGCCCCGTGAGGACGAACTCCCGGCCGGACAGGGGCAGGGCCGAGGGTCCGGCGGCTTTCTCCTCCAGCTTGACGCCCGCTTCCTTCAGCCTCCTGATGATGTCGAGGTTTTCCTCCTGGCGGAAGAAGGCGGTAATGCTGTCGGCAATCTTGGGGCCGATGGCCCCGATTTCCATGAGCTCTTCTTTCGAGGCTCTGGCCAGGTCATCGATGCGGTGGTAGCGGCCGGCCAGGACCTCCGCCATCTCGGTGCCGACGTGCCGGATGCCCAGGGCGAAAATAACCCGGGCCAGCGGCCTGTCTTTGCTCCGGTTGATGGCGTTGATGATGTTCCCGGCGCTCTTCTCGCCCATTTTCTCCAGGTCGGCAATCTGCTCCTTCCTGAGGTAATAGATATCGGCGGCGTCTTTGACCAGCCCTTTGTTGAAAAGCGTCACCCCGATTTTTTCCCCGATGCCGCGGATATCCATGGCACCCCGTGAGGTGAAGAGCTCGATGCGCTGCTGGGCCTGGGCCGGGCAGGCGGCGTTGGTGCAATAGTACATGACCTCCCCCTCGGGCTTGACGATGCTCTCCTTGCCGCACGAGGGACAGACGGGCTTTCCGGCCTCGTTCCCGGGCAGCTTTTCCAGCAGGCTGAACTCTTTTTCCTTACCCGTCCGCTTGCTGACAATCGGCCCCACCACCTCCGGGATGACCTCGCCGGCCCGCTGGATGATGACCGTATCCCCGATGCGGATGTCCTTGCGGCGGATGTCGTCCTCGTTGTGCAGGGCGGCCTGCCTGATGGTGACCCCGCCCACTTTGACCGGCTCCAGGATGGCGAAGGGGTTGAGGGTCCCGGTGCGCCCGACGCTGATGCCGATGTCCCTGAGCACGGTGGTGCCCTGGACGGCCGGGAACTTGTAGGCGATGGCCCAGCGCGGCTCGTGGCCGATGTCGCCGAGCTCCCCCTGAACATCGAGCTGGTTTATCTTGATAACGATGCCGTCGGCCTCGTAGCCGAGGCTTTCCCGCTTCCCTTCCCACTCGCGGTAGTAGGCCTCCACCTCGGCGATTTCCTTCAGCCGGCGGTTGTTGGGGTTTACCTTGAATCCAAGCCCTTTCAGGTATTCCATGGTCTCCCAGTGGGTCGGGGGCATGGCCCTGCCGTCGGCCCAGCCCAGCATGTAGATATAGATGTCCAGCGGTCGTCGCGCGGTGATGCGGGAATCGAGCTGCCTTACCGAGCCGGCGGCGGCGTTCCTGGGGTTGGCGAAGAGTGGCTGGCCTTCCGCCGCCCGCTCCTGGTTCAGCTTCTGAAAGCCCGTCCGGGAGAGGAAGACCTCCCCCCGCACCTCGAAGCGGGGCGGGCCGTCCCGGGAAACAGAGAGCGGGATGCTCCGGATGGTCTTCAGATTCTGGGTGATGTTCTCCCCCCGGAAGCCATCGCCGCGGGTGGCGCCGGTAGTCAGGCGGCCGTTCTCGTAGGTGAGGGCCACCGCCAGCCCGTCAATCTTGTGCTCCCCGACGAAGTCGAACGATGCATCGCCGGCCAGCCGGCACGTGCGCGTCAGCCAGGCCTTAAGCTCCTCGTCGGAGAAGACGTTGCCCAGCGAGAGGAGGGGGAAGCGGTGTTCCACCACGCCAAAGGCCTCCGCCGGGGCGGCGCCGACCCTCTGGGTGGGAGAGTCCGGGGTGAGGAGCTCCGGGTGCTCCTCCTCCAGCTTCTTCAGCTCCCGCATCAGGTCGTCGTACTCGGCGTCGGAGATTTCTATGCTGTCCAGGACGTAATAGCGGTAGTTGTGGTGGTTGATGGCCGCCTTCAGCTCGTCGATTCTCGCCTTAGCCTCTTCGGGACCGGCCACGCCAATACCTCCCCTTTATCCCTCCACCCGCTTCAGCTCGAAGACCACCGGGTTATCGGGGTCGGGGCAGGCTATCCGGGCTTTGTCCGGGCCGCTTTCCCAGGGAAAGGAACCCCCGAACTGCAGCACCTCGGCGAAGGGGAAAAGCGTGTAGAGCGCCCAGGTGCACAGCCCCGCGGGCGACGTCTGGTCGATGACGAACTCGTCCCCCACCCCGTGGCCGGCCTGGCAGGTCCCTGCCTGCGATACGACCCTGGCGACTATCTTCTTCATGCCGTCCTGCCGGTGGTGATTTTATCGCCCAGCTCGGTGCCGGTAATCTCCAGGAAGTGGATGCCATCCCGGATGACCTTCCGGCTCTCCGTTATTTGAAGCCTCTTCTGGAACAGGGGGCCGTCGACGACCAGGCTGTGGTACTCCCCGGCCTCGCCGCAGGGGGTGACGCCCTTCGTCCGGCCCAGCTCTTCCAGCCCGGCCAGGAAGTCGCGGTCTATTATCCGTCCCAGCACCTCTTCCCCGAAGAACTCGGACTTGGCGGCGACGACCACCGCCACGAAGCCGGCGTCGATGAACTCCTCCATGAGCACTTTCTGGTCCTCCCCCCAGAGGGGCAGGAAGGGGGTGATATCCGCCTCCCGGCAGACCCGCTCAATCCACTCGCGGTGCGGATTGAAGTCAATGTCCCCGAAGATACCCCCCTCGATTCCCTCCGCCTTGAAGGCGCGGAGCATCTTGATAAACTCGGCTTCGTAGGTCTTCTTTGTGGTGCGCTGCTGCACGATGGTAATCCCCAGGGCCCGGGCCTGCGCCCGTATCACCGAAGACGCGATGCCGTGGCTGCAGGAGCGCTGCCGGTCTTCGGTGACGGTGTTGGCCAGATAGCGCACTTCGAACCCGTTCTGGACGGCCCGGTTAAGGGCCAGGCAGCAGTCCTTGCCGCCGCTCCATGAAGCAAAAACCCGGTACATAAGACCTCCTGTTATTTAAGGTGTGAAACGTCGTTGAGCGAGCGCAGTATGGCCCCCTGCGGGAAGGTCTCCAGGACACTCAACGAGCCCTGGTCGACCTGCATCTTGCGCCAGCAGGCCAGGTCCAGGCCCAGCAGGTTGCAGATGATGAGCCGGAGCGTGCCGGCGTGGGCCACGACGACGACCGTCTCCCCCGCCTCGTGCTTTTCGAGCCGGTCCAGGAATACCCTGACCCGGTCGTTCAGCGCGTCGAGGGTCTCCCCGCCGGGAAAGGTGGGGCGGGGCTCCCAGTTCATCAGCTCCTCGGCCAGCTCCGGGTGCAGCCTGGTTATCTCCCCGAAGGTCAGGCCTTCAACGTAGCCGAAGTTAAGCTCGTTCAGCTCGGCTAACTTGTGCACCGCCACGTCCAGCCCGGCGGCGATGATTTCCGCGGTGAGGCGGGCGCGACTCAGCTGGCTGGTATAGACCGTCATCACCTTCTCCCTGACGAGGCGGTCCCGCAGCTGCTCCGCCTGCCGGATGCCGGTATTGCTCAGGGCGATATCCGTCTTACCCCAGAAACGGTCAGCCTTATAAAGCTTGGTCCGGCCGTGCCTTACTAAAAAAAGTCTGGCCACAGCACCTCCTTAAAAAGTTCCGCTGTCATTGCGAGGAGCGTAGCGACGAAGCAATCCCTCCCAATCTACCCGTCATTCTCCGGCTTGACCGGAGAATCCAGTCAGTCATGCCCCACCGCTGGATTCCCGCTTTCGCGGGAATGACATCGCGGTCCAGAGGATTTACAGGTTTATTCATGGAGATTGCTTCGTCGCGGCGCTCCTCGCCATGACCCGGTATTAATTTTATTCCTCTTCCCCGGCGCGCGGCTTCACCCAGAGCTGGGGGAAGGTGGACGTGACACGCCGCAGGGACTCCAGTTTCTTTTTTATATCTTCGGCGACGGCGGCGTCAGCGAGGAGCTGCTTGAGGCGCTGCTGGTCGAAACCCAGCACCTTTTCCCACAGCCCCAGCGGCTCCAGCAGCGCCCTGACATCCTCCTCGGTGAAGCCGGTCCTCTCCACGAGCTTATAGGTAACCTCATGCTCACTGCCGTAGAGACGGTTCAGGTCCTCGGCCTGGCAGTAGGCGATAATCTTCTCCTTGACCTCGTCGAGCTGCATCTGGAGGTCTTTAATCTGCGCCTGGAGTCCGGCGTAGCGCTCGATGGCCTCGCCGGCGGCAATCCCCGGCAACAGTTCCTGGCGGGCCGTCGGCGGCGCCTCGATGAGGTACTGGTGGCGGTAGTAAGGGCAATGCTCGGGGAAATCACAGGGGCAATAGGCGTTCTCGGTGGCGGGGAACTTCCCCGCGGCGATATCGCCGGCCACGTCCCGCACCAGCTGCCGGGCCCGCTCGATTCTGGCGACGTCCCGCGGCGGGCAGCTGCAGGCGGTGTTCGACCGCAGGTGGTAGAGGGTAAGCTGCTCCACGGGCAGTTTCCAGGTCTGCTCCGCGGCCATCTGGTATATCGTGAGCTGGAGGTCATCTTCCAGGTAGTCGGCGGTGAAGAGCTCCTTGTTCGTCTTGTAGTCGATTATCGCCAGCCCGCCGCTGTCCAGCTTGTCCACCCGGTCGATAAATCCCCGCAGCTTGGTGCCGTCGATGTCCAGGTAAAAGCTGCGCTCCAGCGCCACCGGCAGGCGGAAATCAGCGGTGTGAATTTCCCAGAACCGGGTGAGTATCTCCCGCCCGTAGTCCTTGAACCTGGCCTCTTCCTCCGGCGATTCGTAGGCCGTGGCAATCCAGGCCCTTTCGTAGTACCGGAGCATCTCTTCCAGAGAGGGGGGCGGGGGCGTGTTTACCCGGAAAAAACGCTCGACGCAGCGGTGCATGGTGGTGCCGAAGCTGAAATACCACCGGTCCTTCGACTTGAGGCCGTCGAGGTACTGCAGCTTGTAGCACAGGGGGCACGACTGGTAGAGCGAAATCTGCGTAAAGCTCAGGGGTCTGATTGTTGTCCTCCCGTTAGTCTATTGGGCCCGGCGGGCGCGGCCAAAGGGCACCGGCGGTCAAGCGCGTTCCGGGCTTCACTTTTTTATGCTGTCGATATAGTCGTCCAGCGTCATGGCCGCCAGGGTACTGGTCTGCAGCGTCCCCCGCGAGCCCAGCTCCGTGGCCACCTTGGCGATGGTCTTGTTATCGCGTGCTTCCAGGATGTTGATGAAATCGTACTGGCCGAGGACGACGTACTGGGCGAGTATCTTGACGCCCATGGCCTCGACTTCCTTATTGACCTCTTTTATCCGCTGCGGGTTGGCTTTCACTGTTTTCCTGCCTTCATCGGTGAGGTTGGTCATCATAATGTAGAGCGCCATAATTCCCTCCTTTTACTCTTTATTACACGGGGTTACCGGTGCCCTTTGCCTGCCCCCCGAACATACCCGTTTGGCCGGGTTATGTATGTGAAATTATAAGCCGTAGTCCGGGTTTTGTCCAGAGTGAGATTCCATGTCTGGCAACTTCCCCTACCTCCATTATACAATGTAATTAATGGGTGAAAACATCACGCTCCTGGTGGCTTTCAGCGGGGGACTGCTTTCCTTCCTCTCGCCGTGCGTCCTGCCGATGGTGCCGGTCTACCTGGCCAGCCTCAACGGCCCGGGGCTGTTCGAGGGGAAGGTCAATCGCCTCGCGGTTTTTCTCCACTCTCTCAGCTTCGTGCTGGGCTTCGCCGTGGTCTTTACTTTCCTGGGGGCGGTGGTGGGGCTGACCGGCTACGCCGTGGCGCCGGACTACGCCCTGCTCAGCAAGATTGCCGGCAGCCTGCTGATAGCCTTCGGCCTGTTCATCCTGGCGGCCATGAAAGTCCCCCGGCTTAACTACGAGAAGCGGCTGAACCTGTCCGCCGGCGGCACCACCGGGTACCTGCGCTCTTTCACCATCGGGGCAGTCTTCTCGGTGACCTGGACGGCCTGCGTCGGGCCGATACTGGGCAGCATCCTGACCATGGCCACGGCCCAGGCGACGGCCTGGCAGGGGGCTTACCTGCTGGCGATATATTCGCTGGGGCTGGGACTCCCGTTCCTGATTGTGGGGGCGGCCTTCGACCGCGTCCTGCCCTGGCTCAGGAGGATAAACCGCTATTCGGGCGTCATCCACGTTGTCAGCGGCCTGCTGCTCATCATCGTGGGCATCCTTATCCTGACGGGCCAGCTGACCTGGTTTGCCTCGCTGGCGGCGTAAATAATCATCCCGGAGGGTTATATGAAAATAATCTTGAGAACGGCACTGGTAATCGTCCTGCTCGTGGCGGGGTTAGCGGCGGCGGGCTGCTCGGTGGGCACCGACCGCGCCGATATTCCCGTGCCGGGGCGGACGGCGCCGGACTTTCAGCTCCAGAGCCTCGGCGGGGAGACGGTCTCCCTGAGCGGCCTCCGGGGGCGGCCGGTGATGGTGAACTTCTGGGCGACCTGGTGCGGACCGTGCCGGGAGGAAATGCCCTTTATCCAGCAGGTCTACGAGGACACGACCTGGAAGGCGCGTGGACTGGTTATCCTGGCGGTCAACCTGGCCGAGTCTCCCGCGAAGGTGCAGGAATTCATGGACGAACTGGGCCTCACTTTTACGGTCCTGCTGGACTCTCGGCAGGAAGTGGGTAAGCTGTACAACGTATCGGCCATCCCCACCACCTACTTCATTGATAAAAATGGTATAATAAGGGACGTGAAGATAGGTTCCTTCCAGAGCGCGGCGGAAATCGATGCCAGGCTGCAAAAACTGGTGGCAGAAAACGGTTCATGAGGGAGCGCCATGAGTGATGTCCTGAACGAGGCCTACGGCATTGTCCAGTGCAGCGAATGCCCCTGGTACAAGAGCTGCGTCGTGCCGATGAAGTTCACCGCCGAGGATATCCGCCGCCAGCTGGAGCAGTCGGCGCCGGGGATGAACATGCCCCAGCAGATGGATATCGGCATGGAGAGCCTGCTGTCCAGCATGGCCACGGCGGCGCAGAACTCCCTGCTGGAGGGGTGTCCCATCTTCATCGAGCGCCTCCGCTCCAGCCCGAAGCTGGCCCAGCGTTTGAAAGAGATGATGCAGGACTGGAGCACCGACAAGCCCGGCGGCTAGCCTGGCGCCGGTTTACAGCTTCAGCGCTTTTCTTTCCTCGGCCGTCAGGCCGCCGCCGCCCGCGCCCGCTGGGTGAGCCGGCGGTAGGCCTCGCCGGGCTCGGGCTGCCGGAAAATGGCGCTGCCGATATAGATAACGTCGACGCCGCTTTTGGCTATCTCGGCGATATTGTTCTCTTTGATGCCCCCGTCGATACCCACCTCCACCCGGGGGTAGGCCCGGCGGAAGGCGGCGATTTTATCCAGGACCTCCGGGATGAACCTGGCGCCGTAGAACCCCGGGTTGACCGAGAGGAAAAGCACGCTGTCCACCTGCTTCACCAGGGGCTTGATGGCCTCGATGGCGGTCTCCGGGTTCACGGCCAGTCCCACCTTCAGGCCGTGCTGCCTGACCATGCGGATAACCTGCTCCGGGGACGAGGTGGCCTCGTAGTGAAAGACGATTTTCTCCGCCCCCGCCCGCCGGAAATTGTCCAGGTAGGCCTCCGGGTGCAGCACCATGAGGTGGGCTTCCCAGGCGAGCCGGGTCCCCAGTCCGGCGATATGCTCGGCGGAAATGCTCCGCGAGGGCACGAACCGGCCGTCCATGATGTCGAACTGAGCGAAGTCGGTAAACGACTCGGCCTGGAGTACCATTTTCCCCAGCGCAACGGGGTCGTCGGTGAGAATGGCCGGCACCGTCCGGATGTCCCTGCTCATGCTGCCTCCTGAGAAAATAGCGGGCGGTGGAGATGGGAGGGTATCGCTGCCGACATTTTAATTTCGGACGGCTGACGATGTCAAGCTCGGCGGCGGGCGGTCCGGGTGGGAAGAGAAATCGCCGGACATCTCCTTTGCCACCGTTCGTTCTCCGGTGTTATAATCGGCAGAGAAAGTCCGAAGGAAGTCCCGCGTGAAGGATAACGATATATTCATCGCCGTCATCGGCGGCAGTGACTGCCCCCCGAGCATCCTGAAAATCGCCGAAGAGGTGGGCCGCGAGATTGCGCGCCGCGGCGCCGTGCTCGTCTGCGGAGGGCTGGGGGGCGTCATGGAAGCCGCCTGCCGGGGTGCCAGCGCCGAGGGCGGGTTGACCGTCGGCATACTGCCCGGGGAAAACCGCCAGGCCGCCAACCCCTACGTCAGGATACCCATCGTTACCGGCCTCGGCCACGCCCGCAACGTGGCGGTGGTCAAGTCGGCCCGGGCGGTCATCGCCATCGACGGCAGCTACGGCACGCTGTCGGAAATCGGCCATGCCCTCCAGAGTGGTATCCCCGTCATCGGCCTGGATACGTGGTCGCTCTCCATCGAAGACCAGGCGGACGGCGGCATCATCCCCGCCGGCAGCCCCAAAGAGGCGGTGGACTTGGCCATGGCGCTGATAAAAGACGGGGCGTAATTCCGGGCACGGGAGGGTGAAATGTCAACGATTGAAAAGGTCAGGGCCAGGGAAATCCTGGACTCGCGCGGCAACCCCACGCTGGAGGTAGAGGTCGAGCTCTCCGACGGCACCGTCGGCCGCGCCGCCGTACCCTCCGGGGCCAGCACCGGCCAGCACGAAGCCCTGGAGCTCCGCGACGGCGACCCTGAGCGTTACAACGGCAAGGGCGTCCTCAAGGCGGTGGCCAACGTCACCGGGGCTATCGCCGGCAGCATCGTCGGTATGGCTGCCACCGACCAGGCTAAAATCGACCGCGCCCTGATTGAGCTGGACGGCACGCCGGACAAGTCGAAGCTCGGGGCCAACGCCATCCTGGGGGCATCCCTGGCGGTGGCCCACGCCGCGGCCGCTCACCGGGGCATGCCGCTCTACCGCTACCTCGGTGGAGCGAGTGCCCGTACCCTGCCGGTGCCGATGCTCAACATCCTCAACGGCGGCAAGCACGCCGCCAACTCCACCGACCTCCAGGAGTTCATGGTCATGCCGGCGGGCGCCCCCAGCTTCCGCCGGGCCCTCCAGATGGGCACCGAGGTCTACCACGCCCTGAAAAAGGTGCTCAAAGGCCGGGGGCTCAATACCAACGTCGGGGACGAGGGCGGTTTTGCCCCCTCCCTCCCCTCGAACATGGACGCGGTGGAAGCCATCCTGGCCGCCATCGAATCGGCCGGCTATAAACCCGGCCAGGACTGCTACATCGCCCTGGACCCGGCCTCCAGCGAGTTTTTCAAAGACGGCAAATACGTGCTCGCCCGCGAGGGCACCGCGCTGACGCCCGCCCGGATGGTAGATTTTTATGTCAAGTGGGTGGCCGCCTACCCTATTATCAGCATCGAGGACGGCATGGCCGAGGACGACTGGGAAGGCTGGCAGCTGCTGACGGAAAAGCTCGGCAGCAAAGTCCAGCTCGTCGGCGACGACCTCTACGTCACCAACGTCAAGCGCCTCGGCCGGGGCATCGAGCAAAAGGCCTCCAACTCCGTGCTCATCAAGCTCAACCAGATCGGCACGCTGACGGAGACTATTGACGCCATCAATATGGCCCGGGAGGCCGGCTGGACGGCCGTTGTCAGCCACCGCTCCGGCGAGACGGAGGACACCACCATCGCCGACCTCGCCGTGGGGTTGAACACCGGCCAGATTAAGACCGGCGCCCCCTGCCGCTCGGAGCGTACCGCCAAGTACAACCGGCTCCTCCGCATCGAGGAAGAGCTCGGGAAAAACGCCAGATTTGCGGGTCTGGAAACATTCTATAACCTAAGTAAAAGCTCATAAGCTGAATGTCATTCCCGCGAAAGCGGGAATCCAGAAAAATAATAACATAACATAATGAAATCCTATTATGTCTATATCTTAGCCAGCCAACGCAATGGCACACTCTATACAGGAATAACCAACGACCTGATAAAACGTATCGAGGAACATAAAAATAACTATATTGATGGTTTTATTAAAAAATACAAAGTGCATTTACTAGTTTATTATGAACAATGTGACGAAATTGAATCAGCTATTATTCGGGAGAAACAGCTAAAGAGATGGAACAGGAAATAGAAGTTAGAATTAATTGAAAAAGAAAATCCTCAATGGAGAGATTTATATGAATATTTACTCTGATTCTGGATTCCCAATCAAGTTGGGAATGACAAAATCGTATTCCCAATACGGGGTTCAGCATAGAAAAGAGGAGAAATGACTGAGGTCGTCCCCGGCATCCACTGGCTCAAGCTGCCCATTACCATGGCGGGGTCGAACCTCGCCCACGTCAACGTCTACCTCGTCAGGGGTGACGACGGCTATCTCCTCGTCGACGCCGGCTGGAACACGCCGGCCTCGTTCGACATTCTGCAAAAGGGATTAAAGGAAATCGGGGGCGATATCCGGGAGATTTCCCGGATACTGGTCACCCATGTCCACCCCGACCACTACGGCATGGCCGGCCGCGTCAAGGAGCTCTCCGGCGCCGACTTCTATCTGCACGAGTACGAGAAGAGGCTCATCGGGCCGCGCTACGTCACCATGGACGAGCTGCTTGTCCAGACGGAACACTGGCTGGGGATTAACGGCGTGCCCCCGGAGCCCACCGCCGACCTCCGGGATGCCACCAAGGACCTGATAAAGTACATCGTCCCCTCCTACCCGGATACCACCCTGCGCGGCGGCGAGACCATCACCACCGGCCCGTTTACCTTCCGCGTCCTCTGGACGCCGGGGCACTCCCAGGGGCATATCTGCCTCTACGAGGCCGCTAAAAAGCTCCTGCTCTCCGGCGACCATGTTTTGCCGACCATCACCCCCAACATCGGCATGCACCCCCAGTCAATCGAAAACCCCCTGGGCAAGTACTTCGACTCCCTCAAGGCCGTGAAAAAGCTGGACGTGGGACTCGTCCTGCCCGGCCATGAAGAGCCCTTTCACGGGCTCGCCCCGCGCATCGAGGAGATTCGCCAGCACCACGAGCATCGCAACCGGGAGATTCTCAAGGCCGTGGCCGCCGCACCAAAGACCGCCTACCAGGTGGCCCTGGACGTTACCTGGGGTTTCCGCGGCGGCTGGCGGGACCTGCATAACTTTCACAAGAGGATGGCCATCTTCGAGACGCTGGCCCACCTCGAGCTGATGGTAGCCAACCGCGATGTTGAAAAGGCGGCGCGGGACGGCATGATATACTACCGGCAAACCTGATATAATATATCCCGGATGAAGAAAATTGGCATCACCACCACCGTCCCGGTCGAGGTGCTGATGGCCGCCGGCTATCAGCCGGTCGATTTGAACAATGTCCTCGTCACCGACCCCAATCCGGGACGCCTCATCGCCATCGCCGAAAGGGCCGGCTTCCCCCTCAACTGCTGCAGCTGGATAAAGGGAATCTACGGCGTCTGCCTGGACTACGGCATCGAGCATATCCTCTGCGTTACCGGCGGCGACTGCTCCAATACCGTCATGCTCATGGAAGTCCTCCGCCTTAAAGGGCTGAACGCCATACCCTTTGCCTACCCGGACCGCCCTGACCCCTCCCTGATGCGGACGGCGCTGGAGGGGCTGGCGGCGGCGCTGGGCACCACCCTGGAGGCCGCCGAAGGGGTCAGGGAACAGCTCCATGAGGGGCGCGACCTCGCCCTCAAGCTGGACGAGCTTACCTGGCGGCGGAACACGGTCAGCGGCAAAGAGAACCACCTCTGGCTCGTCACCGCCTCGGACTTCAATCAGGACTACCGGAAATACTGCCGGGAGCTGCGCGACCGCCTGGAAGCCCCCCCAACGCGGCCACCCTACCCCGCCGGGGAACTGCGGCTGGCCTACATCGGCGTGCCGGCGGTCTACGCCGGGGAGCTCTACGACTTCATCGAGAAGCACGGCGCCAGGGTGGTCTTCAACGAGGTGCAGCGCCAGTTCGCCATGCCGGAGCCGGGCGCCGACCTCGCCAGCCAGTACGCAAACTATACTTATCCCTACTCCATCCAGGACCGGCTGAAGGACATCAAGGCCGAGCTGCCGCGCCGGAATATCGACGGGGTCATCCACTACGTTCAGGCCTTCTGTCACCGCGGCATCGGCGATATCGTCTTCCGGGAGGCTGTCGGCCGGCCCGTGCTGACCCTGGAAGGCAACGACGACTTCTTCCTGAACACCCACGTCAAGACCAGGGTTGAGGCCTTCCTCGACATGCTGGAGAGGAGCCGTCAGCTCTTAAAACAAAAAACATCATTGAGGAGGTTGTAAATGAAGACAAGGATAGGCATCAACGGCTTCGGCCGCATCGGCCGGTTGACCCTCCGGGCCCTGCTGAAAAACCACCAGGACGAGCTGGAGGTGGTGGCCGTCAACGACCTGGCCGATACCCGCACTAACGCCCACCTGCTGAAGTGGGACAGCGTCTTCGGGCGGTATCCCGGCGAGGTATCCGCCAAAGATAACGCCATCGTCGTCGACGGGCAGGAGATAAAGGTGGTC
>MGNX01000119.1:27426-37004 GCA_001796935.1 Chloroflexi bacterium RBG_16_60_22
GGAAGTCCCTGGGCGCGGACATCGTTATAGAATCCACCGGCCTCTTCACGGACGCCACCAGGGCCGCCGCCCACCTCAAGGGCGGCGCCAAGAAAGTCATCATTTCCGCCCCCGCCAAGAACGAGGACGCCACCATCGTCCTGGGTGTCAACGAGGACACCTACGACCCTAAAAAGCACCACGTCGTCTCCAACGCTTCCTGCACCACCAACGGCATCGCCCCGGCGGTCAAGGTGCTGCACGATAGCTTCGGCGTCAGCAAGGGCCTGATGACCACCATCCACTCCTACACCAACGACCAGGTGGTGCTGGACACCTTTCACAAGGACATCCGCCGGGCGCGCGCTGCCGGCCTTAACTTGATACCCACCACCACCGGCGCCGCCAAGGCCGTGACCCTGGTTATCCCCGCCCTGAAGGGACGGATTCACGGCCTGGCCTTCCGCGTGCCCACCCCCACCGTCTCCGTCATCGACTTCGTGGCCGACCTGGAGAAAGAGGTGACGGTGGAGCAGGTCAACGCGGCCCTCAAGGCCGCCGCAGCGGGACCGCTCAAGGGCATCCTGGAATACTGCGAGGAGGAGCTGGTCAGCCTGGACTTCAAAGGCAATCCTCACAGCTCCATCATCGATGCCCCGAGCACCATGGTCATCGGGGGGAACATGGTCAAGATACTGGCCTGGTACGATAACGAATGGGGCTACAGCTGCCGCCTCGGCGACCTGGCCGTTTACATGGCCTCCCGGGGATTGTAAGGTAAACTGACCCGGAGAGACTCTGTGATGACGGGTTATTTTTATAACCCGAAAGAATACCGTACCTAAGTACCGATTGACATCCTGTTGCGGAATTGCGTAAAATAGGAAAACACCGGAAAAGGTAAGTCATGAAATTAGTTGTTGTTGGTTTCGGACAGTGCGGCGGCCGAATCGCCGATGAATTTGCCCGCCTCAACGGAAGGGCCCACGGCCTGCGCGGGCTGGATATTATTACCGGGGCCTACGCCGTCAACACTGACCGCGCCGACCTCAGCGGGCTGCATACCATCAAGTCCGATTACGAGCACCGTATTCTCATCGGCAACCGCAAGACCGGCGGCCACGGCGTCGGGAAAATCAACGAGTTGGGCGCCGAGATAGCCCGCGAGGACGCCGACAAGGTCATCGAGACGGTGCGTAACGCCAAGCATTTCCAGGAAACGGATGCCTTCCTGCTCTGCGCCGGGGCGGCCGGCGGCACCGGTTCCGGGGCGATTTCCGTGCTGACGCAGCAGATTAAGGAGCGCTACGTCGATAAGCCGGTCTATAACCTCATCGTCCTGCCCTTCGACCATGAAGAGGCCACCGAAGACCGCACGGTTTACAACGTGGCCACCTGCCTCAAGTCCAGCTACCTGGTGGCGGACGCCATCTTCCTCGTCGATAACCAGCGTTACGTCATGAAGGACGCCAACCTGAAAGGCAACCTCACCAAGATCAACCACACCATCGTCCAGCCGTTCTTCAACCTGCTCTGCGCCGGTGAAGAGATAAAGTCGCGCTATATCGGCGCCAAGATACTCGATGCCGGGGATATCATCCAGACACTGGTCGGCTGGACGACCCTGGGCTTCGGCCGGTCGCACACCCCGAGCCTGAAATCGCTCTTTTCGTCATCACGCCACTTCCGGGACAAGGCCACCGAGACGCAGAAAGGGTCACAGGCGCTGGACGAGGCCGTCAGCGGACTCTCCGTGAAGTGCAATCCCCTGGACTCCAAGCGGGCGCTCTACCTCGTCTCCGCCCCGTCCAGGGATATCAACGTGGACCTGATTAAAGAGCTGGGGACTTACATCAAGAACATGGCCCCGGAGGCCATCATCAGGAGCGGTGACTACCCCCGGGAAAAGGGAACCCTGGAGGTTACTATCATCCTCTCCGAGATGAGCGACGTGGAGAAGGTCAGGAACTACTTCGCCAAAGCGATTAACCTCATCACGGAGCTCAAGAAGCGTCAGGAAGGTCTGGTAAGCACACAGCGAGGGATTGATATCACGATAAAGGATATTCCCTCGCTGCTGTAACCCGAAATATTACCGGCCGGCCTACCCCCCTTGAAAAACCCGCCCGCGGCCAACTCCCTGTTCCGCCGTCACTACCACCCCGCATCAATCACTGCCAGCGGCGGGTGCCGGACGGTAACGGACTCCGGCCGGGTAGTATCTATCTGGCGATTTTAGAGTAGATCTGCCAGGCCTGCTCGATGGTCTCGTCACGGACCTTCCAGGCCTTCTCCAGATTGGCGTCACGGGACCGGGCGGCCCCGGCGACCGCGGCATCGTGAGCCTGGTTGGCGGCCGTTTCGGCGCTTTTATAGGCCTCTTCCGCCCGGCTGATAACGTCGGCACGGGCCTTGGCAGCCTTGGCAATCGCTCCGGCGCGGTCGGCGAGGGCCTGGCTTACGGTCGCTTCATAGGACCGGTAAGCCTGCGCCTCCGCCCGCTTGTAGGCCTTGGCCACCTGGGTTTCGTTCTCATGGTAAGCCTTGGCAACCTGCCGCTCGGCGTCCATATAGGCGGCGTAGGCCCTTTCGGCCTGGCTCATAACCTCGTCAAGCGGACTTCTCGGTCGCTCTTCCGCTACCGGGGCGTGCACAACCTCCGCAGAGGGAGTTTCAGCTTTCTCTACTGGTGTAGAGGACTTCTTGGTTCGCTCTTTCTGGTCAGCCAACAGACACCTCCTTCAATTTTTAATATTGCCTTACAGCTTTATCGGGGCAAAAATTAAGGACTGGATTTTGTCCACTGCCTACTTAGTGCCAAGTATATGGCGCACTTTTTAAAAAGTCAAGCAATCCTTAAGCTTATCCTGCCCCAACTTTTCCAAAATATTTCAGTATTTTGTTAACGCCGTGAAAAATTTTTACCGGCCCTGAATCAGTCCTTTTTTTTCTTGCTGTCCCCGGCATCAGCTTCTTTCTTGGACTGCTTACCCTGCTGGGCCCGCTTAACTTCATACATCTTGGCCAGGGACTCCAGGCGGGCTTCCATTTTACCACGGGTCTCCTTGCCTTCGCTCCTGCCCCTGGTGGTCTTCTCCGCCTTGTCCACGGCCTCGCTCATGGCGCTCAACGCCGCTTCGGTAACCTCATAGGCCGCTTCGGCTTCCTCTTCCGCCGAGGATATGGCCTCGCTCAGCTCTTCATCGGCAATTTCACCCTTCTCCGATACAATCCCGGACTTGCTCAGGGTGTCCTCGTAGGCTTTCAGCGAGGCATCGGCTGTCTCCCGGGCGACGGCGCCGGTGGCTTCGGCCCGGCTGATGGCCTCCCGGAAGGCCGATATGGATACCCCGGCGGCCTCCCTGGCCACCCTGGCCGAAGCTTCGGTGGCTTCCTTGACTGCCTTCACCGTCCTCGCCGCCGATTCCCGGGCGGCTTTGATTAACGCTTCCGTTACCTCCCGGGCCGTCTTGACCGCAGCCTCGGCCGCCTCCCTGGTCTCCCGGCTTATCTCCTCGGCGCGGACCAGCGCCGCCTGTATTTCCTTCTCGGAAGTCTCGGCGGTCTCCCGCGCGGCCACGATGGCCGCTTCAATGGCCTCCCCGACGACCTTCGTCGCTTCCTCGGCGGTCTCCCTGGCCGACTGGCTTATCTCCTCCGCCCGGGCTACCGCTTCCTCGGAGGCTTTCCGGGAGGCCTCGACGGCTTCCCGGGCGGCGCCTTCCGTGGCCTCCACCCTTTCCCGGGCCTCCCGGCTGATTTCCTCCATGCGGTCGACGGCGGTACGGAATTCGTTCGAGGCAGTTTCCGCCTTTTCCCGGGACTCTTCGCTGATTTCTTCCGCCCGGGCCACTACCTCCCGCGATGTCTCCACCGACGCCTTTGAGGCTTCCCTGGCGGTTTCGGCCGCCGATGCCACAGCCTGCTCGACCGCCCGGACCGCGGCTTCCGAGGCCTCCTGGGCTTCCCGGGCGGAGGCTTCTACCGCTTCACAGGACTTCCGGGCGGAGGCCTCCACTGCCTCCCGGGCCACCCTGATGGCCACCTCGGTCACTTCCCGGGCAGTTGTCACGGCCTGCTCGGCTTCCTCCCTGGCTTTCTGGCCATCTTCCCCGGCCTGGGCAATGGACTCCTGAATCTTCTTGACGGAGGCCTCGGCTTTTTCCCGGGTCTCCCGACTTATCTCCTCGGCTTTAGCCACCGCCTCCCAGAACTCCTTGGCGGCGGCGGTAGCCGTCTCCCTGGCTTCCAGGCTTATCTCTTCCGCCCGGGCCACCGCTTCCCGGGAGGCGCGTACAGACGCCTCTGAGGCCTCCTTGGCTGTCTTTATCGCCGCATCGGTGGCGGCCCGCGTCTCCTTGGCGACCTCGTCAGCCCGGCGCAGCGTCTCCTGCGCGGCCTTCTGCGAAGCATCATGGGCGAGCTTGGCCTCCCGGCCGATGGCCTCGACCCGGTTCATCGTCTCCTGGGACGACCGCTGCGAGGCCTCAGCTACCTCTTTGGCCACCTTGCTGATGGTCTCCGCACGGTTGGCCACTTCCTCGGCGGCCCTGGCCGCCACCTCGGCGGACTCCCGGGTGGACTTGCTCGTTTTTTCCGCCCGGCTGACCGTTTCCCGGGCCGTCTTGCTGGTGGCTTCGGCGGTATCACGGGTCTCCCGGACAATCTTCTCCGCCCGGGCGGTGGCTTCCCGGGCCGACTTTATGGCTTCATCAGCGGCCTCTTTGGCCGCCTTGAACGCCGTCTCGGCCAGGCTGACTGCCTCCTGGGACGCTTCCCGGGCCGATTCCGCCATGCCCCTGGCCTCGCGGCTTACCCCGTCAATCCGGCCCAGGCCGTCCTGGGACGACATCAGCGCCGATTCGGCGGCGTGCATAGCCTCTTCACTTATCTTCTCGGCGCGGGCGATGGCGCTCTCGAACGCCTTGGCCATCGATTGCGCGGTCTCCTTGGGGCTGCGTGCCACCTCTTCCGCGCGGTCGATAGCCTCGTTGGCGGCCCTTATCGAGGCTTCCGCTGCCTCTTTGGCTTCGCGGCTCACCTTTTCGGCGCGCTCAATGGCATCCTGAGCGGCCTTGGCGGCGGCCTCGGCGGCTTCCCTGGCTTCCTTGCCTATCTGCTCCGCCCGGCGGGCCGCCTCCATGGCGGTCTTGGTGGACCTCTCGGCGGCCGCCCTGGCGGCTCGGCTCAGTTGCTCCGCCCTGGCTACCGCTTTCTCGAAGTCGCCGATATTACCCTCAACGTCCTCTACTGCTTCGGGACACATCATCCCCACCTCTTTAAAATACCGCTACCGTCTTAACGGCATAGATTATTCTATTATACACTACCCTGTTTTTCAATATATTACATTATCAGGGCATAGCCCTAACGTCATACGCTATATGTAATATACATCAGTAGTACTAAAATTTATAGTCTTAATTTCAGCATCAGTGATTGACATTCTGATGCCATTATGTTAAAAATAGCATAACTCTATCAACATTGAGGTGTATTATGAAATTAGTGGTTGTAGGCCTAGGGCAGTGCGGTGGCAGGATTGCTGACGAGTTCGCCCGGCTTAACGGCAGAGCCCGGAGTCGGCGCGGTATGACCATTATCACCGGCTGTTTTGCCGTCAATACGGACCAGGCGGATTTAAGCGGTTTGTCCAGTATCAGCAATGACCACCGCCACCGGATTCTCATCGGCAGCCGCAAGACCGGCGGCCACGGCGTGGGGAAAATCAACGAGCTGGGCGCCGAGATTGCCAAGGAAGACGCCGATAAGATAATCGACGCCATCCGGACCACCAAGAAGTTCTTCGAAACGGACGCCTTCCTGCTCATCGCCGGCTCGGCGGGCGGCACCGGCTCCGGCGCTATCTCTATCATCACGCAGCACCTGAAGGAACGCTACATCGATAAGCCGATATGGAACCTGATTGTCCTCCCCTTCGAGCACGAGGAGTCCACCGAAGAGAGGACCGTCTTCAACGTGGCCACCTGCATCAAGTCCTGCTACTCGGTAGCGGACGCCGTCTTCCTGGTGGATAACCAGCGCTACGTCCGCAAGGACTCGTCCATCCAGACCAACATGTCCAAGATAAATTCCATGATTGCCGAGCCTTTCTACAACCTGCTCTGCGCCGGCGAGGAAAAGAAATCGCGCTACATCGGCGCCAAGCTGCTGGACGCCGGCGACATCATCCAGACGGTGGTGGGCTGGACGGTCGTCGGCTACGGCAAGACGCAGGCGCCGCTGTTCAAGTGGCCGACCGAGTGGAAGAGCGACTTCCGCAAGAAGGGCGTGGAAATCCAGAAGGGTATCCAGGCCATGGACGAGGCCATCAGCGAGCTGTCCCTGAAGTGCAACCCCGCCGATTCCCGTCGCGCCCTCTACCTGGTATCCGGCCCAGCCAAAGAGATGAACATGGACATGGTCAAGGAAATCGGCGACTACATGAGGGACATCGCCCCCGAGGCCATCATCCGCAACGGCGACTACCCCCGCGAGAGGGGCCTGGTGGACGTTACCGTGCTGCTCTCCGAGCTTAGCGACGTCGAGAAGGTCAGGGACTACTACCTGCGCTCCACCGACCTTATCCCCGAGTTCAAGAAGCGGCAGGAGGAAACCGAGGACAAGCTCAAGGCGCTGGAGGACGTCTCCAAGGATATACCGTCGCTGCTTTAAAATAAAATGTTCCGGGTCATCCAAGAGGGGCGCAAGCCCCTCTTCCTTTTTACCCCCGGTACTGGTTGGGAAACGGCCTGTTTTAGGGTATAATAAAAGATAATGGCTTCACAGGTATTCTACCGCAAGTGGCGCCCCCAGCTTCTCGCCGAGGTGGTGGGGCAGGAACACGTCACCCGCACCCTGCTCAACGCCCTCGGCCGCGAGCGGATATCGCACGCCTACCTCTTCTGCGGCCCCCGCGGCACCGGTAAGACCAGCACGGCGCGGGCCCTGGCCAAGGCGGTCAACTGCCTGACCAGTGGCAAGGGTGAGCCGTGTAACGAGTGCGCCATGTGCCGGGACATCACCGAGGGCCGGGCCCTTGATGTCATCGAAATCGATGCCGCCAGCAACCGCGGCATCGACGATATCCGCGACCTGCGGGAGAAGGTCAACTATGCCCCCAACCAGGCCCGCTACAAGGTCTATATCATCGATGAAGTCCACATGCTCTCCAAGGATGCCTCCAACGCCCTGCTCAAGACCCTGGAAGAGCCGCCGCCCCACGTCATCTTCGTCCTGGCCACCACCGAAGCGCACAAGCTCCTGCCCACCATCCTCTCGCGGTGCCAGCGCTTCGATTTCCACCGCCATACCCAGGCCAACATGGTGAAAGAGCTTTCCCGCGTCAGTGAAAAGGAAGGCATCGGCATCGAGCCGGAGGCCCTGAAGCTCATCGCCCGGGCCGCCACCGGCAGCCTGCGTGACGCCCTCAACCTGCTCCAGCAGCTGACGACTTACTACGGTAAAGAAGTTAATCTCTCCCAGGTCCAGAGCCTGCTCGGCATCTCCGGCGACCAGCGGGCCAGGGAGCTGGCGCGGCACATCGTCAGCCGGGACGTCGCCGCCGGGGTAGCCACCATCAACAACGTCAACAGCGACGGGCTCGACCTGCGCCAGTTCCATCGCGAGCTGGTGGAGTACCTGCGTCTGCTCCTGCTCTTCAAGACGGGGTCGGGCGACGCCGTGGAACTGACCCCTGATGACGCCAGGGAGCTCAAGGAGCTGGCCTCCCGGACATCCCTTCCCCAGGTACTGCGGGCGGTCAAGCTCTTCGGGCAGCTTGAGCTCGGGCTGGACAACTACTCCACCCTGCCCCTGGAGCTGGCCATGGTGGAATGCACCCTGCCCGAATCGGAGGTAAAGACGTTAGTGAAGGAGGAGCCGGCGCGCGCCGGCCCTGAACCCGCCGCCAGGAGGTCGGCCCCCCGGGCTGCCCCACCGCCCCGGGCGGAAAAACCGGCCCCTCCCCCGGAAGCCGCGAAAACCACGGAGCCGGAACCGCCGGCCGCCGCACCGGAGGTCGCCGGGGAACCGGTGCCCGTTACCGCTGAAGAACCGGCGCTGGCCACCACCGGGAAAGCGCCACCTGCAATAAAAAGTACCACGGTCAGCCCTTTGCAGGCCGGCAGCGAAATCGAGCAACTGCGGCTCAACTGGAGAAGGTTCATCATGGAAGCGCCGGGCGGTTTCGGCCGCACACCGGCCGCCGCGCTGCTGCGGAGTGCCGTACCCAAAGAAATCCAGGAAGACACCCTGGTGCTTTCCTTCAGATATCCGTTGCACAAAGAGAACATGGAGAAGATAGAGAACCAGAAGACCGCCGAGAAAATCGTCAGCGGTTTCCTGGGGCGCTCCTGCCGCGTGCGCTGTGTCTACGAGCCGGAGAACAACCACCTGGTCAAGGCCGCCATGAGGATGGGCGCCCAGCCTATCAACGGGGAGGAACCATGAACAAGTTTATGATGCAGCAGGCCCAGAAACTACAGGCGCAGCTGGTCAAGGCCCAGGAAGAGCTGGCCAACCTTACCGTGGAGGCGAGCTCCGGCGGTGGCGCCGTAACCGTCGTGATGAACGGCCAGCAGCAGGTACAGTCGGTCAAGATATCGCCGGAGGTCGTCGACCCGGAGGACGTGGAGATGCTCGAGGACATGGTGCTGACCGCCGTCCGCGAAGCCCAGGTCAAGGCACAGGAGCTGGCCGCCAAACAGCTCGGCGGACTCACCGGCGGACTGAAAATACCGGGCCTGACCTAGAGAGAACAAGGAGAGCCACCTTTGAACCGGGACATCACCCCCGCCAGAGACGCCATCGGCCGGCTCGTGCAGGAGTTCAGCAAACTACCGGGCATCGGGCCCAAGAGCGCCCAGCGCATCACCTTCTACCTCCTGCGCTCCACGGAGGACCAGGCAAAGTCCCTCGCCGAGGCCGTCCTTTCCCTGAAGCGTAAAATCACCCTCTGCTCCTCCTGCTGCAACGTCACCGAGGCCGACCCCTGTCCTATCTGCCGCAACCAGC
This sequence comes from Chloroflexi bacterium RBG_16_60_22, assembly GCA_001796935.1. GTDB lineage: Bacteria > Chloroflexota > Dehalococcoidia > Dehalococcoidales > RBG-16-60-22 > RBG-16-60-22. The sequence continues at coordinate 36,421 of MGNX01000119.1, forward strand.
AGCGGGATGTCAGTCAGGTCTGCATCGTGGAGCAGCCGCAGGATGTCCTGGCGCTGGAGCATACCGGCGTTTACCACGGACTCTACCACGTGCTCCACGGCGCCATCTCCCCCACCGAGGGCATCGGCGCCGACGCTATCCGTATCCGCGAGCTGCTGGCCCGACTCCAGAACAATACGGTGAGCGAGGTCATCCTGGCGACGAACACCAATCTTGAGGGCGAGCAGACGGCCATGTACCTGAGCAAGGTCATCACCCCGCTGGGGATAAAGGTCACCCGCCTCGCCCGCGGCCTGCCCTACGGCACCGAGCTGGAATACGCCGACGACGTCACACTAACGCGCGCCCTTGAGGGAAGGTCCGAGTTTTAGATTATTGTTGCTCAGCAATTCTGTTTCGTAACCTATCCCCCTGGCCCCCTTCCCTTGGGTATTGGTGACCTGCTCGCCGAACAAGTTCTCTGGCAGGCGAGAGGGAAGGGGGAATAATTATTTAGAGAGGGGTTGCACCCCTCTCCGGCTCTCCCCTATACTCTAGAAAACGGGGACGTTGGAGAAAATCCCCCTCGGTCCCCCTTTACGAAA
>MGNX01000119.1:37027-37373 GCA_001796935.1 Chloroflexi bacterium RBG_16_60_22
AGTGGGAAGGCCTGTTTCTCCCTTTGGTAAAGGGAGATTAAGAGGGATTTCAGATTCCCTCATCTGGGGGAGGCAAAAGGGGCGTCCAAGAGGGGCGAAGCCCCTCTCCCCTAATCCCCTCCTCTCCTGCGGAACGCCTTGCCAGGAGAGGGGGACACAGGGGGTGAGGTTTAAACAAGGAGGTAAGAAACATGAATGGAAACGTTATTCTGGAACAGGATGGCAGGACAGTAACGATAAAAGACGTACAAGTACAAGACGAAAATCTATATGATTTTTTAGAAGAGGTTGACGGAGATAAAAGAATTGACCGCTTAATAAGCGCGCTAAGAATTGGTGCTATTGG
>MGNX01000119.1:37398-38323 GCA_001796935.1 Chloroflexi bacterium RBG_16_60_22
AAGAATTTAGTTCTCTAATGACCAAGTTTAACAAATGCTTTGATCCAGAAGTGAAAACAAGCCACTTCGGAAAATTATCATCTTTATTAGAGGAATACTTTGATGAGGGGGGAATCATAGAAAACATTTTCGATCCAACAACGGACAGCTCCCCTCTAGGCAAACTGAGGAAAGGACTACAAAAAGAATTTGAAGAGCTTAGAGATATTATTAAAGGCAAGGAAGCTAAAAAAGAGATAATTGAAATTACTACTCTTAAAGGATACGTATTTGAAGATGCTTGTGAACAAATCCTCAGCACATTTATATCTCAATATATGGGCGACGAACTAGAAAGAAAAACGAGTGAATATGGAGAAATTAGTGGTAGTTTTGCTGGCGATTTTCTAATTACTTTAAGGGATGCTCCTGATAAAAAGATAGTGCTGGAAACGAAGGATTGGGATAATCTGACACAACCAAAAATCATAGAGAACCTAGAAACTGCAATGAAAAACAGGGGTGCAAAATACGGAATCTTCGTATCAAAATATAAAGAAGCTTTCCCTAAAAAGATTGGCTGGTTTAATGAGTTTAGAGGAAATATGTTAGTCTGTGCTCTAGGAAGTAAAGAAGCTGATTTATTCTTTCCTGAGTTATTAAATATTGCGTATCAATGGGCAAAGTTAAGAGTTACAAAAGAAATATCCATAAAAGAGGAGGCTCTTGAGACCATATCAGAGAGTATAAAAGAGATAGAAAGTAAATTGGATACGTTTTCGCAGATTCAGAGGCAATGCACTAATATTGATAAAGCAACAGACGAAATACGAGAAAAAACAGAGACCTTGAAGTATAGCATAGAAGAACAAATAAGAAAGATACAAGAAGCAATGTTGAGGGTGTCTGAATAGATTATAAACAGATAATAATGAAATACGTTTGA
>MGNX01000119.1:38375-38478 GCA_001796935.1 Chloroflexi bacterium RBG_16_60_22
CTATACTACCGAAGCCGTCGTTATCAAGAAGACCAAGCTGGGGGAGGCGGACAGCATCCTCACCTTTTTCACCCCCTCCCTCGGGAAAATCCAGGGCTTCGCC